>JBGCGI010000130.1:0-75153 GCA_045110715.1 Rubripirellula sp.
GCTTGCTTGAAGGCGGCGTATACCTTTTCGGGATCGTGTCCGCCACGATTCATTTTTTCTAGCTTTTCGTCGCTATAGTTTTCGACCAGCTTGAGCAGTTCTGGGTACTTCCCGAAGAAGTGTTCGCGGATGTAACTGCCAGACATTCCGACATACTTTTGATACTGGCCATCAACAACCTCGTTCATGCGTTTGGCAAGCAGCCCGGTTGTATCCTTGGCAAGCAATGAATCCCACTCATCACCCCAGATGACTTTGATTACGTTCCAGCCAGCACCCCGGAAGATTCCCTCCAACTCCTGAATGATCTTTCCGTTTCCGCGGACAGGACCATCGAGTCGCTGAAGGTTGCAGTTGACGACAAAAATCAGGTTGTTCAGTTTCTCGCGAGCCGCCAGTCCAATCGCACCGAGAGTTTCAGGCTCATCGCATTCGCCATCCCCCAAGAACGCCCAAACTTTCTGTTGCGACGTGTCCTTGATCCCTCGGTCAAGCAGATATTCGTTGAACCGCGCTTGATAGATCGACATGATCGGGCCAAGGCCCATCGATACCGTAGGGTATTCCCAGAAGTCGGGCATCAACCAAGGGTGTGGGTAGCTGGAAAGCCCGCCACCTGGTTCCAGTTCCCGACGGAAGTTCTCGAGGTTCTCTTCGGTCAATCGACCTTCCAAGAAGGCACGGCTATACATTCCCGGCGAAGCATGACCCTGAAAGTAGACCGAGTCGCCGGAGTAACCATCATCGCCGCGACCTTGAAAGAAATGATTGAACGCGACTTCATAGAGCGTGGCGCTGGATGCGAAAGTACTGATGTGCCCGCCGACACCACCGGGGCGCTTGTTCGCTCGAACAACCATCGCCATCGCATTCCAACGAACGATCGATTTGATGCGTCGTTCGATTTCACGGTTGCCCGGAAATGCTGGTTGGTCTTTGACCGGGATCGTGTTGACGTAAGGAGTGCGTGTGTCTTCGGCCGACTGAATGCCTTCTTCGGCAGCTCGGTCACGAAGTTGTTCAATCAGAAAACGGACTCGGTCTGGACCTTTGCTCTTGAGCACGTAGTCGAGCGATGCCAACCACTCCTCGGTCTCGGACACGTCGACGTCCACCTCGGCGTCCCGCTTCTGTAGCTCACCAATTTGCTTCTCGACTTCCGCTTGGGCGACGGTTTTTGATTCTGACATCTTGTGATCCTATTGGCTCGAATGAGTCCCACCACCCGGATGAATGGCGATGCGGGTGGCTGCTGGCAAACTGGCGATGATAGGGAGCTGTCGACATCAATTGAGTCGATTCCCCTGCCAGTTGGGCTTTCTACGGTAATTGTTCGATCCATGCAGGGTAGCCGGAGTGGGTTCCTAGCGGCAAGGGCGAGCCCCCAGCGGCAGGAAATGCCCCCAAAGAAGCCGTGTTGGGCGCTGGCTTTGATCGACTGGTGGTCGAATGTTCACACTTGGCAAGGTTCGGGCTCTCCAGATATCTGACCCTGATTCCCGGATCAGACGTGCCTGCCCTACCAGTAGCCTGCGGTGCCCACTAACGTGAATCCCCGTCAATCCAACTGAATGGTGTTGAGCAACAGTACTGATGAGAGTTCATTGGCTTCCTGAATGAAGATGAGAAAGCGACGTAGGATGGCGAAATTTGAAGGTACCTCCGCTGTCGTCACCGGCGCCTCCAGTGGAATTGGCCGCGCTGTCGCGATTGCACTGGCGGAAGCAGGTGCTGCGAAAATTCTCGTTCACTATCGAAAGAATCAAGCCGGAGCGGAAGAGACTGCAGAGGCGATCAAGCAATTCGGTACTGATCCGATTCTTTGCAGTGCAGACATTGCTTGCGGCGAAGCGCGGCAACAACTCGTCGCGACGGCGTTCGAACAATTGGGCACCGTTGAGACTTGGGTTAACAACGCGGGTGCAGATGTTTTGACCGGCGAAGCCGCTTCGCTCGACTTTCAATCCAAGTTGGAGCATTTGTTATCGGTAGATGTTGTCGGGACGATCGATCTCTCCCGACTGGTTGCCAAGCGAATGCTGGCCATCCAACAAGAAGAGATTCCGTCTTTTACTTTTGTGGGCTGGGATCAGGCGCCGCTAGGCATGGAGGGTGACGCTGGTCAAATGTTTGGGCCGGTAAAAGCCGCAGTGATGGCCTTCGCCAATAGCTTTGCCCAGTCACTCGCGCCGCAAATTCGTGTCAACACGATTGCGCCAGGTTGGATCCAAACCGCCTGGGGTGATACGACCAGCGAGTACTGGAATGGTCGCGCGAGAGGTCAGTCGCTGATGAATCGCTGGGGCAAGCCGGAGGACATCGCCAATGCAGTGGTTTTTGCAGCGGATCCTGTCAACAGTTTCTTGACCGGCCAGACGATCACCCTGAATGGAGGGTGGAATCGTCATTACGTCGATGCGTCACAGGATTGAGCTGGAATCATGCAGCGGATGGCTGCAAACGAGTGTGGATCAAGCTAAACTCTCTAGCCATGGCCTAAGGGCGGCGGTATGCCCATTCCTTTTCAATCTCACTTTGCTAAACACGCAGACCTAACATGTCCGAATCAGATCACGAAGAAACTCCGACCGAAACTCCCACGGAACAAGCCGCAGAGAGTGTGAAAACCACCTCGAAGTCTCCTTGGATTTGGTTGGTCGCTGGATTGATCTTAGCCGGGTTGCTGCCGTTTGGAGCAGATTCCGTAATGTCGAACTATCAAGTTCCATTGCCGACCGAGTTCGATGCGTTGTCATCCATCCCTGAACCGAATGACGAACAGTCAGCAACGATGGGAAAGCTGCTCAACGAAAATGATTACGTGAACCAGAAGCAGTTCATGTTTGGCGTTGGCATGGTTGTGGTGATTGTGTTTGGCTTGTTTGCAGGCGTGATATCGGGGCGAGTGATCCTAGGTGTCGTGGGCGCGGCCGTCGGTGTTGGCGTCATGTACCTGCTGGCGATGGTTGCCACTCCGTTGGCGTTGGATTTTGAGCAACAAGCGATTAGCGACGTGGGTGCTGGCGACACAAAGGCGATCATGCTTCACACTCTTCAGTGGGCGACGTTCGGGATTGCCTCGTCCGTGGCGGTGCTGATTGGATTTGCAAACCCTGGCGTCGCCGTGAAATTCCTGGGAGCCGCCCTGCTGGCTGCCGTGTTGGGTTCGGTGTTGTATGTCATCGGAGCAGCGATTATCGATCCTGCCAACAAGACTGCACTCGCTGCACCGGTAGCTGGGACAGCAGGATATCTATGGACGTCCTTGATTCCCCTTTTGACGAGCCTGTTCATGGCTCGCACGAACCAAGTTTAGCTTTGTAATTGCAGTGCACTGCGAGAGACAAGCGATGTCGCTGTTGCTCCCCGCAGGAGCCTATTGGACTCGCCGTACCGTCAATTCGACGGCGGCGATCATCGCCTGAGCTTTATTGAGCGTTTCTTCATATTCGGCGGTGGGATTGCTGTCAGCAACGACGCCGCAGCCCGCTTGCACGTGAACCTTGTCGTCTTTCACGACCATCGTTCGCAGCGCGATGCAGGTGTCCATGTTGCCTCGAAAGTCGATATAGCCCACAGCACCGCCATAGGGTCCGCGGCGGTGGGGTTCGATCGAATCGATGACTTCCATGGCACGCACTTTCGGCGCTCCGGAAACGGTGCCGGCTGGCAAGCAAGCTTTCAGGGCATCGAATGCATCGAGGCCCTCGCGAAGTTTGCCTTGAACTTCGCTGCTGATGTGCATCACGTGGCTGTAGCGTTCAACCACCATGATTTCGGTCAGGTCGATCGATCCAAATTGGGCCACACGGCCGACATCGTTGCGTCCCAGATCGACCAGCATCACGTGCTCGGCTCGTTCTTTCGGGTCGGCCAGTAATTCTTGCTCCAGTGCCTTGTCTTCCTTGGCGGTTTGCCCCCGGCGCCTTGTACCGGCCAGAGGTCGGACTGTCACAACACCATCAGCCACCCGGCACATGATTTCAGGAGAGCAGCCAACCAAGATGCATTCAGGAGTCCTGACATAGAACATGAACGGGCTTGGATTGACCACGCGCAGTGATCGATAGATCTCAAACGGGTCGACGTCGGTGTGGACGGTCAGTCGTTGGCTGGGCACGACTTGAAAGATATCGCCTGCGCGAATGTACTCGACGCATTCCAAGACCGCATTCTCGAATGACTCCTGAGAGAAGTTCGAGCTAACTGTTAAAGGATGAGCGTCGGCTTGAGTCTTCCATAGATCCGGATTCCATTCGTCAGGGCTATGGCTTGGCCCACCCGAGAGTTTCGCAGTCGTCCGGTCCACTTGTTCGGTCGCGGCGGTGTACGCTGCGCTCGCCTGATCGGTTGTCTCCACATCGCGACAGTCGGCGAGGGAAACGATCGTGATCGTCTTGGCGACATGATCGAACACACACAGAGTGTGATAGAACGCGAAATCCAGATCGGGCAGGTCGCGGTCGTCTTCGGGAGCATTGGGCAAGTGCTCGACGTAGCGAACCACGTCGTATCCCGCGTATCCGATTGCACCACCAACGAAAGGTGGCAGCCCTTCGAGGTGCGCGACACGATAGTGAAAGTGTGATCGAAAGGCATCCAGCGGATCGGTCGCCTCGCTTCGCGTCACGGAACCATCGGAGGTCTCGGTGACTTCAATTTGCTGACGCTTGGCAGCGAAACGACGGACTGGATTCGCAGCCAAAAAACTGTAACGGCCGACTTTTTCTCCACCAATCACGCTCTCGAACAAGCACGCCGGGCCGCCATCATCGAGCAAGCGAAAAGCGGTGACGGGAGTCAATGTGTCGCTGAGAAGTCGGCGGTACACGGGGACGAAGTCGTATTCCACCGCGAGGGCCGCAAAGTCATCGGCTTCTGGCGTGTGCATGGAGAGATCGGGAGAATGAGGGAAAGAATCGACGGTTCAATGTCCGTAGTTTCGGCATTGAATGCTTGATCGTGTAGGGGACGCTTCGGTGG
Source organism: Rubripirellula sp. (assembly GCA_045110715.1). GTDB lineage: Bacteria > Planctomycetota > Planctomycetia > Pirellulales > Pirellulaceae > Rubripirellula. The sequence continues at coordinate 4,984 of JBGCGI010000130.1, forward strand.
CACTCCCGTATACTTAACCTAGCGACTTGGCTTGGCAAGCGAGCTACCCTCGAGAGATCCTCATGTCCTTCATCGTGTCGCGGGTAGGCACCCCTTACGTTGACATGCATGGGGGTAACGATAGAATCCCAGGCAGGGTCGCTACGTTTCACTTACTCCTTACGTGGAACGGATTTAGGACGCTCGCGACCGCCGGAACAAACCATGAAATGTCAATACTGCGAAAAGCCAGCCACCTTCCACATCACCGAGCTGACCGAGCCAAATGGTCCTGAAGTGATGCACTTGTGCGAGGAGCATGCACGAGGTTTTCTGCAAAAAGAGGCGGCGACGCCAACTGCATCGATCGCTGGAGCACTGGCCAAGCAATTGAACCTTGGGCAAACGAAACAGGAACTAGCCGAACTGGACCAGAAGGAGTGTCCTGTCTGTGGCATCAGTTTCTTTGAGTTTCGAAACACTGGCCGATTGGGCTGCCCATTCGACTACACCCACTTCGCCGATGATCTGGTCCCGTTACTGGTCAACATCCACGATTCGGTCGAACACACCGGAAAGCAGCCTCGCCGGGCAGCTGCGACTGCTGACACACAAGCGCAAATGATCCATCTTCGCCGCGAGATGGAAGAAGCGATCGAACGCGAAGACTATGAACGAGCATCTGAGATTCGCGACGAGTTGCTACATATCGAACAGACCGGCGGCACCATGCAGGACGCGGATTCACAAGCCGTAGATGGAGAGACAGCAGAGTGAAGCGAAAATCAGACTTCGAAGCATTGGCGAAAACACCTGGCGAATGGTTGCGCGGTACGGGACCCGAGTCAGACATCGTCATCAGTAGCCGAATTCGTTTGGCTAGAAATTTGGCTGACTTTCCCTTCATTCGCCGATGCAGCGACGAAGATCGAATCAGCATCGAGCGAACGGTACGTGCTCGAATGGAATCGATCGAAGATTGGAAAGACATCAACTACATTGACATCGAGCAACTTTCGGAGATCGATCGTCAGTTCTTGGTCGAACGCCAGTTGATCAGTCGTGAAATTGCAGAAGCTGACGGTTCTCGTGCGGTCGCGATTGATCCCGAGGAGCAATACAGTGTGATGATCAATGAAGAAGATCATCTTCGCATTCAAGTCATGCACAGTGGCTTGGACTTGACTGCTGCTTGGAAAAAGATCAACCACCTGGATGATCAGTTGGAAGCGGCAATTCTGTACGCCTTCCATCCACAGTTCGGATACCTGACTGCTTGCCCAACCAATGTTGGCACCGGACTTCGTGTCAGCGTGATGTTGCATCTGCCCGCGTTGGTGATCACTCGGCAGATCGAGAAAGTCTTTCGCAGCATGCAAAAAATCAACGTCACCGTTCGCGGCTTGTATGGCGAAGGGTCTCAATACACCGGTGACTTCTATCAGGTCAGCAACCAAATTACCCTTGGGCACAAAGAGGAAGATCTGGTTGCGTTGGTGGGTGAAGAGGTTGTGCCGCGTATCATCGAGTACGAGCGAAAAGCACGTGACTTCTTGATCAACCAAGGCCACAAGGACCTGCATGATGACGTTAGTCGCGCGCTGGGCATCCTGAGCACGGCGAAGAAAATCAGCAGTGAAGAGACGATGCACTATCTGTCGAAGGTACGCATGGGTGTCAACTTGGGGCTGATCAATGACGTCCCAGTTGGAATCATCAACAAGCTCTTCATTCACACTCAGCCCGCGCATTTGCAGAAGCTTCACGGCCGTCTGTTGGGGTCCTCCGACCGCAATGTGGAACGTGCGACCTACCTGCAACGCCACCTCAGCGGAAGCCTCGGCGAAGCCGATTTGAATTAGCGCTGAGAAGTTTGGCATTCCCTTTGCATTCTTATTCTTTCGACAACGTCGGGAACTGTCGTTTTGGCAGTTTCGAGGTTGCGGCGAAATGTTCGTTTCGCCAATCAAAGACTTTAGGGCAAAGGAGAAACCTCCCATGAGAATGGTAATTCCACATACGACTGGACGACTGCTGGACGAACTTTCTTCGGACGTCAATGCGTTTTTCGAGTCGATCTTGGGCGAAGAAGACTCGCAAGCAAAACACAGTTTTGCGCCTCGGTTGGATTTTGAAGACCGTGATGACTCCTACGAACTCGCGATTGATCTTCCAGGAATGAAGCCTGAAGACATTCACGTGGACGTCGAAGACGACCACGTTGCGATCCACGGGATTCGGCATGACGCCCAAGCAGCGGCTAAGTCAGATGTCGCTGGCAAGGCTCCGTCCAACCGGCGCGTGGAGCGGGTGTACGGAGAGTTTCGCCGAACGGTTCAACTTCCAAAGGCAGTCAACAAAGACGCGGTTGTCGCCAGTTATGAGCACGGCGTCCTGACGGTGAAGTTGCCGAAGGTCGCAAAAGAGGGCTCTCGACGCGTTAACGTCACGCCTGGTGCGACTTCGTAACAGCGAAATCATTCGCCGGAAATTTCTAGATTTCTCGAAATATACCGTGGCGCATCGAGTTCCTTACTGAGGGGCGATAGATGAGCCGCGGTTTTTTCTGTCTCGATGATAGACTAATGCGATGATGGCCTGATCGAAATGCACAGAGCGTCGATGACTGGCTAAACTGATGCCTAGGCGGCCTCTTTGTCCAGCGGGACATTCAAGGTTGGTTTGAATCAATACGTGGATCGCGATCCAATGACGCGTTCTTGAGTATGACGTTTCAATTTCATGCACAAGTGAAGTTGATTCGATTCCGCTGATGTGGATCGAGATTTTTGAAAGACTGGTGTGGGCGAAGAGAATCAACTGATCGACCAAGCCCTACAGGGTGATCGCGATGCGTTCACTCGGTTGGTGCAGTTGAATCAGGATCGCCTGTTCGCGTCGATGATTCAAGTGACGGGGTCGCCTGATGAAGCGGAGGAAGTCGTTCAAGAAGCGTTCATTCGGGCGTTCATCAAGCTTGATACTTTTCAACGAAATAGCCAGTTCTTTACTTGGCTCTATCGAATCGCGTTCAACAGTGCTTTGACGCGCCGCCGTCGCAAACGGGCTCGTGTCTCTTTGGATCACTGTCGCGAGAACAACGGCTTGGAAGTGACCGATCCAGGTGACGGTGTTGACGAGCCCATTCTCCGGCGGGAACGTGTCTCGATGGTTCGGGAAGCCATGCAGGCTTTGACGGACGAACACCGTTCGATCCTGGTCCTGCGTGAGATGCAGGAGCATTCCTACGAGGATATTGCAGAGATCCTCGAGATCTCGATTGGAACGGTCCGCAGTCGGCTGAGTCGGGCACGCGGGCAGTTGAAGCTTGCCTTGGAAGCGATGCTTCGTGCCGAAGAGTCGTCACGAAAGACAAAGCCCTAATCAGTTCTGGGAAGCAGGGTCTGCTCGATTGGTAGTCTGATGATCGAGGAACGCTAGTAGGTCTCGGATTTCACGATCGGTCATCAAGTCGATCAGTCCGTCCGGCATCATCGACGTACGAAGCTCCTTTCGTTCAACGATATCAGACGTCGAAAACTTACGTTCACGACCCTGGCTGTCGCGATAGACTTCATTCCCTCCACCACCATCACGTAGCATGATGCCAGTGAACGCATGCCCGTCTTCGGTGATCAGCATGCGTGGGAAGTATTGCGGGTCAACGTTCCGACTGGGTTGAAGCAGCGCGTGGAGCAAGCGATTTGGATCGCCTTCGTTCGAAGCGGCCGATAAGTCCGGACCCACCGCGCTGCCGCGGCCGCGATAGCGATGGCATTTGACACACGTGCCTACGGTGTTGTGAAAAAAGACGCGACGGCCAGCTTCAAGATCCACTGGGGCTTCAATCGCAGCGAGACGCGTTTGCCAGGCAGCAATGTCAGTTGCAGGGGGACGCCCTTGCTTGACACTTTCAGGAGCCAACGAGGCAGCGACGAGATCGGCTGAATCCGAGAACCTTTCTGCTAGCGATTCAATCTGGCTACGGTCACTCTCCGAGAGCGGCGTGAATCGCAGTGCACGCAGTGCCTCATCACGAATGGCTCGTGGGACGGACCGATTGATGAACGCTAGCACTTGCGGACCTCGCAAGCCTGCGACGGCATCAGCTCGAGTCGCAACGCTGATGGATTCGTTTGAAGCGAGTTGATGCAGAAACTGCTGTGCATCATCTGACTCGTTCAGGACGAGTGCCCGCGTCAATTCGGTGAGCAACAACGAGTCCCCCGTCTGATAGAGCTTGCTCCAGATCTTCTTGTTAAAGCGTTTGAGTTTTGGGTCCAACAGCCGAAGTGCAAAGGCACGCGTACGAAGCGGGGCCCGCGGATCGCTGACACGAGTCATCAACGATTCAGAATCAAGGACACCGAGATTAGATTTTCCGGCGAGGGTAGTTGTGGTTGCCAGGCATGCTTCGAAAAGCTCGAACCCAAGGTTGGGATCGTTCAGCAAGTTCGCGACCTCCTCAGAAAAGACTTGAAGTTCTTCATCTGCGATCCATCGCAAGGTCTCAAAGCGAACCTGCGAGTCGTGTTGTCGTAGAAAGTACTTGACCCAGTTCGTGTCTCTGGGAGTTGCCTTGCGGATCGCCAGCAGCAACGTGATGAGGTCATTGGTTTTCAACGCATCCGCGTGCTCGAAAGTATGAGCGTTGATTCGGGTGGACAGTCCGTCAATCGCCGCTCGACGAATGAATGCGTCATCTGACTTCGCATGACTCAGGATTTGGCCGTTTGAAAGAGATGAGTCTGCGGCGCGGAGTAGTACTGCCAGCGCAGCAGGAGGATTGGGAGCAGGTAATTCGTTGTCTCCGATCCATTCGGAGTCCTCGGCGTCTATTTCCAGTTTCCAGATTCGCCCGCGTTTGTGGAGTTCGTACGATCCGTAGACCCAATCGGTGAGATAGAACTCGGTTGGTGAAGTCTGAGTGATGCAGGTGGGGCGAAAGTGCAGGCCACCGGTCACAAGTGTGATTCGTTTGGTCGCGAAGCTGGCGCCTTTCTGTTCAAGAGGATAGAAGTCGATGCGGTGATCGGTCCATGAAGGCACGAGCAGTCCATTTCCTAACGCCGCGATCCCACACGGGGCTTCACCGAGGCTGTGTAGCATCGGCAGCGTGCCGCGCAACTGACCATTCCAAGCGACGAACGGATGAAAAGGGGCACTGCCATACTTCCGTTGAAAGCCATAATCGCCTCCTTCGACGACATGCAATAAACGGCAGGGAGGTCGTGCGCCTGGATCATTTTCGGCTGCAAAAATGGATCCGTCAGAACGAACGCAGACGCCGAACGGATTCCAAAAGCCTTTCGCAATTCTCCGAAGCGATGAGCCATCGGGCTTGCAGCGAAAGATGCCGCCTTCTCCTGTTCCGGTGTACTCGGTTCCATCGCGAGCGGTCAGCGTCCATGGTTTCCAGAAGTTCTCTCCAAGGGCAAAGACGAGGTCACCGCTGGGGTGCCAGGCCAGACCACTCATGCCGTTGTGAGGATAATCGGCTTCCGTTTTTAGAACTGCGATGCTCTCTTCTTGATCGCCGACTCCGTCACCATCAGAATCACGAACACGCAAGATCCGATCTCGTTCTGCGAGGTACACCCAGCCATCGGATTCGAAGTCAGGGCTCAATTCTAAGTCCATCGTCGCATCGGTCTTGTTGTAGAAGACGAAGCGGCTTGAATCGGGTTGAATGATGAGGATTTCGTCGTGGTCCGGCCCGTCGTAGACCTTTGGGCGAAAGTGCGTGTGGCTACTGACTGCCCAAACACGACCGCTCCCGTCAACATCGATCCCTGTCGGTGTGACCACCAAGGGGTGTTCAGCAACCAGCGAGAGTTTTACGCCTGGCTGTTGAAGTTCGATCTCTGGCGGGACTTCAATCGTTGGCTCAGCGGAACCTGCCAGCGAGGGAATCGCAATCGTAAGAATCCCAATGGCACGGGCGAGCGGATCAAGCATCTCGTGAACTTTCGTTGTGGCTGGACGGAGAAGTTGCCTAGTCGCGTAAGAGCTAGGTTGCCTTGTGGATCGCTTCTTCGGCAGCGACCAGGCATTGCTGGATATCGTCAATGGGATTTTCTGGATTTGCTTCGTACTCGAGTGATACCGAACCATCAGCAGGAAAGCCGATCTTTCGAAGCGTCTTGAACAACGCTACTAAGTCGAGGAAACCTTCCCCGATGACGACGTTGTGCGACTTCTTTTCTTGCTTCTCCTCGTCTTTGATGTGTAGAGCGAAGACGCGTTTTTCTAATCGTTCCAATGCTTCGATTGGATCTTCTTTGCTGCGGATAAAGTGTCCGGTGTCAACGCAGGCGCCGATCCTCGGATCGTGATCCTTCACCGCGTTAACAACTTCGTCGATTTTGTCGTACGAGGAACCTGGCCCATGATTGTGGATGCAAATTCGAATGTCGAACTCGGCGACCAATTTGTCCAAGCTATCGAACGAATCAGGCGAAGGATTCGCGGTGATGTTTTTCAGTCCGGCACGCTTAGCGAACTCGAATACTTTTCGATTCTCGTCGTGATTTTTGCTGAACTTGTTCACGCCATGCGAACTCATCGTGATCTTAGCTGCAGATAGTTTTTTCTTGAGTTCGGCAAGTTGCTCTTCCGTTGACTCGATCGCAACGTGCTTGCTGTAGAACTCGACGAAGTGCAATCCGAGTCCCTGCATGTGTCGTATCGACTGGTCAATGTCGAACTTTCTCAGCGAGAAACTCTGGATTCCGATCGGCCAACCTTGGAAGCGATCGTGGGACTCTGCCGCCAAAGAAACTTTTGGAGATCGCAGCAACGTGGTGCTAGTCGCTGCGGTTGCCAGCGCCAGAAACTGACGGCGAGAATGGTTGATGGGGGGGGATGGTCTGGAGTTGGTCATGGAGTCATCAACAGTAGGCGGAAACATGGTAGGTGATGGTCGTTCGACGAGACCTCGGCGGACCAAGATTGTAGCCCAATGGAGGTCTGGCGATGCCGTGCGGCGAAGGGTCAATCGGTGTAGAATCGCTCTGATTCGCAATTCACGACAACTCCCTTTTCTCTATTTCCGATAGTCATATGAAACGATCGCTTTTTGCTGGGGCTCCCACTTTCTTGTTTTTCACTTTTCTTGCTGGCCTCGCTGGAGGTCAGGATGTCGTGAAGAAGGCCTCCCCTGATGCATCCAGCGGCAAATGGATTCAGCTCTTCAACGGAAAGGACCTGACTGGATGGACACCCAAAATTCGCTACCACGATCTGGGTGAGAACCATGCGGACACGTTTCGTGTCGAAGATGGATTGCTGAAGGTTGGCTACGACAAAGGCTACGAGAAGTTTGATGAAACCTTTGGCCATCTGTTTTACAAAGATTCGTTTTCAAAGTATCGACTGCGAGTCGAGTACAGGTTCGTTGGTGAGCAATGTGCCGGCGGACCTGGATGGGCACTCCGCAACAGTGGACTGATGATTCATGGCGAGCAGCCTGAAACAATGGCGAAAGATCAAGAATTTCCTGTTTCGATAGAAGTTCAGCTGCTTGGAGGTGATGGCAAGGCCAAGCGGACGACATCGAATCTGTGTACGCCTGGCACGAACGTCGTCATGGGCGGCAAACTCTTCAAGCCGCACTGCACGAAGTCTTCCTCAGAAACTTATCACGGCGAGCAATGGGTGACTGCGGAAGTGGAAGTCAACGGGAACGGTGCGATCCGTCACATCATCGATGGCGAAGTTGTGCTTGAGTACACCAAGTCTCAGTTGGATGATCGAGACGATCACGCGAAGGAACTAAGCGAGAAGAGTGGCACATTGATGTTAAGCGGAGGAACCATTTCGCTTCAATCAGAAAGTCATCCAGTCCACTTTCGAAAAGTCGAGCTGATGATCCTGGAAGACTGAATCGGTGGAAGCTAAAGAGCCGTTGGGTCGACAATCACGTCTTTGGCTGGGATCGATGAACCAGCGTAGAGGAAAACTTGAATTTGTGTGGCGGTTGGACCCAGGTTCCTGACTTCCGCAAACGCGTCTCGTGAGCCCGCGCGGTCAGTGATCGTGCCTGAGCTAGCCGGATTGGTCCGCAGAATCGCGATCGAACGCTGATACAAACCTTCTGTGATCGCACGACCGGCCCGTGCCGATTGCTGAGCATCTGTCCGAGCGATACCACGCTTTGTGCTCCGCAAAATTGCGATGGCGCTCATCGAGAGAACAGCTGCGGCCAAAGTACATAGCAGTAGGGCAGAGCCGCGGCGGTTTCGTGGCCGTTGGGATCGATAGGATGGGCTCATGATCTTCCGCCTCATGCCTGTGGTGGTAACGCAACGGTGGAATTGATCGTAACCACGTTCCGCGTGGTTGGATCGGTACCTCGCACTGCCATGGTCAGCCCAATGGGTTTGCGAGCACCGGTTGTTTGAGAGATTAGATTGAAGCGAATGTCACGTACTCCGCTCAGCAGTTCGGTTTGCTGCCGCCCGTCGTCGATCACGAGTGATCCACGTTGGACTTCGATCGCGACGACGTCGCCCGTATTTAGCTGTAGTTTCAGCCGCCGACTTTGAACGCTTGTGAGCGAACCGTCGCGAACGGCGTCGGCAACCCAACGCAGGCTTTCTCGCATCTTTGACTCGGTAGTGCCGCTGCCTTCGGCATGTGCGATCGCTTGACCGGATGAGCGGATGACACCGGCGATTGGAACCATCATCACAGCAAGCAAGCCGGTGCAAATGATGACTTCCAAAAGACCGATTCCATTTCGGTTTCGATAGCGATTGTTCATTGAGGTGCCGCCCACTGTGTCCGCAAGGTTTGGCTCAGTTCACCAGCCGTGATACGAGAATTCGCATCCGTGTCGATCCAAACATCAGCTGTGATCGTTAGTAGGCGTGCCGCAGGAAGGCTCGTGTCCGCCGAGACGCGTATGCGGCTGGTCAGTGTTGAGCCGTCGGTGATCGGGATCTTGCCTACCGCGTCGGTGGTCGTGGAGTAGGCTGCGTCGAAAGCGGTAGGCTCAGACAAAGAAACTTTGGTCACTTCCAGGAGTTGCTCTGCTTCATACAGCAAGACATCCCGATCGGCGAATCGACGATTGTGAGTGCGAGACTCGCTCATCAAGTGAATCGATGGGATCAGCAATACTGATAGCAGCATCGAACCGACTGCCACATCAATCAGAGTGGCGCCAGTTCTGGATCTGCGAAAATTGGGGAGGCGTTTTGGCATGAGATGATTCAGACACTGTTAAGGCAAGCGGCGGAGCACTTGCCCGCTTGCCGGTGAGACAGTGACTTCTCCTGAAGTTCGTGATTGTGCAATTTTCCACTTCAAACTTCGGTTTGCAGTCCCCATGGGAGTGAACTGGATTTCAGTGGGCGAACCGGAGACCTGGGCATCGGATCCCAGGTCCATGGTCCATTGGTGTCCCGACCGAAACGGTCCGGGGTCTTGGATGATCGTGAGCTGCGTTCCACCAGAGTTTCGTTCGCGTCGAACACGAACGATCGCTTGGCTGGTGATGGCAGTATTGCGAGCCGTGATCAACGCGTTGGCGGTGTCATTGGAAACTGCGGTGACTTCGCGTTTGGCGATCCATTGCCCGTCCATCAACAACAAGCTGGTGGTCGCGGCTGCCGCCAAGAGTGCGATGACCATGATCGTTTCGATCAGAGTGACGCCTCTTCTTCTTGCTGATTGCACAGAGTTCACCAAGTAGGGCTTCGGAATAAAAAAGGTCCGCGACGCAAATTGCAGCTAGATCAGCTGCAATTCTCCCCACGGACCCTCGGAGTCGACTTGTCGCGTTAGACTATTTCTTGGCGAAGATGCCGGTTGTACGCGAGTAGTTATAGTTGCGACGGATCTTTGCAAGACGCGTCTTTTCTTCGGTGGTGGTGTTGGACATGTAGCCCGCACTTGCCAAGGTGTAGACACTGGCTGGATAGCGGCCAACTTCGAGGTAGTAGGTTTGAGCCATGGCGTTCAGGGAAGCGACCTCTTGGTCGGCTAACTTGTCTTCGCTTTTAGCTCGCATGGGAGCCACAGTTGCTACAGTGGCGGCGGCGACGACTGCCAGGATCACGACGGCAGCGATAACTTCTAGGAGGGAAAAACCGCTGTTCTTACTTCGTTTCATCGCTAAAGGACTCCGAGATATGGGTAAATCAGTGAGGCATCAGGGACTAAGACGCCTGACTATTGGAAACCTAGGTCAAGAATCGCAATCACGTCGGGAAAACTAGAAAAATGTCCTCACTCATGCAAAGTACAAGCCCAATCGATGGAGCCACGGTATGGGAGGGCCAGTCCGCGTTGCCTGATCAAGTTCGGGCTGCAGTCAAACGTTCAAGTGAGGCTGGTCTTCATTGGCGAACCACATCAGTCGAATCACGAGTGGAAATCGTTCGATCCTACGCCAAGTATCTGGAGGATCATCGTGACGAGATCGCGACCTTGATCAGTCGCGAAGTGGGGAAGTTGGCCTGGGATGCTGCGGGCGAAGTCCGCGCGTCGATCGCCAAGGTTGAGCTGTCGATCCAAGCCTTCCAACAAAGACGCAGCGAGCAAACGATCGATCCTGCTGCTGGAGCGGTCAGGCGGATTCGTTACCAGCCATTGGGAGTCGCCTTGGTGTTAGGGCCTTTCAATTTTCCGTTGCATTTGCCCGGTGGCCAGATCATTCCGGCGCTGCTGGCAGGTAACACAGTCATCTTCAAACCAAGTGACCAAGCAACTGCGGTGGGAATGTGGATCGCTGAGGCGTGGCGAGCCGCCGGATTACCAGAAGGAGTCATGGAGGCCATCGTTGGTGGTGTTCCTACTGCTGTCGCTGCGATTGACTGTCCAGAAGTCGCGGGCGTGTTTTTGACCGGAAGTCGAGCAGCGGGGCGTGCCATCCATCGGCAGTTGGCCGGTCGACCAAACGTGCTATTGGCGCTCGAATTGGGTGGCAACAACCCAATCGTGATCGAAGAATCCGTGCGACCTGACGACGCCGCAGCAACGGTTTCGTTTTCCGCTTTCATCTCTGCGGGACAGCGATGCACGTGTTCGCGCCGAGCAATCTTCATCGGGAAACGCGCGGACGAAAAAGTCGAGGCGTTGGTCAAGATGACTCGTGAGCTTCACGTGGGGTTGCCCTCCGATGATCCGAGTCCTCAGGTTGGGCCAGTGATTTCCGATCACGCTGCCGCAGGTCTGCGAGCGACTTATGACAGCTTGCTCGAGCTTGGCTGTCGGCCTCTCGTGCCTTGGAAAGTCGGAGAACAGCCGAACTTGGTGCATCCGGCAATCGTTGACGGATCGAGTTTAGACCAAGCTGGATTGGAGGCGCTGGCCGACATGGAATGGTTCGGTCCGCTGCTTGTGGTGCATCGTGTCGATGGAACAGGTGCAGCGATTCGGTTGGCTTCCGAGACAAACTATGGACTTGCAGCTTCGCTGTTGGGAGGCGATGAAGAGTTGTTTCTGAAATTCGTCGATCAGGTTGGGGCTGGTGTGGTCAATTGGAATGGACCAACAACGGGTGCCGCTGGCGCGTTGCCTTTTGGAGGCTTAGGTGACAGCGGCAATCATCGTCCAGCCGGATTCTTTGCTGTCGATTTTTGCAGTGATCCGATTGCCTCACTGGAGAGAACTGAACTCAATACCACGGATCCATGGGACATCACGAAATGAATCTTGTCGAAGCTCAGGTTGATCGACTCGTTGGCCCAACTCATCACTTTGGAGGGCTGGGAGTTGGAAACCTCGCGTCGCAGCAACATGCTGGAGACGTTTCGAATCCGGCAGCTGCGGCCCTGCAGGGGTTGGACAAGATGCGATCGGTTGCCAGGCTAGGCGTCCCCCAATTTGTGTTGCCGCCCCAGCAAAGACCCAATCTAGGACTGCTCCGTGCATTGGGTTTTTCTGGTTCCGATGCCGACGTGTTGAAGGCCACCTGGGCTGACTCGCCACATCTGCTTTCTGCTGCGACAAGTTGCTCTGCGATGTGGACCGCTAATGCAGGAACAGTAACACCATCGGTTGATAGCGGAGCCGGCTGTGTCACGATTGCGAATCTGTCCGCGAGTCTGCATCGGTCAATAGAACCGGCAGCGACGATGGCGGATTTGCAGCGACTGCTGCCCACCGCTTTCGTATTGCGCCCGCCACTACCAGGCGGTGCAGCGGTCCGCGATGAAGGAGCAGCGAACCACATGCGGCTTGGCAACGGTGAGAGTGCACCCGGAATCCACCTGTTTGTATATGGGGATGAGGATCCGAAGCCGAGTCTTCATTGGCCAAGGCAGTCACTTGCAGCTTGCCAGGCGATTGCTCGTGCGCATGGCCTGTCTCATGAGAATACGTTCTATTTGAAACAGCATCCTGCTGCGATCGATGCCGGCGCCTTTCACAATGATGTTGTTGCGCTCAGCCACGACCGTCTTTTTATTCACCATGAATTGGCGTTTCATGGAGGCAAGGAAACGCTTGAGAGGATTGAGAGTCGATTTCTAGAGCTCACCGGAACGGCGTTGAATCGAATGGAAGTCTCAAGTGCAGTAGTCTCACTTGAAGATGCGGTCGGCACGTATTTGTTTAATAGCCAAGTCGTGATGCCGGCAGGAGAGCGGCGTCCGGTGATTTTCTGCCCGACCCATGTCAGGCAACATCAGGGAACGCGCGGATTGGTGCGTGAATGGTGTCAGCGCGGAATTTTTCGTGAAGCGCAGTATGTCGCGCTCGATCAAAGCATGTCGGGCGGCGGTGGCCCTGCGTGTTTGCGGTTAAGAGTCCCGGTGACAGAAGCTGAGCTGGGCTCGATGCCGACGAAGCTGCGTTGGACAGAAGGCTTGGACCAGGCATTGCGAATGGCGATCGACACGTTTTATGTGAAGGAGTTGCGGCTCGAGAATTTGGCCGACGCAGAATTCGTGGACCAAACCCGAATCGCTCAGGAAAAGATTCTTGAGATCCTTGGTTAGCCAAGCCTTCACTTCGCGTGAATTCACTCCTCTTTTCTTGGTGCAGCCAAGTCGCCGTAAAACTCGGGGCATCGATCGTTGAAGCGATGGATCACATGTCCCGCAGATCGCTGAATGCGTTTGTTGCGTGCCTGATCCGGATCCACTTCGGCCAGCAGCATGACTTCTTGATCATCGTCCGTGTGCGCGAGAACCACGCCGTCGGGTCCGCAGATGGAACTGCATCCGCAGAATCCGAATCCGTTTTCTTCGCCGACTCGGTTGGCCGCGACAAAGAACAGGTGGTTTTCCATGCTGCGTGCGGGTGGAACGACGTAGGCCGTTCGCGAGGCCCCATTGGGCCAGTTGGTGCCAAGCGCGATCACGTCGGCGCCGGCAAGAGCGAGCAAGCGCATTGGCTCCGGGAACGAGCTGTCGTAGCAGATCGCCAATCCCACTCGGATAGGGTCACCGGGATTGCTGGCTCGTTTCGCATCTAACACACCATAGGGAATGTCGCCGCGATCAACGAATCGATCGATTCCCAAGTGGGGGAGGTGCACTTTGCGGTAGACCCCCACCAAGCCATCGGGACCAATCATTGCGGATGCATTGAACAGTCGGTCTCCGGCTTTTTCCAAGAATCCGAGGGTGACGTGCATCGAGTGCTTGGCTGCCGTCTCAGCGAGTTCGGCAAAGATCGCGTCATCGGTGGCCAGAGCGTGCGGCAGCGCTTCCTCGCGACTCTCGTAGGCGTAACCACTGAGCATACATTCCGGTAGAACGGCAAGATCTGCACCAGCGGCTCCGGCCTGCTCGGTCCAGTCCTTCACGCGTTGGACGTTTGCTGGGACATTGGCGAAAGTGACATCGGACTGGACGCACGCTATCAACATTGCGAAAACCTTGGTTCGAGCAGACTTGTATTGGGTGCAACTTGCAAACAGGACACAGAGAGACATTATGAGCGATTCGAAATTTGACTACGACCTGCTTGTGATTGGAACAGGGCCTGGCGGCGAAGGAGCGGCGATGCAGGCGGCCAAGGGCGGCTTGAAAGTTGCTGTGGCCGAACGTTTTCGGCAAATTGGTGGCGGTTGCACGCACTGGGGGACGATTCCCAGCAAGGCACTTCGGCACGCAATCACAAGCACCATGAACGTTCTGAAGAACCCCAATCTCCGTGAGTTGGGTGTGAGCGCACGGCCGTCACTCGAGCAACTCAAGCGGGGGACTCAAGCGATCATCGGTCGGCAAGTCACCATGCGTCAATCGTTTTATGATCGAAACTCCGTGCCGATCTTTCGTGGCACCGCTCGATTTGTCGACGATCATGCGGTCTCGATCGACGGGGATGAGCCGATTCGAGCAAAGTTCTTCGTGATCGCGACGGGTTCGCGACCCTACAATCCTCACGGTGTCGATTTCAATCACCCGCTCATTCACGACAGCGATTCGATCTTGGATTTGGATCATCGCCCCAGTTCCATTTGCATCTACGGCGCAGGTGTAATCGGGGTCGAGTACGCGTCCATGTTTCGCAATCTTGGGATCAAAGTCAATTTGATCAACACGCGAGCGAATCTGTTGGAGTTCTTGGATGACGAGATCATCGACGCACTTTCTTACCACCTCCGTGATCAGGGTGTTGTGATTCGACACAATGAACAGATGGAGAGCATCACGGGCGAAGATGACGGCGTTGTATTGCATTTGAAGAGTGGCAAACGAGTCAAGTCAGACGTGTTTCTGTGGGCTAACGGCCGCAGCGGAAACACCGAGGACTTGGGGCTCGAGAACTTGGAAGTCGTTGCCAACAACCGAGGGCAAATCGAAGTCGACGAACACTTCCAAACCTGCTTGCCTCACATCTATGCCGTCGGTGATGTGATTGGCGTGCCATCGCTTGCTAGCGCCGCGTATACCCAAGGGCGTGCTGCTGCGACCCATTTTTTGGGGCAAGCCAATGGCAGTTTGCGACTGAACGATATTCCGACCGGAATTTACACCAGTCCAGAAATCAGTTCGGTCGGAAAAACAGAACGAGAACTGACGGAGGCGTGTGTGCCATATGAAGTTGGACAAGCACACTTCAAGAGTCTCGCTCGCGCACAGATTACCGGCGAAACGGTCGGAATGTTGAAGCTACTGTTTCACCGCGAAACGATGGAAATATTGGGCGTGCATTGTTTCGGTGCTAACGCATCGGAGATCGTTCATATTGGCCAAGCGATCATGCATCAGCCTGGCGAACTGAACACAATCAAGTACTTTGTTGAAACCACGTTTAACTATCCAACCATGGCGGAAGCCTACCGAGTTGCGGCGCTCAACGGGATCAATCGTCTGTTCTGATCCGTGGATGGCTCACGTCGAATCTAAACGCAAGGAATCTTCGGTCATCGGACGTCGCGTTCACCTATGATGTGAGCAGAGTTTTCGTGTTGTCAGGTTGGGCATTCCATGAGTGGAACCAAGGTCGTTTGTC
Organism: Rubripirellula sp.; assembly: GCA_045110715.1. Lineage (GTDB taxonomy): Bacteria > Planctomycetota > Planctomycetia > Pirellulales > Pirellulaceae > Rubripirellula. Next base: position 20,377 of record JBGCGI010000130.1, read on the forward strand.
CCGGTTGCAACCTTACGATGCAGCTTCCGGATTCGGCTGGATCGGGAAAGGTGATGTGCCCAGGTTGTGGAATGGTGTTGGCCATTCGAACGCCGGGGACGCCAACGAAGAAACCAGTCAACCGTGACGTGTTTGCCGAAGTTCCGTCTTTTCAAACAGCGCGATCTGCACCTCCTCCGCCGCCTGCGTTTCGATCGCAGACGAATCGCCCGGCGCCTGTGCACCGTGCCGCGACCACCCAGCCTCAGGGCTATCATGCTCAGCAGCAGCCTCGTCGCCGATCAAGTGGGAACTCTGTGGCGAAGGTCCTGGGAATCATCGCAGCATCAGGACTCGGTGTGGTGCTGATTTGTGGCGGTGCGGTCGTTTTCTTTGCGGTTTTGGGGAACATGCACAGCGGTTGGGAAACGGCGATGTTCCACGGGTGCACGATCAAGGTTCCTCCGGGCAAGGAGCTACGAGAAAAGACGACGACGCTACCCGGTGGTTTTGTGGTGCACGAGGTTCTGTATCGGCGCCGCGAATCGGGATCGCAATACATCTTGATGGTCAGCGATCAGCTACCAGCAAAATTGCGAAATGCCAAAATCACTCAGTTGGTGACGAACCTCTCGGTTGGTCTTGTGAACGAGGAGATGGTTCTTCGCAGCGGGGTAAATGGCGTGAAGGGTACGATCGCTCGAGGGGGGCGAGGCTTCAATGATTGCCAAGCGGAGTACTTCGTTCGAGACGGTCGGATGATTGTGACGCTCTACGCACCTTACTCAGCGATCAAAGAACGTGTTGGAGGTCAGAGGGATCCCAGGTCGAATGAGTTGGCGCTGGATCAGCCCGAAGAGTTTTTTGAATCACTGTCGTTCCGGTGATTCGACGTCCCGAAATCAATCCAATTCGTCGGTTACCAAGACGTAGGCGGTTGCATGGGTTCGGCAAGCCCCAAGTGAGACGTGCATCTTTTCGATTCCATTTTGCTCCGCGAATATCGCGGCCGCTCCTCCGAGGGCAATCATCGGGCCCTCTGTGGTCACGACAATTTCTATGTCAGTCCAGCGAATGCCCTGATTGCGGCATCGCATCGCCTTCATCGTAGCTTCCTTTGCCGCCCAGCGTTTCGCAAAGTGCTGGGTCCTGTTGGCGGTGTGAAGGCAGTACTCGATTTCGTTGGCGGTGTAGACGCGTTCGAGAAACTGCTCGCCATGTGTTTCGAGCATATTGGCGATTCGAACGCACTCAACGATTTCAGTACCGGTTCCGAGAATCGTCATCGTTTTGCGGAGGGGAAGTTGGCGAGGTCGAGTGGATGTGCTCTATCGTAACCCACAGGCACGCTGGGCGCGGGACAATACATCAGCCGCAACTTCTCGTGCGCGGTGAGCCCCCTGCTGGAGTGTCTCCTGCACATAATCCAGATTATTCTCGAGTTCTTCCCGTCGTTGTCGGGCCTGGTCGAAGTAGGTTTCACTGGCTTCGGCCACTGCTTTCTTGACATCGCCATACCCAAAACCGCCGCGTCGATACATGGCAGCCATTTCTGCTACTTCTTCGGCGGAGGCAAACAATCGATACAGATCATAAAGGTGATCGCCTTCGGGCTCCTTGGCGTCTTCCATTGCCCTGCTGTCGGTTGTGATTCGCATGATTTGTTTGCGGATTTTTTTCACTTCACCGAACAGAGGCAGCGTATTGTCATAACTCTTGCTCATCTTTTGACCGTCGGTGCCAGGGACTTTCGCACCATGATCGAGCGTCTTTGCTTTGGGCAGGATGAGGGTCTCGCCGAAGGCATGATTGAAGCTGCCTGCCAAATCACGGCAGACTTCGATGTGTTGGACTTGATCCTGCCCCACCGGAACGATCTCGGAATCGTAGGCCAGGATGTCGGCGGCCATCAGAACTGGGTAGGTGAACAAGCCAGCGTCAGCGGGAATGCCTTTTTCTTTCTTTTCCTTGTAGGCGTGACACCGCTCGAGTAATCCCATGGGGGTGCCCGTCATCAGCAACCATGTCAACTCGCTCACTTCCGGAACTTGCGACTGCACAAACATGGTTGCCTTCTGGGGATCGAGCCCGAGAGCCAGCAAATCCAAAGCTGCATCAAGTGTGTTTTGTCGCAGCGTGTCGGCGCTACGCACCGTCGTTAACGCGTGCAGATCAGCGATGAAGTAAAAGCCTTCGTGCTCTTCCTGAAGGTCGATGTACTGTCGAATGGCACCAAAGTAGTTGCCCCAGTGCGGCCGGCCTGTGGGTTGAATTCCGGAAAGAACGCGCATGAATGAATTGCGAATGTTGAATGGAGAGAAAGAGTGAGGAGGCCTGATTGTGAGCGATTGGAGCCATGTCGCGAAGTCCCCCACGATCCGCCACTTGATGGCCGGACTCGCTCAGGGGCGATGGGCCGAGATCTGGGCCTTGAAATCGCCCAAGCTGTGCCAATGGTGAGCTTCGTTCAAGTCAACTTCTGCGACGACGACTGTGCCGAAATCTTCGGCAGCCGCCAACGCTGTCCCGTCCAAGCCATACACGGCGGACCGAATCCAATTGTCGGTTGATTTGGTGTAGGTACTGCTGACAACATAAACATGATTCTCGCATGCACGCGCTCGTGCTAGTAGCGGATTGCATCCCCAGACTGGCCACGCGATCACGTCGGCTCCGTTGTTGGATAGTTCGCGAGCAACTTCTGGGAAGAAGCCGTCATAGCAAACCATCATGCCAACTTTGCCAAACCGAGTCTTGAAAACCGGATACTCCGTTCCTGGCATGATTCCGCCCTCGATCTCGCTTCGAGGTAGACAAACCTTTCGATACTTCCCGACGATTTCACCATCTGGCCCCAGCATGACTGCCACGTTGTAGACCAAGTGTTCGAATCGCTCATGAAGGCCGGCAACGATATAGAGCTCGTGCTGCTTGGCAAGTTCACCAAAATATCGGGTGGAGGGACCTGGGATCGGTTCCGCGACATCTGCGTACGTCCCTTTCGTTCCGTAGTAGGTCAGCGTTTCAGGCAAGACGACTAAGTCTGCGTTCTTTTCCGCAGCTTCGGCGATCAATGGTGCGAATTGACGACACTTGTCCATCGATGTTTCACCGCCACGTGGCTGATGATGGATGGCTGCCAGTCGGACAATGTTTGGAACAGGTGCAGTCGTCTTTGCGAGGCTCGCTTCTTTCCAATGCACCGAAGACTCCGGAGCCCCCCATCGAAAATGCAATTCGACGATTGCAGACTTGGCGTCCGGAGGCGCTAGATAGACGCCATGCAGTTGGTCCCATCCGTCAACCGTTTTTCGTACGGCAGGAAACTCCGGTTCGGATTGTGGCCGAATTCCTCGACGGAACGAATCGATCGCGGGCTTGGCATGCTTGACCTTGTTGCCGTTCTCGTCACGCCACAGAATGCGAGCGATCGCCGAACGACGTGGGTGTTCGATTCCGTTGGTGCTTCGGAGTACTGAAAACTGATAGTGCTCACCACCGACGACAGGGAATTGACGCTGCCAATGTCCATTCAGTCCCTCGCGGTGATCTGCCTGAATGGACAACTGGCCATCAGGATCGGTAGTGAAGATCGGTTTGATCTCGTTTCGAGCGGCGACAGCTTGCCATGGATCGGCTGCGCTCGTCCCCAAAGCGAGGATAGCACTTCCTAACTGAAAGGCGATGGCAAATGCCGATAGAGAAAGTGAACGCACAGTGAACCTCTTTTGTGATTGAACCATGAGCCGATTTTACAATGAAGGTCGCCGGCTAGGGATTGTCGATTCGCAACCCAGGAGCCATGGGAATTGAGTGGTTGCTTCCCACGTGTGGTGCGAATGCCGCTCTGTCGACGCTTACGGGCTGCCCCGGCTTGCTCTTGAGTTGATAATTAGCGAACCGCATCATTGCAAATGTGCCTCCCGAAGAGATCACAACGCCCACCAATAGGGGAAGCATCGTGAGGGACAGGCTCGTGATCATTGCCCAGTTCCAACCCTCCCCAAAAAACAGACTGATCATTGGAATCAGGCAGAGCATCAAGAGTGCTAAGCCACCGATCAGGATTGCTAACCCAAGTTTTCGACCTTTTCCGGACCGACCCAAAATGATTCGGGCAAGCAAGCAGGACAACGTTGTACTGATGATCGTTGGGACGCAGCCATAAAGCACCATGCCCAAAAACTCGCCTCCATCCCACGCAAGTGATGTGCTGAAGAACATTCTCGCGATACCGAGGTAGGCCGCCACCAGTAGCGTGCAGACCATCAGGTGCTGAATCCGCAGTTGCGGATACTTAGCGGATTGTCCAGGAGGATCGATTTTCCAGCCCCGCGACCACACGAATACTTTGGCAACGAGCCAGCTGCTGACAAAGATCGGCGGATAACAGGCGAACAGCAGCGGAAGGATATCGAAGGGCTCTGCCACATCGGCGATCCACATGGTCCAGACAACGGCGCTCGAAACAATCCCAATCGACAGCGCACTTCGCAGCGATCGAACATGCACGGGCCTTGTTGAAAAGACTTGGCAGACAGTCATGGTCGCAACGGCGCCCGCGCTGAGCATCAGTCCATACACGACGAATTCACTCGTTGTGAACAGTGCTGAGGCAAACAATGCATGCGCCAAGACACAAATCCAGTAGCACGAACGCGTACCTAGCGGGTTCAAAGGCGGTTCCGCTTCTTGCTGGCTCAACCGCAAAGCGTGCTCGAGTCGTTCGACGCGAGCAGCTAGTTCTCGACATCCTTCGCAGGACTGCTCGAGTCGGACGCGTTCACCGTCTGATGCGATTTTGGTCGGCATGTTCGCCTCCATTGCAAATTAGAAGTGCCCGCATTCTAGCATCATGGTGATGTCGCAGATTGTTTCTTGGAGGACTCCAAGATGCCCTTCACTTGCGGCCACAGGATGATTGCTTCGATGATCATCCAACCCTCCAGAACCAGGGTGGTGATTCCGACGACAATCACAACCCAGTTCGGGTTTTCCGCCGCCAACCACTTGGGAAGATCAATCAACATCGCCCAGGCCGGCACGACCAACATGAACAGCATCGGAATGACGATGAACCAAACCGGGATGTTGCGTCGCCACAAAAAGAACGCGATGACGAGAAACGCGAGTCCGGCGAGCAATTGATTGGTGGCACCGAATAGTGGCCACAGGATCAGTCCGCCCTTGCCCGCGAATGATGTCAGCCACCAGGACGCGCCTGCTACTCCTCCGGCTGTTGCAGACACAGGAAGCTCAGCGTTATCCGCTAGATAGGTCGCAGGAAGTTCGCCCGAGAGTGCGTCGGTGATCGAAACCGGTGTGTTGGGAGCCGGGAGCGCCGCGATGATCAGCGCCAACACAACGGCAAAAATCGTCGCTCCGTGCTTGTTGGTCAGCCACACCAGCGGATTCAGTGACATGCCGCCGGACACGGCGCCAGAGCTGTCTTTACGAACGAAAGTTGCGGCAAGCTCCTGCACGACATATCGCTGCAGTCGGCAGGCTGTATCCAGCGTGGTGCCCGCAAAGGAGGCGACCAGGACTCCCATGATTGCGACGGCAATCGCTGGCGGAATCGAGATCGCTTTCAGAAAGTTTGCTGAACCATCGACGAAGGCGCCGACCTTGGCACCCAACCCACTGGCCGAGCCCCAAGTTGCGTAACGCGCTAGGTAGGCATCTTCGCCAGTCACAATCGCACCAGTGGCTGGATCGGTCGCTCCAAGTCCCAGCCCAGCGACGCAGGCGAGAATCACGATGGTGGCCAAGAAGCCCTCGGTCAGCATGGAGCCGTAGCCGACAAACTGTGCGTCGGTTTCACACTTGATTTGCTTGCTGGATGTTCCCGAAGAAACGAGGCAGTGAAAGCCGCTGCAGGCACCGCAGGCAATGGTGATGAATAAGAACGGAATCACCGAAGGCGCACCCTCGGGATTGGCGCGAATCATATCGGCAGAAATTTCCAGGGGGATCCGTTCGGTACCGGCCAGCGGGGCGCCACCAATCAGGCCAGCCACGATTAGGCCGACGACGACCAAGCCGAGTGCCGTGATCAACTGCAACGAGTTGATGTAGTCGCGTGGTTGCAGCAAGGTCCAGACGGGAAGGACGGACGCGACATAAGAATAGCCGAGCAGAATCACGACCCAGGTGATCACTGACCAGCTCGCCATGACTTCGTTCGCGACTCCCAGCGGTCCCCAGTCTCCGAACACCAAGGTCAAATACATCGCAGCCAGCGCCAGCAGCGAAGGAACAAGTAGATTTACGTTTTTGCGATGCAGCCACATCCCGATGGCGACTGCGATCGGAATTTGAATCAAGCACGGGAAAATTGCTGCCGGATACTGTTTGAAAACCGCCGCAATGACCAGCCCGAAGATGGCCAGCACGATGGTCAACGCCATGAACAGGACGATCAGGAATAGCAGGCGAACTCGACGGTTCAGCACGCGACCAGCGACATCGCCAACGGTTTGTCCCTGACTACGCATGGAAACCACCAACGCGCCAAAGTCGTGTACCGCACCAACCAAAATCGACCCCAGCAAGACCCAGACGAGAGCTGGTAGCCAGCCCCACATCACGGCGATCGCGGGGCCAACGATGGGGCCTGTGCCGGCAATGGAGGTGAAATGATGCCCAAATAGCACGGATTTGTCGGTGGGCACAAAATCGCGATCGTCGCACAGTTCGACACTGGGGACACTCGCCTGTGGATCGAGTTGAAAGATCTTTCGTGCCAACCACCGCCCATAGGTGTGGTAAGCAACCAAGTAGGCGACCATCGCTCCAACGGCGATCAGCAACGTGTTCATAGAGACTTTTGGTGATAGAGAGATCGAGTGTGGCTGGTCGGCCGGTATCCAGTTTGGAGATAGGCCTCAATTCAAACATTGAGAGCCCTATCCCACGTAGGTGTTCCCTACATTGGCCCCTATACTAACGCGGCTAACGATTGGCGGCTAACACAGCAAAGACTCAAATTTGACTGTTTCCACCGTGTGGACGCAGGAAAACGCGAAGAACCCCGCATTCAGTGATATCTAGGAGCAAAGCGAAGTGTCGGAGAGTATCGAAAAGACGATCATCATTGGTAGTGGACCGGCCGGTTGGTCAGCAGCAATTTATGCGGCCCGCGCCAATCTGAAGCCGCTCGTTTACGAAGGCACCATCAAGCCGGAGATGATCCCATTGGGGCAATTGGCGTTCACGACGGAAGTCGAGAACTATCCGGGGTTTCCATTCGGGAACGTCCGCGCGTTCATCGAATCCGCTGTCGACAAAGATCGACACTACAACCTGCCATCGATTCCGGGTCCGGAACATTCCAAGGGCAAGGGGAAAGGTCGGTTCAGCCTTGATGAGGTTGCTCCGCACTATGCGGTGCAGGGTGTCGAACTGATGGAGCTGATGAAACAGCAGGCACTGAACTTTGGCACCCGCGTGATTGGCGACGACATCGAGTCGGTCGATTTTTCGATGAGCGGTGATCACACCCTGAAGCCAGCCAGCGGTGATCCAGTGAAAGCGAAAACAGTGATCATCGCTACCGGGGCACGCGCAAATTACTTGGGGCTGCCATCCGAAGAGGAATATAAGAACAAGGGTGTCAGTGCTTGTGCGGTGTGCGACGGCGCCTTGCCGATCTATCGCGGCAAACCTTTGGCAGTGGTTGGCGCGGGCGACTCCGCTGTCGAAGAGGCGACTTACTTGGCCAACCTTGACGGTGCAGCCACGATCTACATGATCGTTCGACGAGACCAAATGCGGGCTTCCAAAGTCATGCAGGAACGGGCTTTGAACCATCCGAACATTGAAATCTTGTGGAACCATGTTGTCAGCGAAGTGGTTGGCGATGGCAAACTGGTCACCGGATTGAAGCTGTCCAGTACCAAAGATGACTCGACACGCGATTTGGAAGTGGGCGGCATGTTTGTCGCAATCGGCCACACGCCCAATACCACATTCTTGGACGGAGCGGTGGAAATGAACGAGAGTGGCTATATCAAGTGGACCAAGCCATTTCGAACAAATACCAGTGCAACGGGTGTATTTGCTGCAGGCGACGTGGCGGACGACTATTATCGTCAGGCAATCACGTCTGCAGGCACCGGATGCATGGCCGCGTTGGACGCTGAGCGATATTTGGTCGAGCTCGAATAGTTTGCCAAAACGGGTTCATTTTGCGGCAGCCACCTTGCCGCAGCGGACCCAAATCTGCCAGCGCCAAGCGTGTCTCAGCGGCACGCGATGGCAGCACTCACACCCGTTTTCTACCCCTCCACCATCCCGCCATCTCTATGAACGATACTGACTCAAACGCTGTTGGAAGTGACAAGGTTCAATCCGACCGAGAACTCTTGTTGAATGCTCAGGAATCCGGGAAAGTCCTGGGCACCTACGTCAAGCTTTCTGGGCCAGGTTGGTTGCAAAGTGCGATCACGTTGGGCGGGGGATCGCTCGCTGGGGCATTGTTCTTGGGCGTCCTCGGCGGAACCAGCATGCTTTGGTTGCAGTTGGTGGCAATCGCGATGGGCGTGGTCATGCTGTCCGCAATCAGTTACGTGACTCTTTCGACGGGCCGGCGTCCGTTTGAAGCGATCAATAGCGAAATCAACCCGGCGCTTGGCTGGGGTTGGCTGATTGCAACCGGTTTGGCAAACATGATTTGGTGCATGCCCCAGTTCAGTCTCTGCTATGACGCACTCGACAAGAACCTGTTTGCCATTGGAGGTGGCGGTGGCTTGGGAGACTCGGAAACAACCAAGTTGATCGTCAGCGCTGTCTTGTTTTTCGCTGCGGGCACCATCGTGTTGATGAACATCAAGCAGGGACGTGTCGCGAAGATTTTCGATTGGGTTTTGAAGGGCTTGATTGGGATGGTGGTGCTGTGCTTCTTTGGCGTCGTCGCGCTCTTGGCGATCAATGGCGAACTGAATTTTGGCGAGATCTTCTCCGGCTTCATTCCCAGTTTGAATCAGTGGAGCGAGCCGACCGGGCGATTGGGTGATCTGGTGGCCAGCCTTCCCGCGGAATCTCAGAGCTTTTGGTCAGACAAAATTGTTGGCAATCAACAGACCGTGATGATCGCTGCCGCTGCGACGGCCGTGGGCATCAACATGACGTTCCTGTTGCCCTATTCGATGCTCAGCCGCGGTTGGGACAAGCCGTTCCGCGGTCTTGCCCGCTTCGACTTGTCGACTGGAATGGCAATCCCCTACATCCTGGTCACCAGTTGCGTCGTGATCGCCGCTGCTGCGTCGTTCCACGGACGAATCGATGAGAATTTAAAGAGCACGGACCTTGCTGTGATGCAACAGAGCAAGATGTTCGATTCGGTCAAGGGTTCGTTGATCGCACGCGTGGATTTGACGCTTGGGGATGCTGCAGCGACTACCGACGAGGCTGCCAAACTTGAGATGGTTGCCGGGTTGAGTGAAGAAGAGAAAACGCTCGCTGCCGCTCTCGTGAAACGCAACGCGTTTCAGTTGTCCGAGACTTTGACTCCGCTATTGGGATCAACGCTGGCGAATTTGGTCTTTGGCATTGGCGTGTTCGGAATGGGTTTCTCAACGATCATCATTTTGATGTTGATCAACGGATACGTTTTTCGCGAAATGTTGAATCAACCCAATGCGACGGCACCGTTTGTGATCGGCTGCCTTGTTGCGGGACTTTCGGGTGCTAGTTGGGTTTATGTGTGGGCGGGCGGAGCAAAGTTCTGGTTGCCAATCATCACTTCCAGTTTTGGCATGATGTTGCTGCCTGTCGCTTACGTCACCTTCTTCCTGATGATGAACAGCAAACGGATCTTGGGTGATGAGAAACCCAAGGGTGCATCGATGTTGATCTGGAATGTGCTGATGCTGATTTCGGTGATCGGCGCGGTCGTTGCAGCTCACGCCGCAATCAAGGCTCAAATGGCAAAATCGGATGGTGCTTACTACACGATTCTTGCCGTCCTGATTGTGTACGGAATCTTGATTGCCATCGGCTTCGCATTTCGCGGGAAGAAGCCAGCGTCGACATAGTCGTTAGGTGAACTGCGGAGTTGTTCGCAGGCAAAGACAGAGGATTGCCCCGCGGGCCAAGTTGCGGGGCTACTTAGAAAGGAGTAGAGCATGAGCGACTGGATGAGCGTTACGAAAGCCCGAGAGGAGTCCTCGGTCGGGCCAGCAGTAGAGATTCGCGGTTGGGTCCGAACTCGCCGAGATAGCAAAGCTGGGTTCAGCTTCATCGAAATCAACGATGGCAGTTGTTTTGGCAACCTGCAGATCGTTGCTCCAAATGACTTGGCGAACTACGCCGACGAAGTTCAAAAGTTGACCGCCGGATGCAGCATCATCGCCGTCGGTGAGTTGAAAGAGTCACCGGCCAAGGGGCAGGCAACGGAACTGCACGCGACGGAGATCCGTGTGCTCGGATGGGCAGACCCAGACAACTATCCGTTGCAAAAGAAGCGGCACTCGTTCGAGAAACTGCGCGAGTGGGCTCATCTTCGTGCACGCACCCACACGTTTGGTGCCGTCTCACGCGTTCGCAATCAGATCAGCCAATCGATTCACCAGTTCTTTCATGAGAACGGTTTCTTCTACACGCACACGCCGATTATCACGGCAAGCGATTGTGAGGGTGCCGGAGAAATGTTCCGTGTGACCTCGCTTGATTTGGAGATGCTGGCGAAGTCCGGTGGCCCGGTCAAATACGAGTACGACTTTTTCGAGAAACCAGCCTATCTGACCGTTAGCGGGCAGTTGAACGCGGAAACCTACGCCACGGCGTTGGGACGCGTCTATACGTTTGGGCCAACGTTTCGAGCCGAGAACAGCAACACCAGTCGGCATTTGGCAGAGTTTTGGATGGTTGAACCAGAGGCTGCATTTTTTGATCTACAAGACGACATGAAACTTGCCGAGGATTTCTTGAAACGCGTTTTCAGTGATTGTTTGGATCACTGTGGCGAGGACATGGCATTCTTTGACGATCGGATCGAAAAAGGCAAGATCGAACAACTGAAAGCTGTGATCGAGAAACCTTTCGCCCACATGACCTATACCGAAGCGGTCAAAGTGCTGACCTCTTGCAGCGAGAAATTCGAGTTCCCGGTTGAATGGGGCACGGATCTGCAAGCCGAGCATGAGCGTTTCCTGACAGAGAAGCATGTTGGTGGCCCGCTGATTTTGACGGATTATCCTTCCTCGATCAAACCGTTCTACATGCGTGTGAGCGATGATCGAAAGACCGTTGCGGCGATGGACGTATTGGTACCCGGTGTCGGCGAGATCATCGGCGGAAGCCAGCGAGAAGAAAGGCTGGATGTGCTGCAGGCTCGGATGGCGGAAGCCGGTTTGAACGAAGACGACTACTGGTGGTACATCGATCTGCGAAAGTACGGAACAGTTCCGCACGCCGGTTTCGGACTCGGTTTGGAACGCGCTGTTCAATACGCCACAGGAATGACGAACATTCGTGATGTGATTCCTTTCCCAAGGACTCCGGGGAACGCGGACTTTTAGTCGGATGACTGGCCGATTCGCTCCTTCGCCGACCGGGGCCCAGCATCTTGGAAATGCCCGAACCTACTTGCTCGCCTACTGGTCCGCGCGCAGTCGGGGTGAGAACCTCGTGCTGCGTATCGAGGACGTTGACTCGCCACGAGTGAAGTCCTGGGCAGTACAACAAGCGATCGACGATCTGAGTTGGTTGGGAATCGATTGGGACGAGGGGCCAGACGTTGGCGGCCCTAACGGTCCCTACGTGCAGACCGAGCGACGAGAGTTGTACCGGACTGCCCTGTCACGTTTGATCGAATCGAATCGTGTCTTTCCGTGCACTTGCACTCGGAAGGACATTGCCGAAGCCGGTTCGGCACCCCATTTTGATCATGAGCCGGCGATCTATCCCGGCACTTGCAGCGAGTGGCAGGATGGCGATGTCCTGCCGGAATCTGGATCCTTCAGTTGGCGTTTTCGAGTCGGGCATGATCCGATCGAATTCGACGATGTCGTGCTCGGGGCACAGAGATGTGTGCCAACGGAGGCGTTGGGGGCTTTTCCGATCACGCAGAAGAACGGTGAACCGTCCTATCAGTTGGCGGTCGTGATCGATGACGCTGGGATGGGGGTGACGGAGGTCGTGCGGGGTAACGATCTGGTTGCCAGTACCTATCGGCAAATCGAACTCTATCAAGCACTCGGGCTGGCGATCCCACGTTTTGCTCACGTGCCCCTGGTACTTGGTGCCGATGGAAGACGCTTAGCAAAGCGTCACGGCGACACCAGGATCAGCCAGTATCGCGAGCAGGGTTTGCAGCCCGAACAAATCGTTTGCTGGGCTGCCAGAACTGCTGGGATGATCGACCCAGCGAACAAAGATAGAGTCTCAGCGAAAGAACTGGTCAGCCAATTCCGTTGGAACAAGCTGCGGCCTGACGATGTCGTCTTTGAATCAGAGCAAGAGCTCGTTTGACTCTAGACGTTGGCTTGTGTCCAACTTCCGTCGATCAGACGCCAGGTGTCACTGGTTGGATTGGCGTCTTGAAGTAGGGCGGGCAATCGATTGGAGCGGATGTTGTCAAAGCTGGTCAGTTTTCCATAGCGAAGCAAACTGCCAGGAACGCCGACTGCAGTGAAGCCTGGATGTCCGGTGGCTGGATAGGGGCCTCCATGATTCATCGCAGCGCTCACGGCAACACCAGTGGGCATTTTGTCGTTCAGCAGTCTACCAACTTTCGGTGCCAGTTCGAATGCGATCGCTTCACATGCTTCGTCGTCGCTTCCATTGGTTGCACTGTAGATGCAGCCGGTCAGGTTTCCCTCCAGGTGCGAAATCACGCTGCAGACCTGATCCAAATCATCGGCCACCACCAACAAGGATGCGTTTCCAAACGCTTCCGTTTGAAAGCCTTCGGGGTTGCTCAAAAACGCGGTTCCCGTCGTCTTCAAGAGAGTGTTGGCAACGGCACAGCGGTCCGATTCTGATTCTCCGCCGCCGGTCAGCAGTTCGGCGCCGAATCCGACCAATTGTTCCACGCTCTTGGACAGGCTCGATGCAACCGCAGGAGAAAGCAGCGTGCCAGCAGGGCTGGAGCTGAACTTTTCAGTCACCGCATCGATGAACGCATCGGAAGTCGCGTCCTTCATCAGCACGACGAGTCCTGGGTTTGTGCAGAATTGGCCTGTGCCCATCAACACGCTGGTCATGAACTCACTGACGATGTCATCAGCTCTCTCGTTCAAGGCGCCGGGAGTGATCACAACAGGATTGACGCTGGAGAGCTCCAAGTAGATTGGTTTTCCTACGCGATCGGCGGCAGCCTTCAAAGTCAAACCAGCGGAGCGGCTGCCGGTGTATCCGGTGGCCCCGACGCGAGGGTCAGACACTAACTTTTCGCCGTCAGCGTGGCTCGTTCGATAGATCAATTGAACCGTTGCGGCAGGCAAGCCTGTCTCTTTGATCGCTTCGGCTGCCTCTTGAGCAAACAATCGTGTTGTTTCTGGATGCGAGCTGTTGGCTTTTCCGATGACGGGGTTTCCAGCGGCGATTGCAGCTGCGAAATCTCCTCCCGAAACGCTGCCAAACGCGAACGGGAAGTTGTTGGGCCCAAACACGCAGACGGGACCCAATGCTTCGTAGCATGATCGGATTCCGGCCTTGGTGTCGATCGTTGGCAAGGCCCAGTTTCCACTTCGACACGCGGCTGCTGCGGCGCGAAGTTGGTTGCTTGTTCGTGGTAGCTCAACGTCCGCAAGTCGTGGGCTTTTTCCCAGACCTGTTTCAGCAAAAGCGGCTTCGACTAGGGCATCTTTGGCGGCATCAATCCGATCGGCATAGCGCTCCATGAACTCGGCGATTTTTGCAGCTGGCAATTTGCGAAGTTCACGTGCGGCTTCGGCAGCCGCGTCGAGTGCGGCATCGCAGTCTTCCCAAGAGCTGACGGGGAATTCAGCGGCGAGTTTTTGATTTTTGTTTGGATCAGTAGCCTGAAACGTGGACTTGTAGTCAGCGTCACGCCATTGTCCGGCAATCAGGATTGGACGCACGGTAGAAGTAGCAGTCGACATGTTTGAGTTCCTGGAGTCGTCCAACGGACATTCGTCCGTTGGATTTTGGGAGTAAGAACGGGAGTCCGTTTTACGTTGATTTAGGATTGAACGATGGGGTTGGAAAGTGTTCCGATCCCATCGATCGTGATACGGACGATGTCACCGGGCAACAGCGTGAAATCGGTGGTTGGCACGATTCCAGTTCCCGTCATCAGGAACGCGCCTGCCGGAAAGCTATTGTCGCGTCCAAGCCAACCCACCAAATCGTCAAACGTTCGCGCCATTTGACCCGCCGATGTTTGCTGATCGAAAACGATCTCGCCATTTCGATCGATCTTTAAGTCGACGCCGATTTCTTCCATCGGCGGAAGCGTGTCGTACAGAGTGATCCAAGGGCCCAGGCCAGCGCATTGGTCGTAACACTTGGCTTGGGGTAAGTAGAGCGGGTTCTCACCTTCGATATCCCGCGAGCTCATGTCGTTTCCGACCGTTAAACCGACGATCTTCAACGCTGGAGAGATGACGAGAGTAACTTCAGGCTCTGGCACGTTCCAAGTTGCATCGGATCGAATGCGAAGTGGCTGACCCTGGCCACTGACGCGGTGCGGCGTCGCTTTGAAGAACAGCTCCGGGCGGTCGGCCTTGTAAACGCGGTCATAGCACGAGGCAGCGGCTTCGGACTCCTCCATTCGAGCGGTCTGGCTTCGCTTGTAGGTAACCCCAGCCGCCCAGACTTCCTGGTTGTCGATCGGCGGGAGCCAACGAATGGAATCGTCGATCGCCAGGGGGGTTCCGCTCGTGAGGGAATCGATCGTAGCGATCGGATTCTCGGCGGCCAGCAGCTGGGCCAGCGACTGGATGGATGGGCTCAGTTGCAGCGGGATCAATTGATCGCCTTCGACGCGGCCGATGCGGACCGTTTCCGACTGGTCGAGAAATTTTGTTACTTTCATGCGTTCAAGGATATCGAAAACTGAGTGGTTCGGGGAGCAGCTTGCTTTCGCGGCCCAGGAGCTTAAAGAATCAATGAGCATTTCAAAAACGAGTCAATTGTCAACTCGGCAGACTGATTCGAGGCGAGGCGGCGTGAGCAAACCGGTGCTGGGAGTGCTGCTGGTCCTCCTGATCGCAGCGGGGATCTTTTTCGCATCACGCGGCAACCAGGGTGGTGGCGGGCCGAGCGGGGGTGAGAGCCCTGCGGCCCAGCAATTGTTGGATCAAACACGCGTTGCCTTGGCGGCGACCGAGAACCTGGAATTGGTTGAAGCGGACCAGGTGTGGACTTCGGTTTTCGAGCAGCTGACGAAGGATCCATCGGTCGCACTCAACCGAGCGATCAACCGAGTCCTGCGAGTGGACTCGTTATCAGCGATCGCCACGAATCCTTCTCAAGACGCAGACAAACAGCAGGAGGCTCGCAATCAACTGGCGAATGAAGCGATCCCAGGCGCGCAGTCGGCAATCGAAGACTTCGCCGCACTGACCAGCGATCAGGTCACGCCCATTTGGTTGTCGACGCGCGTTGACTTGCAGCATGCATCGTTGATGACTCTCGGGGCCTTGATGAAGTCGCAACGCAAAGCGGTCTTCAAGCGTTTGGCTGATGCCATCAACGGTGACCTTGGCAAGGATCCGCGGGCGATGATTTTGGGTGGTCCCTTGATCGAGGTGATCGATTTGTTGGAGGATCCGATTGACGGACTGCCACCAGGTGTGCTGGAAGAAGCTGCCAGCAGCTTGGGCGTGTTGTCAGAGCATCATCCGGACAATCTGTTCTTCGCGATCCGCGCAGCGCTCTTGAAGATCAAAGCCAAAGACAAACAGGCGGCTGATTTCGTTCGCAGTGGGAGCGTGTTGTCCGCGGCGATCGAGCCCTCGATTCGAAAAGACACCAAGCCGATCGGACTGACCCCGGATGAGCTGATTCAGCAATTGGTTTCCGCGATCGAGACTGGCGATTGGCAAACTGCCGAGACGAAATCCGTGTTGTGGTTCAATGTTCTGAACAAAACCGAGATCGTTAAAACGGATCGTCGTCGCGCGGGTCCGCATCCTTTGGATCGATTGAGTTTTGAATCCCTTCGTCAACTTTCTGCTGAGATGATTCAGGCGTCGCCACTACAGCCCGGAGCCACCAAGGTCGAATTCGCCGCCGAGCTGATTTCCGATTCCAAGAACGTCACGAGCGTTTGCGTCATCGATTTTGATTTGGACTTGGATCCCGATTTGGCGGTCCTTGATTCGGAGGGAGTTTTGCGGCTTTGGCAGAACGATGGAGTCGGGGCGTGGTCGCAGGCGGGCGAGTTGAAGCTGGACTTCCCGGCGACGGGACTGTTGGTCGCTGATCTGTTTGAGGCCGATAGCAGCCACTCGCAACGACTGAAAACGGAGGCAACGAAGTCGGGCGATGATTCCGAGACAGACTACGCATCCGCAGCAAGGCACAACACATTTGCCAGCCTTGTGGTCTTCGGAGATGAAGGTGTGCGATTGATTCAGGTCGATGGGCGACAGTCTTCAGAAGCCGCATCACGATTGAAGAAGATCGATGAAGTCCACGGCTTGGAAGACGTCCAAGGCGTGATCACGGCGGTGGCTGGCGATTTGGAAGCTGACGGCGACTTGGATTTGGTCTTTGCAACAGAATCCGATGGCGTGCGGCTGTTTGTGAACCGTGGGAACCGAACGTTCTTCGAAATTCCGGGAGATCAGACGTTTGGTGTTGATCCGCCTGTTACAGCGATGGCAATCGGCGACATCGATCGCGATTTGGATTTGGACCTGGTGACCGTCAGCGGTGGGCAGGTTGGTGTGCTGGAGAATTTGCTTCACCTGCAATTTCGTGGACGGTTGGTGAAAGAAGTTCCGGCGGTTGAGGGAGCAACAATGATTGCGGTCGAGGACGTCGATGGAAACGTTTCCTGGGATTTGATCGTGAGTGGCAAAGCCGGTGCGATGATCGTCTTTTCACAGACAGCTGCCGCCGGTGCCTGGACGGTGGAGCGAACCGAGACGAGCAATCTGTCTTTCGACCACGCGGTGGTCTCCGATTTCGACAATGATTCTTGGTTGGAAATGGTCTCCTTGGCAGACGGCAAGTCAGGGATCGCAAGGCTTGGGCCTTGGGGATTCGGAGACCTACAAAATGTCTCCGCTTTTCAGGGAACGACCGGATGCTCGGTCGCTGATTTCGATGGCGACGGAAAAACGGATCTGGCAGGTGTGCAGGGCGAGCAAGCAACGGTTTTTGTGAATCAGTCTGCATCGGTAGGCCACCATTTAAACGTGCGTTTCAAGGGTATCGCTGACAATGCCAGCGGACGCGTGAATCACTTTGCGATCGGCAGCGTCCTGGAGTGTCGGTTCGGTCCGCACTATCGATCACGCGTGGTCACGTCACCGGTCACTCATTTTGGGGTCGCAGGTTTTGAGTCCGCTGGAAGTGTCCGAGTGATTTTTCCAAACGGCCTGACGCAGACAGTGCGTGACCCGAAGGTTGATTCGTTGGTCGAGGAAGAGCAGACGCTGAAGGGATCGTGTCCCTACCTCTACGCGTGGGATGGAGAAAAGTATGCATTCCAAACGGATTGCTTGTGGGCAGCTCCGCTGGGTTTGCAGGTTGCGAGGGGAGTCGTTGCCAAGGATCGTCCCTGGGAGTACCTGAAGATTGATGGCGCGAACATCAAGCCACGTGATGGGAAGTACGACTTCCGCATCACCGAGGAGCTATGGGAAGTCGCCTACTTCGACAAAGTTGCGTTGACGGTTGTCGATCATCCGGCGGACAGCGAAGTTTGGACCAATGAAAAGGTCGGGCCTGGCGACATCGCCACGCCAACCATTTTTGCTTTTGACAAAGATCAGTTGCTGTCCGTGAAGGCGGCAAGCGACAAACTCGGACGCGATGTGACGGAAAAGCTGCAGTTGCAAGATCGGGATTTCGTTCAAGGCTTTGATCGCCGAATCAGGCAAGGGCTTTGCGAGCCGCATTGGATGGATCTGGACTTTGGCGACACGCTTGAGTCAGTCGATGGATCAAAAGGTGCTCGTGTCTATCTGGTGCTGACCGGATGGATCCTGCCGACGGATACTTCCTTGAACATTCAGATCGATCAGAATCCCGAGATTGGCCCGATCGAATTCCCCTCGGTTTGGGTCCCCGATTCGAACGAGCCGACTGAGTGGCGCAAGGCGATTCCGTTCATGGGATTCCCGGGAGGAAAAACCAAAACGATTGTGGTCGATGTCACCGAGGTGATGAACCGTCAGGATCCACGTTTCCGGGTTCGTACATCTGCACAAATCTATTGGGATCGTGCCGCCGTTGCGGTACAAGCGAGTCCGGCCGAGTTCCGGACCGAGGACGTTCAGTTGCTGTCGGCCGAAGTTCGATTTCACGGTTTCTCTGCCAAGCAACGCGATCAGTCAACATTGCCAGAGACCTACGATTACCAGCAGTCGTCCAGTGGTGCGCGATGGCCTCCCCTGCGTGGCAACTTGACGCGGTTTGGTGATTGCGAAAGTTTGATTCGAAGTTGGGACGATGAGATGGTGGTGATCAGTTCCGGGGACGAGATCCGAATGACGTTCTCGGTGCCCAAAGCGGAGCCCCCTGCAGGCTGGAAGCGTGATTTTGTGCTTCACAGCGTGGGCTGGGACAAGGATGCGGACCTAAATACGCTTGCAGGCCAGTCAACGGGCCCCCTGCCCTATCGCGAGATGACCGAGTACCCGCCAACAGCAGGCGATTGGAAGAAATCGGAGTCTCTTGAGCAGATCAATCAGCGGCACTTGCAGCGTGTTCAGTCTTTCCGATCTTTCTGGTACCGGGGTGATCAGGAGCCAAAGGCCAATTTTCATGACCGAAGCGAGTCGATTCAGTGATGGATGATCAAACCAATTGGGCATTGGCTGCGTCTTACCTGTAACCCGATCGTTGTGTTCGATTCCGAGTCCCTCCCTCTTATGATCATGTATGGCTTCTGAAGGGACGTCCCCAACCACAAAGAAACCGATTCGCCCTGTCACGCCACGATTGAGAATCGTGTTGTACGTCGTGCTGATTTTGTTCGGAACTTTGGCCGCCAACGGTTTGTATCTGACGGCCATCACTTGGTTGCAGCACTTCACGGGACAGGTCTACGAGACGCATTTTTATCAGCTGATGTTCTTGGCTCATCTGGGGTTGGGATTGTTGTTGATCTTGCCGGTCGTGATTTTCGGATTTCTACACATGTGGCGATCGAGAAACCGGCGAAACCGGCGCGCTGTGAAGATCGGCTATGCCTTGCTCACGATTTCATTGCTGATCCTGGTCAGCGGCATTCTGCTGACTCGGGTTGGCTCTTTTGCGATCGTCGATCCTGCCACGCGGAATGCCGTTTATTGGATGCACTTGTTGGCTCCCCTGGCGGCAATCTGGCTCTATTGGTTGCATCGATTGGTGGGACCAAGGATCAAGTGGCACATCGGTCGTCGAGTCGGGTTGGCGACCGCCGCCATTGTGGCGTTGATGGTTGCCTTCCAAGCATCCGATCCGCGGCGAAGTGCTGATGAGGCACCGGTCGACGGGGACAAGTATTTCCAGCCCTCGTTAGCAAGTACCGCGACCGGGAAGTTCATTGCTGCAGAGACTTTGATGAACGATGACTATTGTCTTTCTTGTCATCAAGATATCTACAACTCTGCAATTCATAGCGCGCATCGACTTAGCAGTTTCAACAATCCGGCCTACCGCGCCTCGGTGCGTGAGACTCGAAGGGTAGCGACCGAGCGAGCCGGGACCGTTCAGGCTTCGCGATGGTGCGCTGGATGCCATGATCCTGTACCGTTCTTCTCAGGCAAATTCGATGACCCGAACTATGACGACATCGGAGATCCGACCGCGCACGCAGGAATCTCTTGCGCCGGATGCCATGCGATCCAATCCGTCGATAGCACGATCGGTAACGCGGATTACACGATCGATGAACCGAAACATTATCCGTTCGCTTACAGCGACAACCCGCTGCTGAGGGAGCTCAATGGGTTGATGGTCAAAGCCAAGCCGGCGTTTCACAAGCACGAAATGTTGAAGCCGTTTCATAAGACGGCAGAATTCTGCGGGACTTGCCACAAGGTTTCTCTTCCAGGCGACGTGACGGACTACAAAGAGTTCTTGCGCGGACAAAACCACTACGACAGCTATCTGTTGAGTGGAGTGTCCGGTCACGGGGCTCGCAGCTTCTACTATCCACCGAAAGCCCAAGAAAATTGCAATGAATGTCACATGCCGGCAATGGCCAGTAACGACTTTGGTGCGACCTACATGCAATCGCTGGAGAAGCTAGGCGTGCATACCCACGCTTTTCCGAGCGCGAACACGGCTTTGGCCCATTGGATGGGGGATGAAGCGGCCATCGAGTCTCATCGCAAGTACCTGAAAGACACCTTGCGCGTGGACCTGTTCGGATTGAGATCCGAAGGCTCCATCGACGGAACTCTGACGGCACCGCTCGGTGACTCCACCAGCGTACAAGCCGGCGAGACCTACTTGATCGAAACGGTGCTGAGAACGTTGACGCTCGGACATCATTTTACCCAGGGGACGACGGATTCGAATCAAATCTGGATTGAGGTCACCGCCAAGCAAGGTGACAAGCTGTTGGGGGCGAGTGGTCAGCGCGATGATCGAGAGGCAGTCGATCCTTGGTCGCATTTCGTCAACACATTCATGCTGAACAAGAATGGCGAGCGCATCAACCGTCGCAATGCTCAAGACATTTTTACGCCGCTGTATAGTCATCAGATCCCGCCGGGAGCTGGTCAAACGGTCCACTATCGATTGCAGGTGCCCGAAGGTTCGACAGCATCGATCGAAGTGACGGCGCGTCTGCTGTATCGAAAGTTCGACACAGAGTATTTGGACTTCATTCGAGCCGACCGTGATCCTGATCGAGACCCGCTGGATCTCGGGCAAGTGGGCGATCCAAACGATTTGCCGATCATTGAAATTTCTCGTGATCGCGTCGTTCTGAACGTTAGCGAGGCAATCTCGCAACAGAGGTCCGACAGTTCGTTTCCTGAATGGCAACGTTGGAACGATTACGGAATTGGCCTATTGCTGAAAGGGAAGGCAGAGCTGAAACAAGCCGGCGATGCGTTTCGCAAAGTGGAACAGCTGGGACGGTACGACGGTCCTTTGAATCTGGCACGTGTTCAGTTTGCGGAAGGCGACTTGGACGGGGCCACCGAGTCACTGACGCGAGCCTTGGCAATGGATCCTCCCCCACCAACCTGGACGCACAGTTGGCTCAGCGGGATGGTCAATCGGCAGCAAGGGAACTTGGAAGCCGCCGCCGAATCCCTGCGCGCCGTGCTGAGTACAAGGATCCCGGATCGTGGCTTCGACTTTTCGCTTGACTACGCGGTTCGAAACCAGTTGGGGCTAACGCTGATCGATCTTGCTCAGCGTGCCGATGTGATGGGAGATCAAGTCGGTTTCCAATCGATCCTCGCCGATGCGGAGGAACATTTTCAAGAAGTCCTGAAGATTGATGCAGAGAATGTGACGGCTCATGCAAACTTGGCTGAAGTCTATGCTTTGATCGGCGATACTAAACAGGAAGCTCATCATCGCATGCTTCACAGACGCTACAAGCCTGACGACAATGCGTCGGAGGTGGCGATTCCTGCAGCGCGTCGGCGGTATCCCGCCGCGAATCACGCCGCCGAAGCATTGGTGATATACGACTTGCAGCGTTAGGACCTGTTGGCGGCTGGCCGGACGAATTCCTGTGGTACGCAGGATGCCTCTTACTTGACTTTAGCATGACAGATACAGACTTGAATCAGCCCGATCCTCTGGACGACGATGACGTACAGAATGATGTCGTGATCGCGAGCGCTTTGCGGGCTTCACTGATCGTGTTGATGCTCATGGGGCTGCCTGTCATCGGCTTCCTGATCTATTTGAATTTGCAGAAGACCAAGGAACAACAGCAGGAGTATGACGTCAATGTTCCAACGGTTCGTGAGTCGAACGAGCAAGTCATGCCAGCACTGCCGATGGCGGAAGTGGCAGAGGAGTCCGGGATCGATTTTGTTCACGAATCGGGACGTGACGGCGATCGACTATTGCCAGAGACGATGGGCAGCGGAGTGGCCGTGTTGGACTTCAACGGTGATGATCACTTGGACCTGTTGTTCGTCAATTCCAGTCGATGGCCCTGGGACCCAAAGGCCGCGGATCGGAAAACGCCCTGCAAACTGTTCGCGGGGGACGGCAAGTTCAACTTTGCCGACGTATCGAAGGAAGCCGGGTTGGACTTCACGATGTATGGCATGGGCAGCGCAGTGGGGGACTTCGACAATGATGGCGACAGCGATGTGTTCATCTCTGCGGTCGGCACGAATAAATTGCTGCGGAACGATGGCGGGAAATTCGTCGATATCACCGAGTCAGCGGGGGTCGGAGGCGCCGATGACGTTTGGGGAACCAGTTGTGGTTTCTTTGACTACGACAACGATGGCCTGCTTGATTTGTTCGTTTGCAACTATGTGAGTTGGAGCAAAGAGAAGGACCTGAGTCAGAACTTTACGCTGGATGGAGAGTCGCGCGCCTACGGTCCACCTCGAGCGTTCTCGGGCTCTTACTCATATCTCTATCACAACGACGGTGAGGGTAAATTCACGGACGTCTCGGAGTCTGCGGGAGTTCAGGTTCGCAACGATGACACGGATGTGCCGCTGGGAAAAGCGATGGGAGTCGTTCCGGTAGATGTGAACTCCGATGGCTGGATTGACCTCGTGGTTGCCAACGATACGGTGCGAAATTTTTTGTTTCAAAACAACAAGGACGGAACGTTTTCGGAGGTTGGTCGGTTGAGTGGCATTGCCTTTGATCGGGCAACCGGAAACGCGCGCGGAGCGATGGGAATTGACGCCACTTGTTTTCGTGAGGATGGCACGATTGCGATTGGCATTGGAAACTTCGCCAATGAAGCGAGCGCGCTGTACATGTCCAAGCCCGAGAAAAGCCAATTCATTGATGCGGCCATGTATACGGGGTTTGGCCCGCCAACTCGCCAGGGTTTGACCTTTGGGTTGTTCTTCTTTGACGTCGATTTGGACGGTCGGCCTGACGTGCTGGGAGCAAATGGGCACTTGGAAGAAGAAATCGCGAAGACACAACAGACTCAACGCTACGCTCAGCCGCCGCAGCTGTTTTGGAATGCCGGCCGTGAAGCGAAGAACCAACTAGCTTTGGTCGAAACGGAGAAGACTGGCGAAGCTTTTCAGGCTTCTATTGTTGGACGCGGGGCGGCCTTCGGTGACTTCGACGAAGACGGAGACAGCGACATTGTGATTTCGGTTAGCAATGGGCGACCCGTTGTCTTTCGTAATGATCAGGCAACTCAGAACCACTGGCTGCGTGTTGAGTTGACGGGCTCTGACTGCAACCGAGATGCGATTGGCGCCATTGTGGAATTGCAGGCTGGTGACAAGGTGCTGTCACGTACGGTAATGCCAACTCGAAGTTATCTGAGCCAGTGCGAGAAAGCGATCACATTCGGACTGGGCCAAGAGGTCGCCGATCAGATCGTGGTGCAGTGGCCGGGTGGCAAAGAAGAAACCTTCGCGGTGGAAGGTGTGGATCGGACACTGCGATTGCAGCAGACGAAGTAAGCGGGCGCCCGCTTACAGTGCATGATCAGTGCGGGGGCTTCAGGAATCCTTTTTAGGCGTCAAAGCAAAACCGCAGTTCACCGCCCACGATCGTGTGTGTGGCACGCCCCCGAAGATCGTGGCCATCGAGTGGGCTGCTGATGCAGTGTGAGCGGAACTTGGAACCGTCAACTTTCCATTCTGCATCTGCGTCAATGATCACGATGTCGGCGGGGCTACCGACTTTCAATGTGCCCCCTTCGATCCCCGCGATCCGTGCGGGCGATGTTGCCAATCGATCAATCGCGGTCATCCAATCAATCACTTGCGTGCGAACCAGATAAGTGATGACCGTTGCGAGTGTGGTTTCGAGGGTTGCTGCGCCGAACGGGGAAAGATCCAGGTCGTTCATCTTCTTTTCGCGAGCACGCGGCATGTGGCCACTTTGGATCGCGTCGATTGTTCCATCGGCAACGGCCTGCCGAAGCGTTTCGACGTGGCGACTGCTGCGCAGTGGCGGGTGAACTTTGAAGCGAGCGTCAAACGAACGCAGTTCCACATCTGACAGGCACAGATTGTGTGGGCAGACTGAGGCGGTCACTTGAATGTTGCGAGACTTGACACGCCGGATCATGTCGACCGATCCCATCGTGCTGACTGGACCGACGTGCAGCCGACCTGAAGTCGCTTCGGCTAAGCGGACATCGCGAGCGACCGCTAGATCCTCCGCTTCGGTGGGCAGACCTTTCAAGCCTAAGACCAACGACACCTGGCCTTCATGCATCACGCCGTTCTCGGAGAGTTCGGGAATCTCGGGGCGATCAATCACGGGCAGGTTGAACATGCGGCAGTACTCAAGGGCGCGCTTGAGAAGCGCGTCATTTGCCATTGGACTTGGCGTGTCACTGAACGCGACGGCGCCGGCGTCAGCCAGCAAACCAAGTTCGGCCATCTGCTCGCCTTCCCCTGACTTGCTGAGGCAGCCAATCACGTGCACGCGTACGCCACGAGCTTCTTTGGCTTTCTGGCGAACGAACTCAACGGCACCTCGAGAGTCAATGCACGGTGACGTGTTCGAGCAACAGAGCACGGAGGTGTAGCCGCCAGCCAGCGCGGCATTGCCGCCGGACACAATCGTCTCGTCGTTCTCGTAGCCGGGCTCGCGGAACTCGGCTCCCAGATCGACCAGTCCTGGAGCCACGATCCGGCCACTGGCATCGATTCGCTGGCAGTCTTGCGGAATGTCGTTGTCGCTGGGATCGATCGATGCGACGTTGCCGTCGACGACCAACAACCGAGCAGTACGATCGATCGATTGACTTGGGTCAACGAGCCTTCCGTTGTCGATCAGCAACGCGTTTTGATTTTGTGGGCTCATGCGGTTCGCTCGTTTGCTCCTGCGAGTAACCAGAGTGCTGCCATGCGGACAGCCAAGCCGTTGTTGACCTGTTCTAGGATCACGCTGTGTGGGCCGTCTGCGACTTCGGGAGTGATCTCGACGCCGCGATTGATCGGGCCAGGAGCCATGATCAGGATATCGTCTTTGGCTCGTTGCATTCGCTTTGCGTTCATGGCATACAGCGCCGCATACTCGTGAACGCTGGGAAACGGACGTGCCCGCTGACGCTCGAATTGAATTCGCAACAGGTTGAGGACGTCGCAACGTGGAAGGATGTCGTCCAGGTTATGAGCGACCTCGAATCCGAGTTCTTCCCAGCGTGGGCTGACAAGCGTCGGTGGTCCACAGATGATGACTTTGGCGCCAAGCTTGCTCAGCCCCCAAATGTTGCTGCGAGCTGTTCGACTGTGAGCGATATCGCCGACTAAGGCAACCGTCAGTCCTGCGATTTGGCCGCGATGCTGACGAATCGTCAACATGTCTAACAGACCTTGGGTGGGATGGCCGTGCGGGCCGTCACCAGCGTTGATGACACTGCAGCCAAGTTCGCGGGCAAGCAAGTGAGGCGTGCCAGGAGTGCAGTGGCGAGTGACGACCCAGTCGACGCCCATTGCTTCAATGGTCTTGGCGGTGTCTACAAACGTTTCACCCTTGGCGACACTGCTACCCGCACTACTGAACTCGACGGTATCGGCACCAAGGCGTTTGGCGGCCAGCGAGAAACTGTTTCGGGTCCGCGTGCTGTTCTCAAAGAACAGGTTCGCACAGGTCTTGCCAGAAAGTAGCGAAACCTTGTGGCGGCAACCGCCCGTCAGCTCTTTCAGTTGCTGGGCCACATCCAGGAGAATGGTGATCTCATCGCCGGAGAGATCTTCCAAGTCAAGTAAATGACGACGCTTCCATTGGGGCGGGAAAATCAGATCGGCGGCGTCTGTGGTGGACATCGGCAGCTGCGCAGTGGAAGTCGTACGTGAACCGCGAAACACGGTATTCGATCGGAGCGATTCCGACGACCACCCCCAAGAATTTTTTTCAGACCCAGGGAGCCGAATCAGTCTGTGCTAGACGAAGCACGCTTGGCAACGAGCAGCAAGAGCAGCCAGCCAGCGATCCAGGAAAGTCCTCCGATCGGTGCAACCATTCCCAGCTTGGTGTAGTCGCTGAAGGTCAAACCATAGAGGCTGCCGCTGAACAGCAGGACTCCCAGTACGAACAGCCTGGAAACCCAAGCTCGGCTAGCTGGAGAACCGTACGGCAGGCCGGCGAGGGCGAGTAACGCGACGGCGTGAACCAATTGGTAGCGGGCTCCTGTATCAAACCAGTCCAAGCGTTTGGCAATCGACTCGGGATCATAGCCGCGGCCGGCCAGATAGTTTTCGAGGCCGTGGGCCCCCAAGGCACCCAGGACGACGCCGCTAGAACCGCAGATTGCGGCGTATACGATGATGCGACGAGAAAGTGAATCATCAAGCATCGGAAAGCCATTAGCCGAGTAGTTTTGTCACCGCAGCGATCAGGCGGTCCATCGCGAACGGTTTGCGGATGTAGTCGCTAACACCCAGTAACTCGGCATAGGCTTTGTGTCGACTGCCTTCGTTGCCAGTAATCATGATGACCGGCAACGGTTCATCGCGGACGCGTCGCAGCTTTTCCAACACGAGGAACCCGCTGCGTTTGGGCATCATCATGTCCAAAATCATTAGGTCAGGGCTTTCGCGTTCTGCCAGTGCGAGGCCTTGGTTTCCGTCGCGTGCGATCACAACTTCGTGACCTTCGCCCTCCATCGCGTACCGGACCGACTCAATGATCTCGATATCATCGTCGACGATCAGAATCTTTTTGCCGCTGGGGTTGCCGGCAGTTTTCGGAGGATTCTGCTCTTCAGGATCCGTTGATTCGGGCTGGTCAGTCATTCGCTTTGACGGCTGTCTATTGGGAGGGAGTGTGGGGTTGCCTCACACGCCTCACATTGTAGCCGATCACCAACAGCAAGATAGGCTCAGAGGGGAACGGAGCCGCAAAGTGCCTAGCCGTCTAGTTGCTCGAATAGGCCGTTGGGCTTGTCGACCATCGCTCGGAAGCTTGGTCGAACGTGCTGGAAGAGACAACTCGACGCATGATCCAGTCGTCGATATCACGGAGGGCAACGGTTTCCATTTCGTCGTCACCTTGATACTGGCGAACTTCCACTTGGCTGCCGGTTGTCATGACCGATTGGCAATCAGACTTGAAGTTGGCGGAGTTGTACTCAGGGTTGGATTCGGACCATTGCCAAAGCATTGGCATGCGGCGCTGCTGGAGTTTCTGCAAGTTGCGGATTCCACCGCTGGGCATCCGACCGCCCATCGATACGACCGCTGCGAATCGATCGGGATCGCGAAGGGCAACCCGAAGTGCCATGGTGCCACCCTCTTGATAGCCAGCGATCACAACACGTGAGGCGTTGATCGAGAAACGGGCAGCGGCTTCGTCAATGCATTCGATGATTGCGTCATGGGCGACGGCCACGCCGCTGGGGTTGTCTCTCCAATCGAATTGATGCCCGATCGCGTCAGCTGCTTTACTGGCACGGACGCCCAAACCGATGTAATTCCGCAGGCTGATGTGCGGCATCACCTGCTCCACTTGGTTTTCGTTGAAACCATTGCTGTGAAGCCAAACCACGAGCGGATATTCGTAGCTGGGGGTGTAATGGACTGGCAGGAAATGAGTTCGATAGGCGGCAAGATGCGACCAAGTGCCGTCAAGCGAGAAGCCCTGTTCTGTGGGGGCATCGCTCTCCGTTGGGGCGGAGTCGTTGCCGTAAAAGGAATCCCAAGAAGGCTTGTCTGGGTTGGGAAAACTATCCGAGGGAGCTGCGTCCGCTGCAAAATCCGAGCCCTTGCCCGGCGGTGTCTTGCCCGAATCCTTGGGTTTATCCCATGAGATCAGTTTATGAAAACGATTCATGGCGGTATGGATAAATTGGAGGTGCGAAGAAAAAAATATTCGCGATCGCTCGAAAAAAGTTGATGCGTCAATGCGCAGTCGCGACCGCGAAAGAGAAGCTAAGGCCGCGGCGGGAGTGGTGTCAACGCTGATGCGATTGTGGGTGATCAAAAATGCGAATTTCGATGAACACCGAAACACACAATCGCAGCAGACATTGCTTTTTTCGTTGCGTGATTGACCGAGCGAACGCAGGCAAGCCTACGCCGATAGCAATTCACCCATGGTGCCGACAAGTTGCTTGACAGCATCAACGCTGTTCTTGAAATCAGCAGTTTCTTTGTCGGTCAGGTCAAGCTCGATGATTTTTTCGACGCCGTTGCTTCCCATCACGACCGGGACACCGACGTAGTAGCCACCGACGCCGTACTCTTTGTCACACAGGGCTGCGACGGGGATGACACGCTTCTTGTCGCGAACGACTGCCTCGACCATTTGCGCACAAGCGGCCGCTGGGGCGTAGTACGCGCTGCCAGTCTTGAGCAGCGAAACGATTTCGGCACCGCCCTTTCGAGTTCGCTCGACAATCTCTTCCAATCGCTCGTTGCTGATCAATTGGGTGATTGGGATTCCGCCGACGCTGGTGCAGCTTGGAATTGGCACCATCGTGTCACCGTGTCCGCCCATCAGCAGTGCGCTGATGTCTTCTACGCTGACGCCGAGTTCCATCGCCAGGAAAGTGCGGTAGCGAGCGGTGTCCAAAACGCCAGCTTGCCCGACGACTTTGTTGGAATCGAATCCAGTCACCTGCCACATTTGTTGAACCATTGCGTCCAGCGGATTGCTGACGACGATCACAACAGCGTTCGGGCTGGTCGCTTTGATTTGCTCGGCAACGCTGGTAACGATCTTGGCGTTGGTCGCAAGCAGGTCATCACGGCTCATCCCGGGCTTACGAGGAATGCCAGCGGTGACGACGATCACATCGCTGTCAGCGGCATCGTCGTAGCTGGTGGTGCCGATGATATTGGAGTCGAAGCCCATGATCGGTGAGGCTTCCATCAGATCGAGAGCTTTGCCGCGCGGCATGTCTTCGGTCCGAGGAATGTCCAGCAGCACGATATCGCCAAGTTCAGCGGCAGCACACCAATGTGCACAAGTTGCGCCAACGTTTCCGGCGCCAATGATGGTGATTTTCGGTCGACGCATCGTGTTCCCTTATCCAAGTTTCTACGCGGAAGAATGTCTTTTTGATTGATGCCTGATATGGTCGCGGCTTCGCCGACTCGGTCAAGTGGCCCGACACGCTACTGGCTCAAAGAAGCCCAATATGTCGGGGATTATTCGGGTCAAAGGTGGCAAAGTGACGCGTCCTTTTGAATCGCGGAATGGCCTCATTCGGGCAGTTGCAGCTGCTCAGACTCACGCGTTTTGCGTTGCTCGCGGATTTGTTTGTCGCGGATCGATGTCTGGCGATTCCAGGTCCATGTCAGCAAGATTCCGCAGATCGTCGCAATTCCCGCGATCCAGCGGATGATTCCGACCCCGGCAGGGTCGCTGCTGGTCGGTTGCCGGTCCTGGAATTTCGCTGCCATCAACAGCGGTCCAAACTGCTCGCCACCACCGTGCTGCTTCATGAAATCGGTCGAGTAGCTCCACAATCGATAAAAGAACCCGTCGACGCGGATCAGGTTTTTCAGATTGGCGACGACTGCATCACCGTTTTCTTGCAATCGAATTTTTCGCTTGAGGAAGTCGGGCAGTTCGCGGGTCACAATCGAAACGGGGTAGCGATTCTCGAATGATGCAGGTTCGCCGCCATCGGGCGATTCGATTCGCACGACGATATTGCCTAGGTCTCCCATGGCATCGATCTGGTAGTAGTGATCGCCCCCAAGTTGCGTTTGTCGGTTGGGCTCGGTCACCGAGATTCGAGTGATCTGAACCGTCTCCAGATTCATCGAAATCCACTGACCGCTTAAGTTTTCAGGCGACTGCAGCAAGGCTACCGGTTGGATCGTTTCGGCAGCGCTGGCGGGTTTGTCGGTGTAGAACGCGGCTGCGGCTAGTAGGGAATAGAACGCATCGCCATCTTCGGGCAACAGTCTGCGGCGGTTTCGGGAACTCGCATCTGACAACAGGCTGACGTCAACGCCTGCTTCGCTCAGCATCTTCCAGCCTGCGCTGGCTGGTTGCTCGGGAAACCAACGCAAACGTGCAGCGGCCAGCGCGACAACGGAACGGGTGTCTGGATTCGATTCGATCACCACGCCGACGCCTTGAATTCGATCGCCAGCCTTCGCGGTACTTGGCAAGTTGATGGTGACCAAGCGTTGTTGCTTTCCAGCGATCTCGCAAACGAGCACCTGCAGTTGAGTGATCTCAAGAAACTCGTGCAATCGTTCCGGAACCTTGATCGCTCCACGCTCCAGAATCACTCCATCGATTTCAACCGCATCCCCCAAGCCTGCATCGGTACCTACTTTGGACAGCAGAGTATCACCTGCGACTTTCTGCATGCGATAAAGCAATTTTGCGAGTTCACCGGCAGCCTTCTCATCGGTGGGCGGATAGACACTTTCAATCCGTTCCGCATCAAACCCACTGAGCAGCGGGATCGCTGATTCGGCCATGCAAAGTTGCGATCGCACCCCGGGAATCGTGAATGCGAGGGCGATCAAGGCGGCTAAGAGAGGCTTCAAGGGCTTTCCTTCACTTCGTTGCGGTCAAGAATCACGTTCAGGTCTCCTAGGAATTCATCCGGCTGCTTGCGATGAGCGGTTCGGAGTTTCCGCATTCGTTTTGCGGCCACGGAGGTTCGATACATCGCGAATGCGGCAAACAGCACACCAGCCACGCAAGCGATCAAGAGTGTCAGCCAGAAGCGGTTTCCCGATGCGGCCGAGTTCGTCGCGTTCGCTGGATCTGCCACAACTTCTTGTTGCGTGAGCGGTACCGTGGTCAGGCGGCCGACGACAACTGGAGCGAGGTCAGCGCCAACAGAAGAGCGGTACGCCAAACGCTTCAGGAATTTTCCAATTGCGACGACCTGCGGACCTTCCTCGCTGGTCGCGTCTGCCCCAACCGCTTGGACGAGGGATGGTGCATCGGGAACGATCAAGATCAGTGGACGATCGGCTCCGTCGGAAGGGCGTAGCCAAAGCTGCCAATAGAACTTGATGCCGTAAACATTGTTTTGAGCCGTGATTTTTTCGGCCCGAGCGACGCCTCCGTCCACCCGTACAAGCTGGTTGCGAAACACATCGGGTTGTTGAAGCAGCGGGAGCACCGCTGTGGAAGCGACGCCCGACTCTGAAAACTGATTCGCCTGGTCAAGGCAACGATAGAGGGCGTCGAAATCGCCTGACCTCCAGACGCTGCCGTCGAC
Source organism: Rubripirellula sp. (assembly GCA_045110715.1). Taxonomy (GTDB): domain Bacteria; phylum Planctomycetota; class Planctomycetia; order Pirellulales; family Pirellulaceae; genus Rubripirellula. The sequence goes on from JBGCGI010000130.1 coordinate 51,767, forward strand.
GACTCGGGCGGCCGCCGCGTCATCCAGGGCCGATAAGAATGCCGCAGCAGCGACTTTTTCCGAACCCGCCAGCACATCGGACTGGGAAGCCAACGACTGAAACATGGTTGCCCAAAGAGTTTGTTGATCGACAGGAAGGTCTAGCGATTCCAACTGCTCGGTCAGACGATCGACGGTTTTCGGAAATTCAACCGACTGCCCGACCAGCCAGCGCGAGAGCGTTTTGACCCAGTCACGTTGATCGATGGGCTCCAATGCGGCGACCAGTTGATTGGCGATTTGGCGGTCTTCTGCTCGGATCTCACTGGGGGCCGCGGAGGAGTCGGATTCACTGGCAAGCGAAGTGATCGAGGCTTGGGTTGCTGCTGTCCCACCATGGGGGGCAAGTTGTGAACCGAAAAATGGGCGATACACAGCGGGTTTGCGGGCTTGCTTCATCACCACAACGATCAAAGCCAAAGCAACGACAAGACGAATCAAGCGTCGTTGTGTTTGTGAAGAGTCTGCCGAACGCTTGTCACGGCGGTAAAGGCTATCTTCGTTAAATTGGGACGGGATTCGCATCGGATGGCACGTGAAAAGGCGGCTATGCTTGAACGCAGGGGAAACCCTTCTTAATCTAGTGATTGTGGCTGGTCATCGTGCCCTCTTTTCTTCAACTCTTGAATTTTGATGGCCCGTGACAACCGGAAGACTCGGGTTCCGTCCTCTTCGCCAACTTATTCGGAGTTCCATGTCCAATTCAACTGACCAACGCAACGCACGGAAAGCTGGCAGTTCGTCACGCTCGCGGGATTTTCGGGGTCAACATGTTCCGATTCGATTCGCGAATCTTGTTTGTCTTGTGGTGGCTGGTTGCTTCGCGATGACCGCTGCGCCCTGCCAGGCGCAGGGCGAGCCGGCCCCCGAGTTCTTGAAAAGGCTGCGCGCCGCCAAGTACTTCGATACGGCGATTGAGTATCTCGATCGTCTGGACCAGTATCCGGGGGTGGATCCAGGATTGATCAGCTCGGTTAGTTTTGAAAAAGGTCAGACTTACATCGATGCGGCCGTTGCGGCTCGCAATCCTGACAAACGGGATGAGTATTTCGAGTTGGCGGAGCAGGATTTGCGAAGTTTTTTGGCGGAGGGAACTCATCCCCGACAATCCGAGGCCCGATTGTTACTGGGCAAATTGCAAGTGATCCGCGCCACGCAGTTAATGGCTGGCAAGCCAACCGATGAAAAGCGAGCGAAGGCCCGCAGTTCTTACCTGGCGGCTGCAAAAACCTTCGACGAAATCGTGGATGCCTTGCGCGAGAAGTTGAAGGATCTGAAGGGGGCCAATATCGATGCGCAAGCGAATCCTGAACAAGCGGCGATGCGAGATCAATACCGCGGAGATTTCTTGGAGGCGATGAAGAACGGGGCGGAGGCGCGCCAGTTTGCCGCCGAGACCTATCAGGATCCCGCCAAGGATGGCAAAGAGTTGTTGGAGGCCGCGCTGGCGACTTTCACCGACCTGAGTGAAAAGTACGACACCTACGTTCGCGGCGTCGTGGCGATGGTCAATCGTGGCCAAATCCAAGAGCAGTTGGGAATGAAGGACCAGGCGCTCGACAGTTTCGACAGGATGTTGGACGCACCCGATTCGGATCCTTCGCTCCGAGATGCGCGGTTCCAGGCGATGAGTGGGTTGATCCGCTATTGGATGAAAGAGACACCGCCGAAATTTCAAACGGCCATCGATCGGGCTCAGCCCATGATCGATGGCGAGCGACCCAACGAGCGGTTCTTGCAAAGCCTGCTGGAGTTGAAGGTCCATCTGGCCAAGGCCTACCTGGCAAAGTCGGGCGACACGGAAAATCAAAAGCCGGCAGACATCAAGCGAGCCGAGTCTGCGGGACGTCAACTGTTGTTGAAAGTTAGCAAGTCACCCGAGAGCGAGTTCTCGGTTGCCGCCGGCGAATTGTTGACTGGCTTGGGAATCGAAGTCGCAGCCGAAGCACCCCAATTGCCGACCGCCGAGGACCCAACCAGTTTGGAAGACGCTTACGAGAAAGCTCGGGAGATGTTGGAAGCGACTGAGAATTTGAAGCAGTCGCTTGCTGTTCTTGAAGCCCAGGCAAAGGAGTCACCTGAGATTGCCACGCAAAAGGCTGCGATTGCCAAACAGCTGTTGGAAACGCGTTCCATTGGCACGCAGATTCTCCGTCGAGGTTTGTCGATGGCCAATTCGAAGACGGATGTGACGATGTTGAATCAAACCCGTCAGTTTTTGGCGTTCATGCTTTACCAAGGCGAACAGTACCGGGACTCGGCTGTGGTTGGAAGTTTCTTAGCCAGAGCTGCGCCTTCCACTGAGACAGGATTGCAGGGGGGGCTGCTGGCGCTCAATTCGTTTCAGCTGCTGCTTTCCAAGGACATCGAGAATGAAGGTTTGGTCAGTCAGCTCGAGCGTCTTGGCAACTACTTGACGGAAACTTGGCCAGACGACCCCAAGGCTGCTAACGCGAAAGGCGTGATGATCAAGTTGGCGCTCAGGAGTGAGCGATGGGACGAGGCGCGGGCCATCCTGGATAAAATGCCCAAAGGCAATGAGCGTGCGAGGAACCAGCGAGCGATGGGGAAGCTGCTGTGGAATAGTGCCATCGAATCCAGAGCGGCAGGCGAAAACGAGGAAGCGGATCGCAAACTCAAGGAAGCCGAGCGAGAACTGACCGAAGGACTCGACGGAATCGAAGGCAAGTTGGTTGAACCTGAGGCGATGAAGTCTGCCTTGATCTTGGCCCAACTTCATTTGAAAGCGGGCGACGCAAAAAAGGCGCTTGAGATTCTGGACCACAAAACCTACGGTCCAGTACCGCTGTCGGAAAAACAGGGCCCACCGGATCAGGCGTTTAGCAGTTCGCTTTATAGCACTGAGCTTCAAGTGTTGGTTCAGCGAATGACCGCTGAAGGCACGGATGCCACGGCACTGCTTAAGCGAGCCACGAAGGTGATGGAAGAGTTGCGGCAGAGCATCAAGGGGCCCGATGCACAAAAACGTTTGACCGGAATCTATGTCGGAATGGCAAACGAAATTCGCGAGCAGTTGGATACCGCGGATCCGGCCCAAAAAACAAAACTGATCGAAGCCTTTCGCGTTCTGTTAGACAGAATTTCGCAGACGATCAATGATCCAGCCACTCTTCAGTGGGTTGGCAAGACTTTGATGGATTTGTCCGAAGCTTCGATGCAGCCCGGGCAGATCAAGGCAGAAGGCGAGGCAGCTAAGCTTCTGCAGACTGCGATTTCGACTCTAGAACGGTTGGCAGGTCAGAGCAAGGAGCCTTCGCTCGTTGTTCAGTTTCAACTCGGTCGCGGCCAACGCTTGCTCGGTAACTACAAGGATTCGCTCGACATCTTTACCAAGCTGTTGGCAAAAAAACCGACGATGTTGGATGCACAGGTAGAAGCCGCTCAGGCGTATGAAAGCTGGGCGGGCGTGGTGCCGGCTAAGTTTGCTGGTGCCGCTTATCGATCGGCATTGAACGGCGGGCGACCTGATGCGAAAAAGCAGAATGTGATTTGGGGTTGGGGGAAGATCAGCTTGATGGCCAATCCCAGTCGCAATCCGAAATATCGTGACACGTTCTTTGATGCTCGGTATCACGTCGCTCTTTGCCGATTCTTGCAGGGAAAAGCGACGAAGAATAAGCAGGCGGTCGAAAAGGCAATTACAGACATCACCACGATTCACACCTTGTATCCCGACATGGGGGGCAGGGAACGGCACGCCAAATTCAATGCTCTCCTGAAGGCAATTCAGAAAGAGGCGGGCAAACAGCCCACAGGCTTGCCTGCCTTTCAAGCCAAGAAAGCTGGTTAGATTAAGGCCATCCTCTTTCGTTCTTGAGGGCATCCTCTTTCGTTCAATACCCGCTCCCTTACGTTTTCCTGTTGTTTCATGATTTCTATGCTCCGCATCGATTCCAACCAGAACTCGCGTCTCATCATTGCTTCTTGTATCTCACTTTGCATGATGAGCATCACAACGGCGGTGGATCGGGTGTACGACAAGGCTGGCAAGAATGTCAGTGGGAAAGTCGTTCAAACGAATTCGCAAGGATTGCAGCTTGAAAAGGGTGGCAGTAACCAGACCTTTGAGGCCAGCAATATCTTGAAGGTCTTGTACGAGGGGGATCCACCAGAGCTGACCAAGGGGCGAGAGTTCGCATTGGACGGCCAGTACGATCAAGCGCTGGCCGAGCTCAAAAAGGTTGCCTTTGGTGCAATCAAGCGTGATGTGATCAAGGCTGACGTCGCTTTTTACTTGGTGCTCTGCGAGAGCAAGTTGGCGCTTGCGGGGAAAGCCAAGAAGGATGAAGCCGACTCCAAAGCCCGCTCGTTCGCAGGAAATTTTCGTGATTCCTGGCACTTCTTTGACGCTACCCGACTGTTAGGTGACTTGGCTTTGGCCCAGGGAGACAATGCGAAAGCTCTTCAGTACTACAGCTTTTTGGGGAAGTCACGAAGTGCTGATTTCAAAATCGAGTCCGTTTACCTGCAAGGTCTCGTGCACCTCAAGAAAGGTGACAACGATTCAGCGTTGGCAGAGTTCGAGAAGGTGATTGGGTTGAAAGCACAGACCACGCAAACTGCCCGACTTCAAGTCATGTCCAAAGCGGGAAAGGCGGTTGGTCAAGCGCGGGGTGGAAAGCCTGACGATGGTTTGACCTTGGTCAAAGGTCTGATCGCTGAGTTGAACAATACGGACATTGAAATGGCGGCCCGAATCTACAACGCTCAGGGTGCGTGCTACGAAGCGAAGGGTGACGACGAGGGAGCAATTCACGCCTATTTGCATACTCATTTGATGTTTTCTGGGCAGCCTGACGCTCACGCGGATGCCTTGAAGAAGCTGGTCGTGCTGTGGGGCAAGGTTGGAAAACCGGATCGGGCAGCCGAGGCGCGGCAAGAGCTGCAGGCTCGTTATCCAGGCGCCTAACGCGGCTTCGAACCCACCCCTCTCTTCTTCTTGCCTGCAGGTCCGCACAAAAGGGGCCGATGGTAGATGCGACCGAACGCTAGCTAGACTATCCTATACGTATCAGGAGTCGCGAAGAATGAACTCAACGCTAGTCGAGCATGAGCCGCGGCAGGATTCCCTCCAACTCTACTTTTCTCTCGGAGAGCTTCGTTGATGTCTGACGCTTGTGGTTTGCTTCCGGCTCGTCCCTTTCGCTTCAAAATCATCGGATGTTTCGCGATGGTCCTGATGGCGACCTTTGTGACACTTTCTTTCAATCAAGTTTCCTACGCCCAAGATGATGCGGCTGCGGAGTTTGATGTTCCAGTCGAGCCAGCCGCTGATGAAGCCGTCGCTGAGGCTGCTGCCGATGGCGGCGGAGGCGCTGCTGCCGATGGCGGTGGTGGCGGCACTGATGCACCCAAGAAAGATCAAAACTTGCTCAGTTGGGTGATGCAGTCGCTTGGGCTTGGATACTTGGGCATCTTCCTGGCGCTGTCGGTGACGTTGGTGTCGCTGTTCGTCATGAATGTGCTTGCAGCACGCCGCGACACACTTTGTCCTCAAGAATTGGTCGACAGCTTTGAAGAAAAGCTTAATGAGAAGGACTTCCAAGGCGCCTATGACATGGCCCGCACCGACGAGTCGGTCTTGGGGCAGGTCTTGTCTGCTGGCCTTGCCAAGCTTTCACGCGGCTACAACAAAGCTCTTGAAGGGATGCAAGAAGTCGGGGAAGAAGAGAGCATGAAGTTGGAGCACCGGTTGAGCTACATGGCTTTGATCGGCAACCTGAGCCCCATGATTGGTTTGTTTGGAACCGTCCACGGAATGATCGAAGCTTTCCAAGTGATCGCCTTGGGCGGAGCTTCGCCAAAGCCTGCTGAATTGGCGGAAGGTATTTCTACCGCGTTGTTCACCACCCTGATCGGCTTGGCGATCGCGATTCCGGCAATCGCGGCCTACAACGTACTCCGTAACCGTGTTTCTCGACTGTTGCTAGAAGTTGGCGTCACAAGTGAGAACCTGATGAGTCGCTTCGAGGACGTTCAGCCAGGAGCCAAGAAGTAAGATGCGCGTCAAATCCAAACAGCCAGACTTGGCCGAGGGTGACCTGACGCCAATGATCGATATGACGTTTCAGTTGATCGCCTTCTTTATGGTGTTGATCAACTTCGCTCAGACTGAGTCAAACGATCGTGTCAAATTGCCGAGCAGCAAGTTGGTGAAACCGCCTGAGGTGGCCCTGGAGTTTCCGATCATTTTGCACGTCGCTCAAGATGGCGAGATCATCCTTGGTGGCGACGACTACACAGCAGAAACCCTGAGCGTTGGATTGCGAAAAGAAGTCGCAGTGATCAAAGCGGAAGGCAAGACCGAAGGTGACGCCAACGTCGTCATTCGCGCTCACAAAGACACTGCTGCAGGTGACGTTCAAGAGGTGATCCGCGTCGCTCAAGAGTTGAAGCTCGAGAACTTTGCTCTCCGTGTGAAGGAAGATCGCTCATGAAAATCCGCAACCGCGAAGAGGGACAGAAGAGCGAACTCAGCATGACAAGCATGATTGATATCGTGTTCTTGCTGCTCGTGTTCTTTGTGATGACCTTTAAAATCGTTGAACTCGAGGGTGATTTCAGTGTCCGGATGCCGCTTGCCGGTTCGGGGGCCGCGACAACGGATCCTACCGACTTGCCTTTGAAGTTGCGATTGCGTGCCGATGAGAACGGCAAATTGACCTCGATGTCCTTGAATGAGATCAGCCTCGGCACCGATTTCGACCAGTTGCGAGCAAACGTGGTCAATTTGATCGGAGCCACGACGCCAGCCGAAGGCGGCGAAGGGCCCGAGATCGAAATCGATACGGATTACAACCTGCGATATGAGTACGTCATTCGCTCGATTACGTCGGTCAGTGGGTACAAGGATGGCGACGAAGTGGTCAAACTGATTGAAAAGATCAAGTTCGCAAAACCACGTCGATAAGATCCCCGTGATCCTTCTTTTGGACAATTACGATTCCTTCGTCCACAACTTGGCCCGATACTTTCGGCAACTGGGTTGCGATACCAAAGTGGTTCGCAGTGATCGAATCGACGCAGCGGGATGCGACAAGCTTGCTCCTGATGCGATCGTGATTTCGCCAGGACCGCGACGACCGGAGGATGCCGGTTGCAGTGTGGAGGTCATTCGCTGTTTGTCGGAAAGAGTTCCGATGCTTGGCGTTTGCCTTGGCCACCAAGCCATTGCCGTCGCGTTCGGAGGCTCGGTGGTTCAGTGTGGGCCCATGCATGGAATGGCAAGTTCGATCACTCACGATGGGCAAGGCGTTTTCGCAGCTTGCTCTTCGCCGATGCAGGTCGGCCGGTATCACTCCTTGGCAGTTGCCCCCTCCGATCTTCCCGAGCAGATCGTTGTGACTGCGAAAAGCGACGACGGCACGATCATGGGTTTGCGGCATCGAACGCGACCCGTGTTCGGAGTTCAGTTCCATCCGGAATCGGTGCTCAGCGATCAGGGACTGCTCTTGCTTCGCAATTTCGTTGCGATGACGGCCTGCGGAAATGATTTGCCTCGTGAGGAAGCCGTTACGTGATCTTGGAGTCGATTGTTACGACAGTCAGTGCAGAGGGTGAGGTCAACATTGCTCCGATGGGGCCCGTCGTGGATGGTCGTCAATTGACCTCGGGAAGCGATCAGGTTTCGTTCACACTGCGTCCCTTCAATTCGTCGCGAACTTACAGCAACTTGAGTGTCAGTCGCCAGGCTGTCATTCATGTCACCGACGATGCGGACTTGTTCGCGCGTGCTGCAGTCGATGGCATCGTTCGCAGCGAAGTCCCCGACCTCGTTCAGCAGATCCCCGGAACCAACTGGTGGCCTCTCAAAGACTGCTATCGTTGGTTCGCGGTCGAAGTCGTGGAAGTCTCTGACGAGAAACCTCGCGTGGACATGCAGTGTCGCGTTGTTCGCTCAGAAATCGTGCGTCCGTTTTTTGGATTCAATCGAGCGAAGCATGCTGTGATCGAAGCTGCGATATTGGCAACCCGGACGCACTTGATTGAGGCAACCGAAATTCGGTCCGAGCTGGATCGACTGCAGCCCTTGATCGACAAGACCGGTGGTGACAGCGAGAGACGGGCTTTCCAGTTCTTACGCGTCCAAATCGATTCGCGTTTGGACCGGACCAAATGAGTTCAGCCGCGAGCGATCCGAAGATGGTCCGAGTCAGGACTGGATCACGACTGCATTTCGGTCTCCTGGATGTCGCTGCGCCGTTCGGTGGCATCGGCGTGATGGTGGACGAACCTTCGACAGAAGTCGCGATCCGATTCAGCGACAAATTCAGTTGCGACCCCGATTTTGCCGATCGTATTGAACCGATTGGCAGGCGGATCGCCGATTTCGCAGGGTTGGTAACTCTTCCGAGTTGCCGCGTTGAAGTCAATCGAAACGCGTTCGCCCACCTTGGTCTGGGCAGTGGCACGCAGATGGCAATGGCGATTGCAGAGGGGATTTGCCAATCTCTAGATCTTCAAGTCACAAAGCAACAGCTGGTTGGCTTTGCACAGCGAGGCAAGCGATCCGCCGTTGGTGTGCACGGTTACTTTGCAGGCGGTTTGATTTTTGAATCGGGCAACGATGGCGAGCCATCTGGGAACGAACTGAACACCATTCAAAGCCAAGTCGTGCTTCCCGCGGAATGGTGCGTTTGTGTTTTTCGCCCCGCCGCTGAATCGCCGCAGGTCAGTGGCGACTTAGAGCAACAGCAGTTCGCCGAGTTGTCATCCGTTGATTCGGTAACGATGAAACGATTGACGGACTTAATACGCGATGGAATTCTTCCTGCTGCAGAGGCCGGTGAGTTTCGGACGTTTGCTACTTCTGTCCAAGCTTACAATCACGCCAGCGGTTTGCTTTTCGAGTCTGTTCAAGGTGGCCCGTACAACGGTGCTGCGGTTGCTGAATTGGTCCAGACTCTGGAGCGGCACGGCGCGCAGGGAATCGGGCAGAGTAGCTGGGGGCCCGGCGTGTTCACTTGGTTTGAAAGTCAACGTGAAGCAGAAGTGTTTGGGGAACAACTTCCTCAATCAGCAACCTTGGTCGCGATCACGCATCCGCGAGCCACCGGACGCGAGTTGTCAGGCTAAGCAGGATCGTTTTCTTCCGCCGAGATCGGTTCGCCGATCGCAGGGTAGAAGGACCAAGCGAACAACAGTCCCGCCGACGCGAAGTATCCGGCTGCAAACTCCAAAACGTGCTTGCAGTTTTCGGTGTCCAGTACCAGGTCACCCCAGCTTTCGGGGCCGAAGGGGACGAAGATCTGATTGCCAGCTAGAGGCGAGTGAATGACGCCAAACAGTGTCATGATGCCAGCGGCGAACAGGACCTTTGCGGCCACACTCAGTCTTCGGTCGATTGCCGCTGCCAGCGCCCACGCCCACAGCAGGCTGGTCAGAATGAATCCGCTGCTGAGCATGCCCAACGTTTTTAGATCGTGGATCAGAGATGGATCTTTGAACGTGCCTGGATCCACACCCTCACCAAACATGCGACCTGGAATGTTCATCGCTAAGAATGCCAGCGCGGGCAAGCAAGCCAGGGCGACAGCGGTGTAGTGACGGCGCGGCGTCGCAAGGAAACTCTGGGCGGTGATCTCGAGTCCAATGAACACCAAAATGGGGTAGACCGCCGGAGCAGGAATCAAGGCGTTGAGCCAACCGAAGTAACCAACCAAGCCTGCCGAACCGACTACCAATGCAGTCCCCAGTGTGTAGGCTGCGCGTCCTCCCATCGCTTTGTAGGCGGGGTGGCCAATGTACGGTGTGGTTTGAATCACACCTCCCGAAACTCCGGCGATCAAAGTTGCAATCGCCTCGACACCAATCACGGTCCGAGTGTCGTACTTGTCGCCCGCCGCAATCGCACTCTCGGTGCAATCGATGCCGCCAACAACGGTGGCAACCGCGAAAGGAAACGCGATTGGCAGGTACGGCAACGCGTCGTTGAATGAATTCAACCAGCCAAACTGCCAGGCCTCCATCCACTGTGTCGGAAAGAGTTGGACGGAGCCCAGCGTGGGGAACTCATAGCCCGAGCCCGGTACAGCACATAGTAAGTAGTAAACGCCACCGGAGACGATCAGCGCAGCCAACGTTCCTGGTGTTCGTCCAGGCAATGGAATTCGCGCAACCAGCGTCGTCAACACAATCACCAGTGCCAACATGCCAGGAAGCGGGTTTCCCAGGATATGAGTCAGGGGCAGAAAGCTGATCAAGACCAACGCAATGGCGGCAAGTGAGCCAAGCAAACCGGCCCGCGGAACGACGCGTCGAACCCACTCTGTGAAAGGTGACAACACCAACTTGAGCAGGCCGCTCATCACAATGCACCAAATGCCGATGTGCCAAGTTCGATAGGCGGCTTCTTGTTCACTGAGCCCCATCCCCTGCCCCTGCAGAAAGGATGGTCCGAGCACAAATAGAACGATCCCAAAGGTGGATGGGGTGTCCAGGCCCAGTGGCATGGCGGTCACATCGTCACGGCCAGTCTGCCGTGCCAGCCGAAACGCAAAATAGAAAAAACAGAGGTCTCCGATGAGCACGCCCAGTGCAGTCCCCGGGACCATCCGCGACACAGCAAACTCGGTCGGAAACCCAAATCCTGACAGCAACGCGACCATCAGGAGCAGTCCGGCGATGTTGTCCAGCATCAGACCAAAGAAAGCGTTGATGTCGCCTTGCTGCGCCCACCGGTACCTAGGTTGCAGCGGATTTTCCGGTCCCGAATCGCTCAAAGAATCAAACCAAGTTGGAGGGTGTCCGAACAGAATCAGTTTGTAGTGATCTTCTTGCGCTCACGATAGCCACCGCTGGCGGGGGGAGGATTCGAAGTTGGTTTTGACATTCGGCCAATTTTGGGGATACTGAGTCCTGTGCGATCCAAATGGATTCTTTTTTGGCGTCTCAGTTTCAGTAGAATTGGTTTAGTGGAATTTAGTTCGCCGTAAGAGGCGGGTTCCCGCACTGGAATTCGCATTCTGTTGTGAACCCTTTCTTCATCCAAGTCGTATAACTTACCCCCCACTCCTCTTCGGCACACTCCATGAATGCCACACTATCGAACTCCGAACTGACTGCCACTGATAGTGACGTTTCAGATGAGAGCTTGATCGCACAGTATCGAGAGTCAGGCGACCGTAAGTTGTTTGAGACTCTGATTTGTCGCTATGAGCGGGAGATTTACAGCTACTTGAGACGCTACATTGGCAATGCTGAGATGGCCGAGGATGCGTTTCAGGGCACCTTCTTGCAGGTGCATTTGAAGTGCCATCAGTTCGACCCGGCGAGACGATTTCGGCCATGGCTGTACGCGATTGCCACCAATCAAGCCATCGACGTGCAGCGACGAAATAAGCGGCATCGCATGGTGAGCTTGGATCGTTCGTCGACCACCGAGAAAGATGATCGCAGCGGCAGTTGGTCAGAACAGCATGTTGGCGATTCACCCGAGCCGCACCGAGCAGCTTCCGATCAAGAAAACAGCCGTTGGATTCACGAGTCAGTTTCTGGGTTGGGTGAATCGATGCAACAGGTCATTCACTTGGTCTACTACCAAGGATTGAAGTACCGCGAGGCTGCTGATGCCTTAGGGATTCCAGTTGGAACGGTCAAAAGTCGGCTTCACGCGGCCGTGCAGCGGCTGGGATTGCTCTGGGAAGAAACCCACGATCCCTCCCAGGATTGATTTTAGCGATTTTCATCGAGAAAACGCGGGATTTGAGATCTTCCCGAATTCCTTCGTGAACCGAAACCGCTTCGTGCGCATAATTAGATTCAAGGATGAAGCATGCTTCCCTTGAATTTCGTTTCTCGATTTGAATTGCCCAAATGCACGAAGACCTGCTTGGTTATCTGCTCGGAGCCCTAGAGCCTCACGAAATGCGTCGTGTTGCTCAGTGGCTTCGCGACGATCCGGCTGCTCAAGAGCAGTTGGCCGAAATTGAGCGTTCTTTGAAGCCTCTGGAACAGAGTCCCTCTGTCCCAGAGCCGCCGCCGTCAGATTTGGTAGCCCGGACGATGGCGGCACTTCCCCCGCTTCCGAGTTCACAGGATTCTGCTGGTCCCGAAGCGGTTTCCGGGCCCCCGTTGGTTCCGATGCGAAACAGTGTCGAAACGCTTGGTAGTTCAACCGCAACTTGGATGGATTGGTCGGTGGGTGCGGTTGCCGCTGCGATTCTGTTGGGGCTGCTGTTGCCAACGTTGGCCGAAGGTCGATTCACGGCACGGAAAATAGCCTGTCAGGATCACCTTCGTCAGTTCGGCACCGCGATCACACAGTTCGTGAACCAGAATCCTCAGGATCGTTTACCAGCGGTTTCCGAAGTTGGGCCGGAAGCGTTTGCAGGAGTCTATGCCGTTCGTTTGAACGATTCAGGTCTTCTGCACGATCCTTCCATTCGCTGGTGTCCGTCACTGGACGCGCCGAGTCGCGAGCAACTGACGTTGACCAGCATGCAAGAGGTTGCCTCTCGCGACGAACTGCATGTCGCGTCCGTTGACCGCCTGCGCAAGATTCAGCAGTTTGTTGGTGGTCAGTATGCTTACACGTTGGGTGTCATGGAGCAGAAGCAACTTGCGTCTCCACGTTTTGAATCGCGTGCTTCGTTTGCCGTGATGGCTGACGCGCCGCTAAGCAGCATCGCCAATCGCGAAGATCTGGCCGGTGTCGTTGGCCACAGTGGTGACGGTATCAATGTGCTGTTTGAGGACGGTCGAGTTCAGTTTCTTTCGCTCTCCTCGCTGGACTCGATGCCGGATCATCCATTGTTGAACAACGAAGGCAAAGTCGAGGCAGGCGTGAACGTCGACGATGCGTCATTGGCACCAAGCTGGCGGCCACCATTCTTCAACGTACAACAACGCTAGAACATTCAAGCCGCGTTGCGTTGCTGCACTGTTCGCTCAAGGACTTGATGTGCAGCGAGCGTTGCCATCGCTTTGACCGTCAGTTGAGGATTGATCTCACAACCGGCGGGAAACACCGACGCATCAGAGACGGTCAAGTTTTCGACTCGCTCACCGCACTCGGTCATCAACTGGAACGTCGTTGGGTCAGTGACGTCGCCGAGCGAGGAACCACCTTGCGCGTGGGTCGTCAGTAGATTCACAAAGGCGGGGCCACGCTTTCGAATCTGGCAAAGCGCCCAGTCGAAGTCATCCATGTTGCGAATCCGAACGGGCCGCCCATGACGCATCAAAATCGCTTTGGTAGGCAAGTGCAGCGTGACGCCATCCTCGGGTGTTGCCGCTGCAAAATAGATCCGAGCGATTCGCTTCATGCCACGTAGCAGTAACTCGAACTCATCGCAGTCGAATTCGAGATGGAACTTGCCGCAAGTATCGACGTAGTTGCTCGGTCGAACCTGTGTAGGGACAACAATCCCCGACATCGAAAGGTGGTTGAACTTGCGCATCGTGCAGGCGAACTCTTGAAACCATCCTGTCAGAGCAAGCGCGACGGTGCCAGGGAAATGGAACCAGTTTTCGAGTGCTGGTTCCTCGACCATTTCGCCATTCTCCTCAACCATCCGTCGATCGACGAGGAAGCACTGCGTGACGCCCGGTTCCGGCCGGGTGCTGCTGGAGGGCCAGATCGGTTTGTCGAACATCGCGTAAACCGCGGTGCCGATGTTTGCCGTCAGCCGTTTGCCGACGTGTCGGTTGCGTAGCCGGGCTGATGCCAAGGCGTTTCCTAGCAATTGCGTTGTTGCACCGACGCCGGCGGCGACCACGTACTCGTTGGCCGTCACCGTGACGTTCTTTCGACGTCCGGATTCTTCGGTTCGGCAGACCTCGACGCCTTTGACTCGTAAGGATCCCGCGTCGTCTCTCGCAACGCGGATCTTTCTCGCAGTCGTTCGGTAAGAAACATCTGCGGGCGACGGATTGTGCATCGCTTGGACGAGGAAGCTGTTGGGGCCGGTGGGCGAGTAAGGATGGATGCCACCGATGTGGTCACCGAAGCTATCAACCGAATTGTCGCTTCCGCATCCAAAGCAACTGTCTCGCATCGCGACGGGAAGCGGTTGAACTTCCTCGCCAAGTGCCAAGCAGCCTTGGGCAAATCGCATGCTGCGATCACTGATCTGAGACTCCGTGACCGTTTGGTTCACACCGAGTTCATTGTTGATTGACGTCATCAAGTCAGAGAGCTGCTCGTAGGGCACATTCGTCGGTTGACGACCTATCCAGGACTCTTCGTAGACAAACTTGGGAATCGGCAAGTGAATCGCGTTGTTCACATACGGTCCACCGCCAAACACGCGAGCCTGACAAACATTGACCGTTTGCTTGACTGGGATCTTTTTGCGTTGGGAAGGAATCACAAGCTGGAGTTTTGAGTCGACTTGTCCAAGTCCGCCGGCGATTTGTCCCGCCGCATCTTTGTAGAGGCGATAAAGGACTTCATCGCTTCGTGGTGGAGCCAAGCAAACGGAGCCGTCTTCTTGAGGAACTTTTTGAATCAGCGCATCTGGACTGACAAAGTCGCCAATGTCCATGATCAAGACGCGCAGACCCTCTGCCGTGAGGCGGTTCGCCATCGTCGCTCCCCCAGCACCGCTGCCGATGATGCAGACGTCATAGTGAGTCGACAGATCGGCCTGCTGAGGAGCATCAACTTGAACGACGTTGCTGGGGTCTTCGCACTTTTCCGACCATCCGAAGTGGATCAATTCGCGTGCGGGCTGTCGTGAGTGAATGACCAAACGTCCCAGCATCGTCAATCCGCTGACAGCTGTGTGAAGCAGGTGGTCGTCATCCCACAGAATCAGTGGCGGACCCTTCCCTGCTCTTGGTGTTTCGCCCTGATTCAATACTCGTCGAAGGTCACGTGAAGAGAGTTTGTGGAGTCTTCTGCCGATGTGTTTCACGGAGTAGATGTCTAGCCACAGCAGAGCGACTGCAATGCCGTGTTGAAGACGCGGTGGCAGATGGTTGGCGTATACGAGAACTTCTTTTGCCACTTCGCAGGCGCTATCGCCTTGGCGACCACACCAAAGCGAATCAATTTGTGCTCGTATGATGGCAACCAGTGTTGGGAAACGCTTCTCGTACACCACTTTCAGTGGGCGATCAGGAATCTCATCCTTCTGCTTGCCGAGACCAAAGGGCAAGAATCCAGCGATCAAGGATCCTTTGAGAAGATCCCGACGACCAAATATTTCAAGTGACGAAAAGTCCAGCATCCTTGCCAGCCCAAATATGTCAACGGTTAGTGAAGTTCGTACGCCGCCTGTGTTGTTCATTCGACTACGCCGCCCTTGGAGGCAAGTTCAATTGGTGCATCTGAACAACCGAGTTTCTCTGACTGCCTTGCCGTGTCGGCTGTATCGATTGTGGTGGTCGGTGTCGAAAATCTAGAGTGCGGTGAAGCCGAAATCCTTCCGTTAAGATGACGGAGTCTGCGTTTTGTAACGGCAGTAGAAATTCTTACAGGTGAGACTCGAATGAGACGCAAAGTTTCGCAAAACGTTCTGTTTACAATGTTGATGCTCATTTTGGTTGGCGTTTCAACGGCATCTGCTTGCACGATCATGCGGTTCAGTACGGATGGTGGATTGTTGATCGCTCGAAATCACGATTGGTCGTTTGGACGTGGCTTGCTGATCGTCAACAAGCGAGGAATCGAGAAGAAAGGAATATCGCCGATCAAACCCGCAAAGTGGGTCTCGAGGTTCGGCAGTGTCTCTTTCGTCCAGTACGGACGTGAGATTCCGTTCGCAGGGATGAATGAGAAAGGCCTGACCGTTGACATCTTGCAGTTGGTCGACGCTCGTTTTCCGGCACCCGATAAACGTGATGCCGTCAACGCAATTCAGTGGCTGCAATTTCAACTTGATACTGCCGAGAGCGTTACCGAAGTGGTCAGCAGCCTGCAGCGAGTACGTCCGGCGCCGCTGCTAGCAATGATCGAGAAGGTCCATTATTTCGTGAGTGATGCCAATGGCGATGCTGCGGTCATCGAATTCCTAGAAGGGAAAGCTGTCGTTCGACAAGGAGACGAGCTGTCGAAATGTGCGTTGGCAAATTCATGCTGGGACGAGTCGATCGATGAAATTGGCAACAACGGCAACCGTCACGCCGGTCATAGCCTGCGTCGGTTCGAGAAGGCCGTGCAAGCGGTAGAAGCGTTGCCCACCACAGAAGAAGGGCATCAGCAACTTGACTACGCCTTCGATTCGCTTGCCAGTGTTAACCAGCCAGGGCTGACCCAGTGGAGTCTCGTGTATGCACCACGGGAGAGGAAGATCTGGTTTCAGACGACTGCTTCGCCGCAGCGGCGCTGGATCGATCTTGATGATCTGGAGTTCGATGCCAAGACGCCGGTGCAGATGTTGGACATTGACAGTCAGCATGCTGGAGATTTGGTTCCCCATCTGCAGCCCTATACGAACGAAGCCAACCAAGAATTGGTTGACTTCGCGATCGATCGGTTGATGCCATCCGGCTTGGCTCGAGTCGGTGTGAAGCAACTCGTGCTCAGCTATCCGGATTCAACACGTGTTGTTCAGGCGGCTGAAGCCGAGTGAGAGCTGTCTTATTTGAAAGCTCGTTTGCTTGGCTCATCGGCTTTGGGGAAGTCGCTCGGTACATCCGTTAGTGTTACTTCGCCGGTGGCAGCCCACTCTGTCCCGCGAATCAAGGTGGTGATGAACCCGACGCACTCAACGGAATAATCCGCGTGCCCCATTGGCGTGTGATAGATGCGACCTTTGCCGTAGTCAATCGTCATCATCATGGGTTCGTGTCGATCTGTTCCTTTGAACTCCTTGGCTGAGAAGGCCGTCGCAAGGATCGTCATGTTATCGGCTGGACCACGAAGCTTCTGATAGAGCTCGTCTTTGGCATGCATCCAAGTCCGCGGCAAGCCTTTCGTGATGGGGTGGTCTGGATTGCGAATTACGATTTGAAAGGGGTGCTGGGGACCATGCGATCCACCACCGCCAGGTGAGTCATCACGCACGGTCTTGCCGTCGTCGTCGAGGAAAACGTAGGGGCCAGACTTTTCGTTTCTGCCGCCCCAGCCACCAAGTCCGATCATCTTGTTGAATTCGTCCCAATTGCCAAACGAATTGTCGGCAGCGTGAACGACAACCAGCCCGCCTCCTCCGCCAACGAACTTGACAAACGCATCCTGTGTCTCCTGAGGCCAGTCGGCTGCGTTGTATCCAAAGTTGCTAAGCACGACATCGTAAAGACCAAAGTTGGGTTTGAAGTCAGGGTCGCTTTTAGGCTGCGGCAAGTCTTCATACTCTTTGCCGTCATCCAGTGGGTATTGCTTCAGCAGGTCACCACCTTTCCAGGTGTACTTGCTTCGCTCGATATCGACGGTGAAACGCCCTGAGTCCTCCAGGTACTTCTTCATCATCACCGTTGTTTTGGGCCACGCGGTGTGGTTGTTCTGTCCGTCAATGATCAGCACTTTGAGCTTGTCATCCGCTGACGCTGGTTTGAGGGCAGCACTGGGAACGACAACTGAGATTGCCAGAAGCATCATGGGGAGGGAAAGCAAGCGATGCATAAGTGTCCTCTTGGAAGAATGGTGGTTTGGGCAGTAAGTGTTCTAGTTGCCAGATTGCAGGTCCGCCAAGGCAGACATGGAGTCTTTCAGTTGACCGTAAAGATCCTGGTAGATCGGGAACAGGTGGTTGTAATTCTTCACGGCGTTTTTGCTCGGCGGTGTATGATCGGCGACCTCGATCGTTGCCTTGCATGCTGACTCAACGGAACGGTAGGCTCCGTCACCAACCGCAGCAAGCAATGCGACACCGTAGGCCGGACCTTGCTCGACCTTCAGTGTGGTGATCTTGTGACCGAATACATCGGCTTGCATCTGACGCCAAAGTGGATTCTTACTCCCGCCGCCCGATGCGCGGATTTCGCGAACAGGTACTCCGAGCGAATCGATGATTTCTAGGCTATCACGAAGTGCGAAGGTGATGCCCTCCATCACGCTTCGGGTCATGTGTCCTCGTGTGTGGGTCAGGTTCATGCCGACGAAACTGCCTCGTGCGTTGGGATCTGCATGAGGTGTTCGTTCGCCGTTGAGGTAGGGGAGGAATAGTAGGCTATCGCTGCCCGCAGCAATCTTGGCCGCTTCAGCGGTGGCGACCTCGTATCGTTTCTTGGCAGAAAACCCCGACAAGCCCTGCAGGACTTGATCGACCCACCACTGAAGCGAGCCGCCACTGGTCAGGTTCACGCCCATCATGTGCCATTTGCCGTTCACGGCATGGCAGAACGTATGCAGTCGTCCGGCGGCATCGTATTGGGGCTCGTCGCTATGAACAAACATGACGCCGCTGGTGCCGATCGAGGTGCTGAGCACACCTTTCTTCACGACCCCGTTGCCGACTGCACCGGCGGCACAATCGCCAGCTCCGCCAACCACCTTGCACTGCGTCGTGAGCCCAAGCTGTTTGGCGGCTGTGGAGGTCAGGGTTCCCGTCACCTCGTCACTTTCAACGACTCTCGGCAATAGGTCTGCGTCCAGATCGAGTTTTCCAAGCAGTCGCTTCGACCATTTGCGTTTGACGACATCGAGAAGCAGCGTGCCGCTTGCGTCGCTGACTTCGGTAACGTAATCGCCGGTCAGTCGCCGGCGAACATCGTCTTTGGGCAAGAGGACTTTGGCCAACTTATCGAAGTTGCGTTTCTCTTGATTGCGTAGCCAGAGGATCTTGGGAGCTTGAAAGCCGGTCAGCGCAGGATTGGCGACCATCTTGATGAGCTGCTTGCGCCCACCAGCTGCGTTTGTGATTTCCTCGCATTCTTTGACAGTGCGTTGATCGTTCCAAAGGAGTGCTTTGCGAATCACTTTGTCGTTCTTGTCAAGAAAAACCGAGCCGTGCATCTGCCCGCTTAGTCCGATCGCTTTCACATCTGCCGGCTTGAGCTTGGCTTTTTTCATCACCGCGCGCACCGTCTTGACGGTCGCTTTCCACCAGTCTTCAGGATCTTGTTCCGTCCAACCCGGCTTGGGCTGATACAGCGGGTACTCCGAATCCGCCTCGGCGAGCACGACGCCTTGGGAATTCATGAGAAGTGTTTTCGTGCCGCTGGTGCCAACATCGATCCCAAGGTAATGACTCATGTGCTGCTGTCTCTCAATCGCTTGAACTGTCGAACATTGTTGGGATCAAATGCGCTCCATCGTGAACGCAAGTATTATCCAAGAACTCAAAGCCACTATAGTGCGTAAAAGGGCAGGAATGTACCTGCGTCCGTTGCCAATTTTATCCCTGAGTTTACCCGTGACACACCGCCGCCTGCACCGACGCGACATGCTTGTTGGATCCGCTGTGATGGCAGCAGCAGCGGCGGGATGTTCCCAGCAGGCACCCAAGGCGGCGAAGAAGCCAGCGACCTCCAGGAAGGACGTGCCGCTCCGTGTTGTGTTGATGAGTGGAAGCGCGAAAGCGGATCAGGAATTGATCGAGCGTGGCTGGGCGGCAGTCACTGAACAGCCTCTTGAGATCCATTCGATTGAGATCGAACGGATCGGTGTTGGCGAGGGGAGTCCGGCTCTGTCGCAATTGATCAAAGAGGCTGCACGCAAATCGGATGTCTTGGTCTATCCGCTGTCCTTGACGGCCGAACTGTCGGCGGCAAATAGCCTGACCGCAGTTTCGGACTCCGAGTTCAAGGAGATCGGGGGAGTCGCCAACCCGTTGTTTCCATCGGTCCGCAATGGCATTGCCAAGTATGGAGGTGAGAATCTGTCCGTGCCCCTGGGCGCCTTGCTTCCAGCATTGCTGATCGGCGACGGAGGCTTTGATGGAAAGCAGTTGGCAGAGGATGCCCCGACGAACATCGGGCTCGCTTCGTGGGATGACTATGACGAGCGAGTGCAGCAATGGGGTGGCGCGGCGAGTGAGCCGACTGAAGCCGGGTGGGCGGGAGCCATGTTTCTGTGGCGCGCCGTGACGACTCAAGGGTGGCTGTTCAGTCGCGAGGATTTCAGTCCCTTGATTGAGCGTGAGTCGTATGTGAATGCGCTGGACCTGATGAAGCGTACGCATGATCGCTATCAGCGAAAGCGAGCGTCGCCGAACACGGTTTGGGACGCAATCAAAACGGGTGAACTGAAAGGCGGAATTGGGTTTGAGGCAGGCCAGTCGGACGGTGATGCAGAGATTCAGGTTCGCAGCATGCCCGGCGTCGGAGATGTCTCGCGGATTCTCTTCGATCCTTTCTCACCTGTCATATCGCTTTCGTCAAGTTGCCGTCAGAGCGCTGCGGCAAAGACGTTCATTGCCTGGCTGGGTGGTGGCGAGACCAGTCTCAGTGTGCGCAAACAGATTCCCGGGATGTCACTCGTTCGCGGTCGGCGTGCCAGCGGTGATCAGCAATCCGAAGCGGCAAGAAGAAGTTATGACCAGTGGTTAGCCGAGCGTCTTGAGACACCAGTCACGCTGCCGACGTTGCGTTTGCTTCGCGCTGACGAATACTACCAAGTCCTTGACCATCAAGTTGGACAAGTGCTGGACGGGATGGCAGCACCCGCGGACGCGTTGTCACAGGTGGCCAAAGAATGGCAAGCGTTGACGTCCGAAGTCGGTGCTGACCAGCAGTTGAGGGCGTGGCTTCGGGCGCAGGGGATGCGGGCCTGATTCAGGACGCAAAAAAAGACCCAGCACCGCAGTGCTGGGTCTGTGTTGTTCAGTGGAACCGAGAGCTCTGTTAAGAAAGCAGAGAGGCTCAGGCAGGCTTACCGCCATCCAGTTCGTCTTGCCACTTCTTCAGCTTTTCCCATTCGCCATCAGCGGCCAGTTTCGCCTGCTCGGGCCAAGTCGTTGGGTCTTGGCCGGCGAAGTTTCCTTCGGCTTCGGTCAGGATCTTTTTGACTTGATCGGCTTCCGCTGCAGCAAGCTCAGTCCAGCTCGTGATGCCGTTTGCTTTAAGAGCTTCTTCCACTTTTGGTCCGATGCCCTCAACCACTTTCAAGTCATCGCTCTTGCGAGACTTCAAAGCCTTCATGGCCTTGTCTTCAGCGACGGCTTCTTCTGAGGGTGCGGACTCATCGCTGTCGGCCGAGTCGTCATCAAACGAAGGACGTTCTGCCTTCCGCTTGACGCGATCGTTGTTGCCAACCAGTTCGAGGATGGCTCGCTCTCCAGCATCACCCAATCGTGGTGTTGCGAGACGGAGGATTCGGGTGTATCCGCCAGGGCGATCGACGAATCGTTCTGCGATGGTGTCAAACAGGATTCGAGCAGCGTCTTTGTCGCCAATCAGCTGAATGACACGGCGTCGAGCAGCGACGACAGGAGCACGGGCGTTGGCCCATTTCTGCCAGTCATCACTTTTCCGCCATTTCTTCCAAGCGTCGCTGCCGCGTTCGGCATCCGACTCAAACTGCTTGGCTTCTTCGGAGGCAGGGATCGATTTCTTAGCGATCGTGATGCACTTCTCGATGAGAGGGCGAACCTCTTTCGCTTTGTGCAAAGTCGTTGTGATCCGACCAGCTACCTTCGGTGCGTTGTCGTCGTAAGTCGCATCGCGCTCGGTCAAGAACAGGGCACTGGCCAGGTTCTTGAGCAACGCTTTGCGATGGCTCGGGCTACGTCCGAGCGTTCGGCCTCGTCGTCTGTGCCGCATGACTAAGTATCCAAAAATATACGAAGTGGTGTGATGGTTGAGATTCAGGGGTGATTGCGGCTAGTGCTCGCATCCACCGTCCTAAAACATGGGTTGGTTGGGAACTCGCATGCCCAAGTGAAGGCCGTACTGCGAGAGTTTCTCGCGAACTTCGTTCAGCGTGGTATCACCGAAATTGCGAACTTCCAATAGTTGATCTTCGGATCGTTGCACAAGGTCACGAACCGTTTGAATGTTTTCGCTTTCCAAGCAGTTGTTCGCGCGAACTGACAATCGCAATTCAGCCAAGGTCATGTTCAGCTTCGCTTCCAACTGGGCTTCCGGAGAGCCAGCTCCACCGCGAGCAGCCGAGAAGATGCTCGGGCCAAGTTCGCGATATTGAACGAACGGGTTGAGGTGTTTTCGAAGGATCTTGGCAGCTTCGACCAACGCCATTTCTGGATTGAGCGAGCCGTCAGTCCAAACCTCAAGGTTCAGCTTGTCAAAGTTCGTTTTCTGGCCGACACGAGTCTCTTCGACTTCGTAACGAACACGAGTGATGGGGCTGAAGACCGCGTCGATTGGAATGATTCCGATTTCGTGATCGACGGTGCTGTGCTCGGTGCTGGGCACATAGCCACGACCGTTTTCAACAACCATTTCCATCATGAAAGGGACATCGTCGGTCAAGGTTGCGATCACGTGTTCTTTGTTGATCACTTCGACGTCAGAGTCTGTCTGAACGTCAGCACCTGTGATCACACCGGCTTTGTCGCTCTCGACGGTGATCACGCGAGTCGCATCACTGTGATTGCGCACGACGAGGCTTTTCACGTTCAAAACGATCTGGGTGACGTCTTCCAAAACGCCAGGGATCGTGGTGAATTCGTGTTGAGCACCACGGATTTTGATTTGGGTGACTGCGCTTCCCATCAAGCTGCTTAGCAGCACGCGGCGAAGGCTGTTGCCAACGCTGGAGCCGAAGCCACGCTCGAAAGGTTCAGCTACAAACTTGCCATAGGTGTTTGACAAGGAATTACGATCGACTTCGACCGTACTTGGCAATTCCATGCCGCGCCAACGAATGTGCATTCTATAACCTCAGGTCCGGGAAGCAGGTGGAGGTGGTTCTTGATGTCAGGCAACGCGAGAAAGGTTTCTCGCGTTGGGGTTGTTATAAGCAGAGTTGTCGAACAGCGAACTGCAACGACATTTGGTTACACGCGACGCTTTTTGCGTGGGCGGCATCCGTTGTGAGGAATCGGGGTGACATCCTCGATTGCCTTCACGTTCAAGCCAGCAGCTTGTAGCGAAGTGATCGCACTCTCACGACCTGATCCAGGTCCTTTGACGCGAACTTCGACATCACGCATGCCAAACTTGGATGCCTTTTCAGCAGCCTGTTGCGCGGCACATTGGCCAGCAAAAGGAGTGCTCTTACGGCTGCCTTTGAAACCGCTTGTGCCAGCACTTGCCCAGCACAGCGTGTCCCCTTTGGGATCGGTGATTGTCACAGTCGTGTTATTGAAGGTCGCGTGGATGTGTGCGATGCCTGCAGTAACGTTACGACGGACTCGTTTCTTCTTATTGGTCTTTGCCACAGCAAAGGTCTCTGATTGGTTGGTGAAAACAAATTGAAGGATAGAGAGGGAGCGACCTAGCGAAGGTCCTTCACGCCTTTCTTACCAGCCACGGTCTTGCGTGGGCCTTTGCGTGTTCTTGAGTTGGTTTTGGTACGCTGTCCGCGAACAGGCAAGCCA
>JBGCGI010000131.1:0-11004 GCA_045110715.1 Rubripirellula sp.
AAAAAAGAACATCATCAATCGTAAAAGATGAACCGATGAGCTTGGTGGGGACTGTAACATGAACCGATTGGTTGTTTTTTGTGTGCGGGGCGGGTGGGGCTGGAACAATTGGCTGCTAACGCAAGTCGAATCCCGGCAACGTTTTCCGAAAGAGCTGGTAGGCAATAAGATAGTCAAGTCGGCTTTCGTTGTCGAAAGCTATCCGTCACCCATCCTGCGGCATCGAAAACCTTCGCAATGTTTGATCCGCTTCACAAGTGGCTAGGCATTCCTCCCAGCGAGCAGCCACCGAGCTACTATCGGCTGCTGGGGCTGGCGACGTTCGAAGCAGACCCGGACGTGATCGATGCGGCTGCCGACAAGCATCTCGCTTTCCTGCACGACCTGACCAATGGCGAATACGCCGAGATGGCAGAGCAGCTTTCGAATCAGGTGTCATCGGCGAGACTGTGTTTGCTGAACGAAGAGAAGAGAAGAATCTACGACGACTCCTTGCGAAACAAGCCCAGCACGATGCTGCCGACGCCAGCTTCCGCTGAGCCCTCTTACCAAGTTCCACCTCCGCAGCCAGTCTCGCCGGCAACGTCAACGACTCCGCACAGGAGCAGAGGCCGCGTCAAGAAGCAGTCCAAGCCCAACTACTGGATCTATTCGATGATCCCTTGCTTGATCGCACTGGCAATGATCGGCGCAGGCGTTTGGAGTGGCAAGTTCGTACTGGATTATTCCCGGCTGAAACCGCTGGGAATTGAGATCGCGACCAGCGAACCGTCACCAGATGCGTTGGTCGACCCGACCGCTGAACAAAAGAAGCAAGACGAGGCAGCAGTCGAGATTTCCGATGAGGCAACGCCTCCTAACAGAGATACGAAGGAGCGAGTGGAAACTCCCCAGCCCGCCCTCGAGTTAACAGATTCAATGGGAGACGAACCAAGCAGCCTCCCGGAATTGGCACCACCTGCAAACAATGATCAACCGAAAGCTGACAAGCATCCTTTGCCATCCGATAGTGAGCTCGAACAAAAGCGTGCGTTGATTCGAGAGCTTTATCAAGACGAGTACGTCAAAGCGAAGACCTCGCTGCAAAAGGTAGAATTGGGGAAGTTGCTCCACCGCGAAGGCCAAAGCACGACCGACGATCCGGCAGGACGCTTTGAGCTATGGCGAATCTCACATGACATTCTTACGAAAGAAGGCGAATTCGCATTGGCTCTGGCCATCGTCGACAACTTTCACGACCACTACAACAGCATTGACGCAACGACGCTGAAGACGGAAACGCTCCATGATGCGGCCCCACGCATCACCTCCGACCGAACCCCTGAGTTCATTCGGGCAGTTGGAAAAGTGATCGAACTTTGCCGGCGTGATGAGAAGTTTGCGATGGGATTGAAACTCGTTGAAACGTCCAAGAGAGAAATCGGCGCTAACGCTCGCGGTTCAAGTCGCGAAGAGCTTGAACACATCGCGAACGAACTGCAACAAATTGCGAATGCGTTCGAGCAGTACCAGCAGTCGTTACCAATCCTTACCGGAACCAAGAATGACCCGGAGGCGAATCAGCGAGTTGGACATTACCTGTGTCTGATTCGTCGTCAGTGGGAGCAAGGACTCAAACACCTTACCTTGGGCACCGACGCCAAAATGCGTGCTGCCGCGGTGATGGAAATCGCATCCAGAACAAGCAGCGGAAATTCTCTGGCGATTGCCGACGCTTGGCATGAGGTGGCAAACTCGGCAACGAGCGATTCACCAGCCTCCACAAACGCCAAGCTTCATGCGTTGGGCTGGTATCAGCGAGCCACCAGCGAGACCAAGGGTCTTGAGCAAAAGAAGGCCAATGTACGAATTGCCGAGCTAACCGAAACACTCCCACAGGAGTTGATTGCTGATACCGAGGGCGACACTGCCGAGCCGAACGGGGTCGTGCTGGCACATCGGATCAAACACTCGCTGGCATCTCGGAGCGATTTCGCGACGCGTCGTGGCAACGCCTTTCAAATCGGGATGGGATCGAGGCCAGACGGAATGGGCGAAGCGATGGGTGGCATCGAACTGCAGGGCGTCAAGAAGGTCATCATTTCCGGTGGAGCTTCGCACGAACAGATATTGACGATTGATACTGCTTCCAAGACCGGCTTCTATGTCGATTATCATACCCCCGGTGGTTACGCAAAACGCGTGTTCTTGGGATTGGGAATGAAGCCGGGACGCGTGTTCAATGAGTCGCCTCCTTGGGGTACCGAAAAGAAACCGGAAGTGATCACGGACATTGGAAAATCCACTTCCTATGAAATAGATTTGACACGATGGGCGCCGTCGACTTGGGACGGTCGCTGTTGGTTCACGATCTACATGCAGAATGGCGGCAGAGATCGATCTTTGAATGCGACCGTGTCCTGGACAGCCAATTGATAAGACCTAGCCTCGTGTCTGTTGCAAAATGGTGACCCTTTGAGCAAGCATTCGAAACCTGTTCCGATTGTGGGCATCGACTTGGGCACGACACGTAGTGTCATCGCCCATGTGGATGAGTCTGGTCGTCCCACCACGCTGCTCAATAGTGAAGGCGACTCAACAACGCCGTCGGTCGTCTTGTTTGAAGACGACTGCATCGTGGTTGGAAAGGAAGCCGTCAAAGCCATTCCTGTTCTGCCTGAGCAGGTCGCGCAGTATGCCAAACGAGAAATGGGAAACGCCACCTATTCTCGGAATGTGAACGGTCAAACCTATCCGCCGGAGATGATCCAGTCGCTGGTGCTGGGAAAGCTTCGCCGCGATGCCGAAACGCGATTGGGGATGGACGTCCAACAAGCCGTGATCACCGTACCGGCTTACTTCAACGAGCCGAAACGCCGTTCGACAATGGACGCGGGGCTGCTGGCTGGCTTGGATGTCCGGGCGGTTATCAATGAACCCACTGCTGCTGCGATTGCCTACGGAGTCGATCAGCTCCGCGGCAAATCGGAAGCACAAACGGTCCTGGTCTACGACCTGGGTGGAGGAACGTTTGACGCGTCGATCGTCAAAGTCGAACGAAGCGATATCAGTGTCTTGGCAACCGATGGCAATGCGATGCTTGGTGGCGTCGACTGGGACAAGTGCCTTTCGCGCTGGATCGATGCACAGTTTGCCATGAAGACGGAGATCCAACCCTCGCAGCGCGAAGGTGGCGAAGAGTATCTGTTACGCGAGGCGGAGGACATCAAGCACGCTTTAACGTCGCGAAAACGTGTAGGTGTTCGTTTGGCCTTCAAGGATCACCGGATGGTATCGGTGATCTCCCGAGAAGAATTCAATGACATGACGGCTCACCTGTTGGACCGCACGCGTTTCACGATCCGCAAGTTGGTTTCCGATGCAGGACTGACCTGGATCGAAATCGACAAGGTGATTCTCGTTGGCGGTGGCACGCGGATGCCTCAAGTCCGCGAAATGCTGTTGCGTGAATCAGGAATGGAACCTGACAGCAGCGTTTCCGCCGACGAGGCAGTCGCGCATGGTGCCGCCATTTACGCGGCGCGGTTGAGATCTGATGACGAGCTGGCGGCGAGCAAAGGCAAGCCTGGCAAAACTGGTCAAACGACTGCTGCACCGCCTTCAGGACCGATCGGGAAACTGAAGCTTGTCGACGTCAATGCCCACAATCTTGGGGTGCTGGGTGTCGACACCGAAACCAGCCGGAAGTGCAACCACGTCATGATTGCCCGCAACACTGCGCTGCCAGCGGCACACAGCACACGATTTGAAACGATTCGTGACAACCAACCCAGCGTCGCTGTCGAGGTCGTCGAAGGCGGCGATGCAAGGGGCCAACACTCCACTCGAATTGGACGCTGTGTGATCAAAGGGCTGCCGCCTAACCTGCCTGCGGGTACGCCTGTCGATGTGGAGTTTCGCTATGACACCGATGGGCTGATTCACGTGAAAGCGACCATGCCAATCACAGGCCAAGTTGCCTCCTTAGAGATCGACAGGGCTGCCGGTTTATCATCCGAGGACATTGGCACGATGCGTGATATCCACTTGGCACTCGGCTTGGACCCCGAGGAATGATCTCTCGAGACGGCGATGCCTAAGAGAACAAGGCGACAACGATGGCAACGGCACACGCAACGGCAAACGCGGCCGCGATCGATCTTACCAACGGATGGTCCACCTCGTTGAACTCGATCCAGAAGATGAGAAGATTGGCAATCACCGCCATGATTCCCGCGAATGCTCGAGGCGAGTACCAACTGTTCCCTGACAATCCGAATGCGATCGCAAGCGTCACCAGCATCAGACCTGCGATCGAAAATCGCATTCCCTTCTTCGGTTTCGCTGGCGAGTCGGTGACCGGTGGATGCCGTGTCGCAATCATCCCTCGCTGCGATGGGGACAAACCGCTGGGAGGCCGAAGAACGAAGTTTTCGCTTTCATGACTGTCGTTGTCGCACACTTGAAATTTTCAAATTCGTGGAGGTACCGGAGGTTTCCGCCTTCACCGGCGAGCGAGCGGGTAGCACGCTTCAGCGATGGAAGCCTCATTCACGGGGGATTTCCCGACCGTCCACCGACGCGTTGGCGCGATGGATTTCGATGTCCATGTGATACGACATCAAGCGGACCGATCCATCGCTCATCGCAGCATTCCAGCCTGCTGGATGGGCACTTCCAAAGTCATGACAGACCAAGCAGTTGTTGACGGAATCAATTCGAGGCTGGCGTGCTGCATAGCGCACGTAAGAATGCGATGAAACGCGTGACTCCTGCATGCCTGCGATCGGCGCTCGATCACCAAAGCAATTACCCGTGGTATAGCGAGTCGAATCCATCGCTTTCTCGCCCAACAAATAGGTGTAGCTGAGGCCGTCAAAGATACGATTCGTTTTCGTCCGTTTGCCGAGCACCCAGGTTCCGTCGTACTGCGATTCGATGATTCGGTCATCAATCTTGGACACAATTGCTGGCCCTCCGTTCATCGCGTAGTCAGTTCGGGCACCTCGTTGTCCGTAGCGAGTGAGGTACGGTTCCAGCAGAGGATAGGATTCCGCATCGCGACGAGTTGGGCAATGCAACGTATTGACGGGAACGCGAACGCTGTGCTCGTCCTCCGGCGACAACGATGATGACTTGATCGCTCGTAACAGAGAATCCGCCAAACTTCCTTGCTCCATGAAGAACATGGCCTGCGTGATCCAAGTGCCCCCCGCGTACGTGCTGTCTGGTGTTCGCTCCAATCGATAGCCAACCAGCAACGGTGGTGACTCGCCGGCGTATCCCGGCAGCTCTTTGTAAGTCGATTCGTAACTGTGACAGGCAAGAGCGACTTGCCGAATGTTATTCCGACATTGAGTCTGACGAGCGGCTTCGCGAACGGCCTGCACGCCAGGTAACAAAAGGCCAATCATGATGCCAATGATCGCAATCACAACCAACAGTTCGATGAGCGTGAACGCGGGGCGGCGAACTTGATTTTTCACAAGCACCATTTTTGTGTCCATGGACTTCGACAACCGGAACAAGAGAAGACCTATAGTTCTACCGGGAAGGACGCGTGAAGGTCAAACGAATCGCTCAACGAATCCAGAACTGCAAGACATCCAGCACTTGCTCAGACTCCAACATTTCGTGCGCCAACAGTTCGTCCGAGAGCGCGGCAATTCCGGCCCAGCATGGATCTTTGGCGATTTGATCCTTCAGCTTTAAGATCAGATTCTCAAGCATCGCGGTTCGGCGGGGGGGTGCAGGAGCGAAGGACGCAGCCAATTCCCAGGCGTGCTGCCAATCATGCTGCCAGGGTCCGTAGAAGGCGGGGTGCAAAGGCTCACCGCGATAAACCATCTCGGCCACCGGTCCCGCCAGCACCGTCAGGATCTCACGCTGCAGTTGCCAATCGCAGCCAGGTTCGACTCTGCCCCATTGGATGCGACAATCGCCGAACCGTTCAGGCAGCCAATCGTCTGCCTCGCCACCCAACTGAATCGACTCGACCGTCCCACCCAACGCGTATCCGACAACCGCGTGTCCAGACTCGTGGTACGCGGTCAAAGTATCGTCGTCATCCATGTGCCGTGCTAAACTGCGTGTCCAAACTTGCCAGGTGCGACGTCGTCGCGACATCCCCGTCTAACCACCACCATCCCAAACTCTGTCAGCCAAGTGGACATGCCAATCCGGCATTCCTCTTTGCTGTGAATGGATCCGATTGAGAAAGTCTATGAAAGCCCTGCTACTAACCGAATACAAGAAAATGGAACTGTCCGAAGTCGACGAACCCGAAATGGGAGCGGACGACGTCTTGGTTCAGGTGGAAGCCTGCGGGATTTGCGGAAGTGACATTCACGGCTACGACGGCAGCACGGGTCGACGAATTCCGCCGTTGGTGATGGGCCACGAGGCTGCCGGTATCGTGGTCGCGACGGGCGCCAACGTGAATGACCTGCCAGATGGAACGCGGGTCACATTCGATTCGATGGTGTCCTGCGGACAATGTGATTTCTGCCGATCTGGTGATGCCAATCTCTGTGACAACCGAATGGTGCTGGGGGTCTCCTGTGGCGAATATCGACGGCACGGTGCATTCGCAGAGCGGATCAGCGTCCCTCGGCGGATCGTCTATCAGCTGCCGGACTCACTTCCATTCGAACATGCTGCTCTCGTGGAAGCCGTCTCGGTTGCCGTTCATGCAACGAACGTGACCCCGGTCACGCTTGGCGACACTGCTGTCGTCGTTGGAGCAGGAATGATTGGGCTGTTAACGCTGCAAGCCGTTCGCGCTGCTGGCGCGACGCGGGTGATCGCAGTCGACTTGAATGACAAGCGCCTCGCTGTTGCCAAAGAGTTGGGTGCCGACGATGTGCTTCGAGGCGATCAGTGCGACGTCCCTGCGAAAGTACGTGAACTGACCGGAGGACGCGGCGCCGACGTTGCCTTGGAAGTGGTCGGGGCGACGCCGACCATCAACACCGCGATCGAATCGGTCCGCAAAGGCGGCAGTGTAACGCTGGTTGGAAACGTTGCACCGACAATCGAGCTTCCGCTGCAATCGGTCGTGACTCGAGAGATTTCACTGCGAGGAACCTGTGGATGCAACGGCGAATACCCGCAGTGCATCGACCTGATGAATCGTGGAATCATCAACGTAGCACCATTGATCACCGCCAAAATCTCACTCAGCGACGGCCCAAAATGGTTTGAGCGTTTGCATGCGGGCGATCCCGACCAGATGAAGGTGGTCGTGCGACCACAGCAAGCCTAGCCCAGCGGCTCGTGATTCTTCACCATCACAACTTCGCTGTAGCCAGACTGGAAGATCACGTCGTCCATGAAGCTGGTCATCAGCATCAAGCCACGACACTGCTCCAGCTCGAATGATTCGGGCGTTCCCGGAGCTGGCGACATGCGTGTCAAACGCCCTGGGCCACTGTGGCTGACCAAGACCCGTGTGTCAGCTTGATCGATCGAAACTTTCAAGCTGACGCTTCGCTTGGCAAAAGGCTCTTCCGCGGCGCGAGCATTCAAATCGTGGATGCCGCTGTCTTCGCCTGAGAGTAGCCGGGTAACAGAACTGCCCTCATCATCCTGAAGCTCTAAATTGCCGTAGCACATCGCGCTGAAGAGGGCGCTAGCAGCAGCCGTTCCCACGCGGATTCGCTGTGTCGGATTCAGATGAGTCGATGCAGCCAATGATTGCACCAGGTAGAGGACAGCCGGTTCGATCGACGACAGATCGTTCTTCAGCGTGAACGAAAACTCGGGGCGTGTCAGTTGGCCGTTGAATCCACGGAAAATGGAATCACAGCGTGACAGTTCGAGAGTCTGACGAATGACTCGCACCAGGAGTTTGGAAAACAAGTTCTTGGGAACGAAGTTCGCCGCTCCCAGTGCCAATGCATCGACAGCCAAGTTCTCTGAACCCCGCGCTGTAACAACCACCGTCGGAAGCTGAGGGAAGCGTTTTGAGATCTCCTGCACGAGTTCCTGGCCGTTGACCTCTGGCATCCGCAAGTCCGTGACGACCAAGTCAGGCATGTTGGATCCGGATGCTTTGGCCTGAGCTTTCTCAAGACGATCCAGTGCTTCGCGGCCATTGGTCGCACAATCCACCTGATGCGCCGCATCGACCAACAACGACTTCATCAAAGCCGTGTGGGTAGGACTATCTTCGACGACCAGAATGCATGCCATCTCGTTCTCTGGGGGGATTCAGTTGCCCTTAAGCGAATCATAGACCCTTTCACTCTAGTCGATTGCACCGGTGCCGTGTGCGAGAATGCCGCGTGATAATGCAGGGTCCAACGTCTCAAGTGAAGAAAAAGGCGACCTCGGACAGCACAAATGCAGGTGGATGGTCGCACCTTGCGAAGGCCGTCACACGCGCCGCTGTTGGAGCGGTGCTTTGGTTCGACGGCACGAATTCATTTCACTTGAGAAGTTTGCCGGCCGCGTCGATGATTTGCTCGGGCTCGCTCATTCGGCCTTCACCTCGAACTCGGCAACTGAGCCAACCGGATTCTGGACCGACGAAGTAGCAGCCGTCCTCCTTCAGCCTTTCAACATTGCGTTGCACCGAAGGCTTGCTCCACATCGGGGCGCTCATCGCCGGGACCAGCAGCACCGGACAAGAGACTTGCAAAAAGAGTGTGCTGACCAAATCGTCCGCCTGACCGAGCGCAAACTTGGAAAGCAAATTGGCAGTCGTCGGAGCGACGATCATCAGATCAAGGTTCTCCGCCAATTCGATATGGGGTCCCAAAGGAAACTTGGGATCGAACATCTCGATCGCTACAGAACTGCCGGACAATGCGGCAAGTGTGGGCGGACCAATGAACTCGCTGCCCGCGCGCGTCATCGCGACGCGGACTTGATGGCCCTGCTGCACAAGTCGACTGCAGAGGATGGCAGATTTATAGGCGGCGATGCCGCCGCCCACGGCAAGCAAAATCGCTTGCCCCTGCTTGCTCATAGATCCGATGCACTCAGATCGGGACCTTCCGCCGCGGCGATCGTCGCGTCCAAGTCAGGCACCTGCTCGATCTCGTTCTCCATGTTCAGGATGATCTTGTCCTGCACAATTTCTTGCAGCACGATCGACATCTTGTCATGGGTGTCGATACTGACCAAAGCGCGGCTACCTTGATTCAGCTGAACCAGTCGCTTCTGGATCAATGTGCTGAGTTTAAAACGCCCGCCAACCTTGTTGACAATTTCTTCTTCTTTTAGCTCTTCGAGCATGGATGATTTTCCTTTTGGTCGTTCAATATTTGACAGATTTCGGCGACGGCAATGTCGACGGATCCGTTGATAACTTCGTATTCGTATCGATGACTGAACAGCATTTCGCTGGCAGCGGTCTTCAGCCGAGCCCCGATGGCTTCCTCTGTTTCGGTCTGCCGTGACCGCAGTCGCCCCTCCAATTCATCCATTCCGCCAGGATGAATGAAGACGGTGATGGGGCTGAATTCTTCGAGTTCAAGCACTTCCAAAGCACCCTGAACATCAATCTCCAAAATGACCCAGTGGCCCTGGTTCAAACCATTCGCAACCTGACTGCGAAGCGTTCCATACCAATGACCTTGGCCGAAAACCTCCTTGCATTCGAGGAAGTCACTCGCCTGTTTCTTGGCGGCGAATTCATCCTCTGACAAAAAGAAGTAGTGTTGGCCGTCGATCTCTCCAGGCCTTGGTGCACGGGTGGTCGCCGAGACACTTAGTACCAATGGTAACTCGCAGGTGTTCAATAGTTCGCGCACGACCGTCGATTTTCCAGCCCCACTGGGGCCCGAAATGATAATCAATCGGCCTGGATATCCATGGTTCCTATTAGTCACTCGTCCTCCCCCTGCATTGAGAACATCGAAATTGGGCTTGGTCACTCCAGATTCTGGACAAGTTCTCGCATTCGTTCAATCGCACACTTTACTTCAACAACGTGGGCAGCGATCCCCGCATCCGAAGCTTTACTGCCGATCGTGTTCGTCTCACGGAACATCTCCTGGATGATGAAATCCAGTTTACGACCCGTAGGACTTACGGTAGTGGCGGAATCCTTGCCTTTTGGGCTAGCGAGGTCGACACTACCGTCGATGGTGTCGACAAACATTTTCAGGTGACTGGCCAATCGCATGACCTCTTCGCTAATGTCCACTCGATCAGCAAATAATTGCACTTCGCGAATCAGCTCGACCGACTGGACCTCTAACTCGCGTTCTTCCAAGACTCGTTTGATCTTCGTTTCCAGCCGATTCCGATAGGTTTCTTGGGACCGAGGAGACAGTTGTTCGATCTCAGCCAAGCGTTTGCCAATCGCCTCACATTCTGCCACCAACACATCTGCCATTCGGCCGCCTTCGGTCGAACGCATTTCATTCAAGTTGTCGATCGCTTGAACGATGGCTGTTCGCACAAAATCCCAAAGCTGCTCGTCGTCCGCTGCGTTCTCTTTGGAACTCACGATGATCCCAGGAAGAGTGATCATCGAAGCGAGATCTATCGTGGGCGCTTCGCCATTTGGCAAAGTCACCTGCTGAAGCTGATCGACGTAGGCTTGCAACGTTTCCACTTCTATCTTGGGACGATTCTCTCCCGGTGGCCGACGCCATGAAACCGACAGATGAACCGTTCCGCGATGAATCAACGAGCGAGCAAGCGTCTCGATCTTGTTCTCGAGAGTCGACAGTGAATCGCTCAATCGCGGCGAACACTTGAACCCACGATTATTGACGGTACGCAGTTCTACTGACACAGAACCCAGCTCGCCTTGCTCGGCAGCGTGCCCCTGGCCCGTCATACTGCGAACGGTTCGAGTTGTCGTTTGTGTCATTCCAGCAAATGTTACTCGTCGGAGTCTTCGCTAGAGTCATCGCCACTGCCATCCGACGGCGCTGCTTCTTCGGTGGTCGCTGCTTCTTCGGGCGGCGCCGCTTCGTCAGCTGATTCAGCGGGAGCATCGGCGGCCTCCGTTGAATCATCGGCGGCTTCGGTTGACTCCTCAGCTGGTTCGGCGGCTGCCTCATCGGT
>JBGCGI010000132.1:0-21097 GCA_045110715.1 Rubripirellula sp.
CTTTAAGAACGAATTGCGAGCCTTCGTCGATCAAACGTTGTCTCGGTCCTACACCCGCGACGACGGGAAGGCTCCGCGACTGGTTCTCGCGACGCCAATTGCGATGGAACAACATCCGCAGTTCTTCCTTCCAGATGCCAAGGAACGGAATTCGATCCTGAAGGCCTATGCGGAGGTGATTGGCGAAGTCGCTGGTGAGAAGCGGATCGGTGTTTTGGATCTGTTCACACCAACGCAAACTTGGTTTGCCGATTCCGAGCAGCCGCTGACGATCAACGGGGTTCATCTTTCTGCGGACGGATACAAGCAACTCGCACCAGTCATCATGCAAGGATTGTTTGGCAAAGGCGTGGAAGCCGCTGACGATAAAAGCCTGATTCGACAAGCCATCGCCGACAAAGCCTGGTTCTGGCGTAATGACTATCGGATGCTGAACGGCGTTCACGCGTATGGACGTCGCTGGGCGCCGTACGGAAACTTCAACTACCCGCAGGAGATCGAAAAAATCCGTCAGATGACGGTGCTTCGCGACCGAAACGTTTGGGCGATTGCTCAAGGGAAGTCGACGACTTTGAAAGTTGACGATTCTGTCACGCGTCCGCTCTCGCCTGTCGAGACAAACTATCAGGTCAGCGAGAAGAACGGGACGACCGATTTCCTCATCACCGAAGAACAGGCCAAAGAGAAATTCACGCTACCCGAAGGCTATGAAGTTTCGCTGTTCGCGTCGGAACAGCAGTTCCCCAATCTTGGCAATCCTTGCCAAATGCGTTTTGACAATCGTGGCCGGTTGTGGGTTTCGACGCTGCCTAGCTATCCGCATTACAAGCCCGGCGATGCCAAACCCAATGACATGCTGTTGATCTACGAAGATACCGATGGCGATGGGCGAGCCGACAAGGAGACCGTTTTCGCACAAGGCCTGCACATGCCGATCGGATTTGAGCTAGCTCCCGAAGGCGTGTACTTGTCTCAAGAACCGTTCTTGATGCTGTTGAAGGACACCGACGGCGACGACCAAGCGGATCAAACGGAGTACCTGCTAGACGGGTTCGATCCACACGACACACACCATGCAATTTCGGCGTTCGATATGGACCACGGTAGCGGCATCTACATGTGCGAAGGCCGTTTCCTTCACTCTCAAGTGGAGACGCCTTGGGGGCCGCAACGGATGACCGATGGTGGCGTGTGGCGATTCGATCCCAATTCTTGGAAGGTCGAACGCGTGATGCAAACGGATGTTTCCAACCCTTGGGGTGTGGAGCACGATGAGTTTGGTCAGACCTTTGTGAACGATGCCTCCGGTGGAGCACAGTATTGGATGCTTGGCTACTCGCTGAAGATCCCGCACGCCAGCGAGGTTCCGAAAGTTGCCAAATTCAATTACGAGCATCATGCTCGGCCGACGTCTGGAATCGAGTTCTTGGTTTCGAGTCACTTCCCAGACGAAGTTCAGGGCGACTACCTCTACACCAACTCGATTGGATTCTTGGGGATCAAACAGTTGCAGACGTTAGAGGATGGCGCAGAGCTGAAAGGAAAGTTTCGGCAAGACTTGATTCAGTCGACCGACGGCAACTTCCGGCCTTGCGATTTGGAGCTTGCGCCTGATGGAAGTCTTTACTTCCTGGATTGGCACAACACGCTGATCGGGCATATGCAACACAGTGCTCGCGATCCGCTCCGTAACTCGGAGTACGGACGCATCTACCGAATCACCTATCCATCGCGACCTTTGGTCGATCCTCCTGAGATTGCTGGGGCGAGTATCGATGAACTCTTCGAAAACACGAAGCTAACCGAGATCAATGCTCGCAAGCGATCTCATCGCGAACTTCGGGGCCGAGACAAGGCGGAGGTGATGGCCGCCGCTCACAAGTTTGCCGATCAAAACTCTGGTGACGAGCGACTCGTGTTGGAAGCACTTTGGGCGACCTGGGGACAGCAAGCACCGTCGACGGATCTGATCAATCGCTGCATGTCGGCCAAAGATCACCGAGTTCGTGCGGCAGCCGTACGAGTCGTTCGACACAGCCTCCATCTCTTGGACGATCCTGAGTCGTATCTGACGAAGGCTGCGACAGATGAGCATCAACGTGTGCGTTTGGAAGCGCTTGCGGCAGCGTCATGGCTTGGCGGGCAGCCCGGAGCAGAGGTCCTGCTGACCGTTGCGACTCAGAAGACTGACAAGTGGACTCGTAACGCTCTCAATAGCGCCATGTTGCTGTTGAAGCCGGAAGTGGAAGCCTTGCTATCGAAGCAAAAATTCAGCCCCGACGACTTGTCCATCGACCATGAAAAACTTCTGAGCAGCAAGCTGCAAGGTGCGGCCAAGCCGAAGAACTACCGAACGAAGTCAGCCAAGTTCAAGGACAAGAATTTCGCTCGCGCCTATTCCCTTGGCGAACGTGTTTTTTACGAGGAAGGATCATGCTACACGTGCCACCGCGATCATGGCGAGGGAATCGTGCGAATCTATCCTCCTTTAGTTGACAGTGAATGGGTCACCGGAGATCAGGACCGACTGATCAAGCTGACGCTGCACGGAATTTGGGGGAAAATTCGGGTGCGAGGAGAGATGTTCGAAACGACTCAGGGGGTTCCGCCTATGACCGCGATCGGAAACTTTTTCACCGACGCGGAAATCGCGGCCGCACTGACCTACGTGCGAAACAGTTGGGGGAACGACGCCGACATCGTGCTTCCGGAAGATGTGAAACGCGTTCGCGGCGAGACGAAGGGAAGACTCAAGTTCTACAGCCCTGAAGAACTGATCGAAATGCATCCGTTCCCCGAAGGAAGTCGTCCTGCTCTGATTGCAGATACGATGAACACGGAATTGGAAAAGAGCTTGTTGGCGGAGTCGCTTGCTGATCTGGCAAAGGCTGCGCTCAAGGACGGAGATGCTGCTCGCGGAGCGAAGTTGTTCTATGGAAAGAAAACCGCGTGCGGAAATTGCCATGACGTGCAGGAGGGATATCAGATGGGCCCTCAGTTGACGGTTTCGCGAAAGCAAACCACGCCTGAGTTCCTGATCGAGTCCATTTTGAAACCATCAGAGTCAATTCTGAAAGGATTTCAGTCGGTCAATGTTCTGACTGTCGATGGTGTTTCGTTGTCTGGTTACCTTGTTGAGGAAACCGAGGACGAGATCACGATCAGCATCGCGACCGACGGGGGCAAGCCTCGCAAGATCGCGCAGGATGATGTGGAGGCAATCAAAGAGCTTTCGCAATCAACGATGCCGGCCGGTCTGGCCAACTTGTGCGGAAATCGCCAGGGATTCTTGGATCTTGTGAAGTTTGTGTTCGAAATCAATCGTGATGGGAATAAACGCCTGCGACAATTGAAGAGACAAGCGAAAGTCGAATGACAATCGACTTGAAGTGGTAGCTCACGGCTCACAATGCCTCGGTCGAAATCAAGAGACTTCGATGATGACTCGAACCACGATTGCTTTCCTACTCCTGCTGATGTTGGCAGCGGCAGGAAATGCAGAAGTGAAGGTTTGGAAGGCCTCCGAATTGGAGGGGCCCCTTCAAAGCACTCAATGGGTTGTCAACGATTTGACGTTCGAGGTGCAGGAGCAATTCGAGAATCCGTTTGTTGAGGAATCCTATGCCGTCGTGAGCAGCGAAGACGGGCAGCAGAGGGTTCCACTGTTCTACAACGGTGACAACGAATGGGTGTTTCGCTATTCGAGTGCGAGTGTTGGCAGCAAGTCCTATGTGCTGGAATCGCACATCAAGGAGCTCGATGGGAAACGCGGCAAGATCACCATTGCCAAGAACCTGAAACCGGATCGCCATGGAGGTGTGGTGCTGAACAGCACCAATCGACAGCGGTTGTTTTACGAGGACGGCACGCATTACCTTAATTTGGCCTTCGAATGCGACTGGCTGTTTGCCTTGGACTACGGGCAAGGTGAGATTCCCAAGACGAAGCACTTGCTTTCGCTGTTGAGACGCCATCGATTCAACCAGATTGTCATGAACGTCTATTCTTACGACGTGAATTGGCCTAAAGACGAGCGGTTGCAGAAGCATCCCGAGCATGAGTACGGCGGGCGCGAGGACATTTTTCCTTTCTTGGGTTCAAACTCAAGTCCGGATCATCGGTCGCTCAATGTTGATTTCTTCAAGCACTTCGACAAAGTGATTGCGGAAATGCACGATCAGGAAATCGTGAGCCACCTCATGATCTATGTGTGGAACAAGTTGGTGGCGTGGCCCGAGATGAATTCGTCGGCCGACAACATGTACTACGACTATGTGTTGAAGAGGTATCAAGCGTTTCCGAATGTCGTCTGGGATGTTTCGAAGGAAGCCCTGCATCACCAACGCGCGACTAAGGAGTACATTGTCGAACGTATCCAACGGACCCGTCGGGTGGATTCGTACGATCGCCTGGTTTCGGTGCATGACTATGGGTTCTGCCGAAATCATTCCAGTCTGGTGGATTTCATTTCCATGCAAAACTGGAAGCACACTCTGTATCAGCACATGATGGATGCGGCGAAGGAGTTTCCTCAGAAGCCGATCTTCAATATTGAGCACGGTGGGTACGAAGAATCTCCCTACGTCGTTTTTCCGGGAGCGTATGTCGACGCGGAGGTCTGTTTGAGACGGAACTATATGTGTTTGTTTGCTGGTGGCTATACGACGTACTATTGGCAAGGTGCATCGTGGAACGCACTGATCCACAATCCCTTTGAGCAGCCCGATGACTTCATCAAGCCTCACTTCGAGTACTTCTCTCATATGGCGAAACTCTGTGAGTCGATTCATTTTGAAAACTGCAAGCCAATGAGCCATCACAATTCAAGTGGCTACAACCTGACGAACAAGAGAGACGGCATCGTCGCGATGTACACACCAAAGGAGAACCATTTCGTCGGGACGAACGCCGCGTCCAAAGAGTTCGATTGTCAGAACGCAACGCAACAGTGGTTCAACACTTTGACCGGCGAGTTCACCGAAGAAGTGCCGTGCCAGATCAAGGAACTTAGCTTTTGGGACTTTCGTCCCTGGCGCGGTGAAGCCGATGCCGTGATGATCATCCGAAACTTGAAGCCGCTGAAGAAATAGCGGATGTTCGTTTGTCTTGCCCATGGATGTGATGGGCTACCGGTCAGACTTGCTGTGATAGCCGCTCCGGGGAGCAGTGTCCGGGCTCCTGGCGACACGGTCGTGAATCGTGAGCTAGGCTTCCATGTGGACACCAACCTTTTCGGTCCTGAACTCGAGCCTCCGTTCTTCACTGCATGTACAAACGCGCCAATCTGATTGCTTACGTCGTCATTCTTGGGATCGCCGTCTACGTGACGGGCGCCGGTAGCCTGTTCACAGCGTTTACTCCTGTTCTCAAGAACGCGGGAGCAATGCAGCGTCTGCAATCACCTGCTGAGAAAGCTGGGCAGGCCGAAGAGTCTCCTCGCGATCAAGCAGCGGTGGGAGAGCCGAAGAGCAATCCTTTCGTCGAATAGACCGTCTCGAGCTGACCATCTTTGGCCAATTAGCGGTCAGTCTCTCGTTGTCTTAATTTGTATCGCATTCTGAATGCTCGCCTGTCGCTCTGGTAAAGTAGCCAGATTCACGTGACGCGAGAAATTGAAAGAATGATGAAGAGACTGCTTGGGCTGCTCGGCCTGTTGTTCGTCGTCCCTGCTCTGGCTGCGGAGCCTCAGCCTCCCAACGTCATTTACTTGATGCTGGATGAGTGGGGCTACTTTGAATCCGGCCACATGGGCAGCCAGGATTTGCTGACGCCGAACATGGATCGGTTCGCCAATGAGGGCATGCGTTTTACCAATGCGTTGGCCGGCGCGCCGGTTTGCGGACCGACACGCTGCGTGTTGCTGACAGGGCTGCATACCGGTCACACTTCGATGCGCATCAACGATGGCTTCTCGCCGATTCGCGCGGACGAACCCACTCTCGCCAGCATGCTCAAGGAACGCGGCTATGCGACAGGCGGCTTCGGTAAGTGGGGGATCGGGGGACGCGGTACTTCAGGAGTTCCTGAGAAGCATGGCTTCGATGAGTTCTTCGGCTACTACGATCAAGTGCATGCGCATACCTTCTATCCTCGCTACTTGATTCACAATAGCCGCGAGGTACCATTGAAAGGCAACGCAGGTGATAGTTTCTACGAAGGCGAAACGCATGCTCAGGTGGAGATTTTCAAACAGTCATTGAAGTTCATTCGCAACAACCGAGAGAAGCCGTTTTTCTGTTACCTGCCATGGACTCCGCCGCACGGTTTGTGGGGCATCGATCGGGATGATCCTTCCTGGCAGTTCTTCAAAGACAAACCTTGGACAGCAGGGCAACGCACGGAGAATGATGCCAAAGTCTATGCGGCTTTCCTGCACATGGTTGACCGGCAGATTGGCGAGGTGATCAGTCTGCTTCAAGAGCTTGACCTAGACGACAACACGGTGTTCTTTTTGTGTGGAGATAACGGCGGGCAGGATTACTTCAAGACCAAGGACCGCCCACATGGCTTCTTCGGTCCCAACCTGAATCCAAAGACGGGGGAACGTTTTCGTGCAGGGAAAGGATCGCTTTATGAGGGTGGGTTGAAGGTGCCGTATCTCGTCCGCTGGCCCAAACGCATCCAAGCCGGCGTCGTCTCGGACCACATGCTCTGCTTTCAAGATGTCATGCCAACGCTGAGCGAACTGGCCAAAGCGACTTGCCCACCGACGGACGGTTTGTCGTTCTTGCCCACTTTGCTTGATAAGGCAGGGCAAGAGACGCATTCGCATTTGTACTGGGAGTACCAAGGTCAAACCGCGGTCAGAAAGAATGACTGGAAAGCCTATCGTGGCAAGCAAGGCGATTGGGAGCTGTACGATCTCGCGAAAGATGTCCAAGAACAGAGCGATGTCGCAAAAGACTATCCGGACGTGCTGAAGCAACTTGTTGCTCATGCCAAGGCAGCACATCAGCCGCAGAAATCGGGTGAAATTTTTGATCGAGCGCTCGTCGCGAAGGATCATGGGCAGGCTCCGCATGGGCGGAATCGAAAGCCAACGAAGAACAACAAATGAGGTGCCTTCCGATGAAAACTCTGTGGCTGATTCCGCTGCTGTTCACTTGCCTCGTTGCACGCGGCGAAGATCGCCCGAACATCATTCTTTGCATGGCGGACGACCAAGGTTGGGGGGACGTGGGATACAACGGACATCCGCATTTGAAGACACCGCACCTTGATCAGATGTCAACGGAAGGCGTGACCTTCACGCGTTTCTATTCGGCGGCAGCGATGTGTTCGCCAACTCGCGGGAGCTGTTACACGGGACGCAATCCGTATCGTTTTGGCGTGACGTTTGCGATGAAGGGCATGCTCGAACCCACCGAAATCCCGATCACCTCGGTGTTAAAACAGCGGGGATACACCACCGGTCACTTTGGAAAATGGCATCTTGGCACGCTTTCTAAATTGAAGGGTGATCAGAAACGATGGGGCACATTTGCCCAGCAACCCGAGCGTTACTACTGTCCGCCTTGGGAACGAGATGTGGATGTCAGCTTTGTCACCGAATCGAAGGTGCCGACTTGGGATCCGCTGCTCGATCCGGGGCCAATCACGAAGAAAGAATCGAAGCAAGCCTCGCGGCAGGGAGCAGCCTACGGCAACGAGTACTTCAGTGGGCCGGGGCAGACGGTCACTGAGAACACGCAAGGCGATGACTCGCGTGTGGTGATGGACCGTGTGATACCGTTCATTCAAAACGCCGTGGCGGAACAGCAGCCGTTCTTTGCTGCAGTTTGGTTTCACACCCCGCATTCGCCAGTGGTGGGTGGGCCGAAGTACCGCAAAATGTATCAGGATTTGCCGGAGGACACCCAGCATTACTATGCCTGCTTGACTGCAATGGATGAGCAAGTGGGACGTTTGCGGGCCGAACTGGCAACACTCGGCGTTGCAGACAACACGATGCTTTGGTTTTGCTCGGACAATGGTCCGGCGCGACAGGGTTCGCCTCGGCACGTTGGGACCGCGAAACACTTGAAGGGATACAAGCTTTCGATCCAAGAGGGTGGCATTCGAGTGCCGGGGCTGATGGTTTGGCCGAAGAGGGTGAAGGCACCTCTGACTGTGGATGCGCCCTGTTTTACCTCCGACTACTTTCCCACCATCGTCGATTCCATCGGAGCAGAATTAGCGACGGATCGAACGTATGACGGTGTGAGTTTGCTGCCCTTTTTGGTCGGTGAGCAAACGGAAAGAAGTAAGCCGTTGGGGTTTCTCAATCGAGACGGCAAGGAGTCGGTTTGGATGGAACAACGCTACAAGCTGATCTCGACCAAGAAGGGTGACGAGCTCTATGACATCACTGTCGATTCGGGAGAGCAGGACAATCTGGCAGAGCAGATGCCGGCAGTGGTCCAACGCATGAAGGGCGAACTATCACGCTGGAAGACATCCGTGATGGATGAATTGAAACAAGTTCCGTGATGCGGAGCGTTCTGGCCGACCATTCAAAAGGCGATCCGCTCGATTCGTGAGATACATGATGAAGAAACCAATGTTGCTCGTACTTTGTCTGTTCAGTGTTTCGGTGCTTGCTGCTGAGAAACCGAACATCGTGCTGATTCTGGCCGACGACATGGGGCCTGGAGAGCCGTCGCATGAGGGCGGTTTGATTCCCACACCAGCACTCGATCAGCTTGCCAACGAGGGCATGCGTTTTACCGATGCCCACACGAGTTCGTCGGTCTGCACTCCCACCCGTTATGGCATTCTCACGGGGCGATACAACTGGCGCAGCCGTCTGAAGCGTGGTGTACTTGTCTCGGTGGACTCCACCGCCCTGATGGACCCGGACCGATTGAACCTGCCTCACTTTCTGCAAAAATCGGGATACCACACGGCCTGTGTTGGCAAGTGGCACCTTGGTGCGGATTGGAACAAGCTTGCCAAGGACGCAAATTCGGATCGAAAAAAGCAGTTCGGTTCGTGGAGCGTGGACTATGGAAAGCCGTTCAAGCGTGGGCCCGTCGATGTCGGTTTCGACGAAGCGTTTTTCATTCTCTCTTCGCTGGACATGCCACCCTATCTGTACCTGCGAAATGACCGAGCCGAAAAAACTCCTACCGTCGAAAGAGGGTTTCCTCACAACGAGTACAACGATTACGAACGTATCGGTGCGGCGGCGGAAGATTTTGACGCGAGCACTTGTTTGGCCGATTGGGCGTCCGAGTCACGCAGCTACATTCAACGCCAAGCAAAGGTTCAACGCCAAGCAAACGCCGAGTCGGAAAAGCCTTTCTTCTTGTACCTGCCACTGACTTCGCCGCACACGCCGATCCGGCCGGGGAAAAAGTTCAAGGGACGTTACAAGGAATACAGTTGGTACGCGGACTTCATTGCCGAAACAGATTGGGTCGTAGCTCAGGTGCTCGAACAACTCGAGGAGTCAGGCGTCGCTGACAACACCCTGGTGATCTTTACTTCGGACAATGGCTTCGCCCCGTATGTGAAAATTCCCAAGATGCTGGCGGCAGGCTACAAGCCGTCGGGGCCATTCCGGGGTTCGAAAGCCTCGCTCTATGAAGGAGGCCACCGAGTTCCCTTTCTGGTTCGCTGGCCAGGCAAAGTGACAGGTGGAAGTACGTGTTCAGAGACCGTCTGTACAACGGACTTCTTCGCCACCTTTGCTGAGATCCTTGCTGACGGCCAACTTCCTGCTGACGCGGCTGAGGATTCGTTTTCGTTCTATCCCTGTTTGAAAGGCGAAGCGGGACCGTCTCGGCCTTTCACGATCCATCATTCGATCTCGGGAAAGTTCGCAATCCGAAAGGGCGAGTGGAAG
Organism: Rubripirellula sp.; assembly: GCA_045110715.1. Taxonomy (GTDB): domain Bacteria; phylum Planctomycetota; class Planctomycetia; order Pirellulales; family Pirellulaceae; genus Rubripirellula. The sequence continues at coordinate 9,827 of JBGCGI010000132.1, forward strand.
CTGATCCTGTCCACCGATGGTGGTGGGGGCTGGGATGGCCTTGACGGTCAAGCCGCCGTCGAAACGCCATCGAAAGTCGTGCAGCTCTATAACTTGGCGGAGGACATCGGCGAAACGCGAAATCTTGAGGACGCCAATCCTGCGAAAGTACAGGAGTTGGTCGACGACCTTGCCAAAGCACTCGCCGATGGACGCACGACGCCTGGCGTGAAGCAGGCGAATGACGGCTGGCCCTATCTGCATCAGCCGACGCTGAAGCGATACCCACAGCTTCGACAGTAAAGGTGGGCTCGGCAAACGGGAGTTAGAGCCCAAGCATGACTTGATCGATCTGTCGGCGAAGGGCCCAGGCTCGATCGGTCATGCTGGACATTTGCGGGCAGACTTGCAGAGTTCCGTTGACTTGATTGCGAAGGCTATCGGACATTGCGACGTTGTTCATGCCAGCGACAGATTGCAGAGCCTGCATGTAGATTGATGCGCACTGGCCGTGATGTCCTGAGTTGAAAATCGGTGCGCCCCGATGAATGGCGTCGGTTAGCACTGACATGGCCATGCTTCGCCCATCGACGGCCGGCTTCGCGGAGGTAACCGTCGTCGAGGAGGCGGGAGCATCGGAAGGCAGCAGGACTCGATCGATCACGTGGATCACGCCATTGGAAGCGTCGATGTCCGTTTGCAGCAAACGAGCGCTATTGATGTTCGCTCCGCCATCGGTCGGAGTGATGGAAACGGATGGGCCGGCGACCGTGGGAGCCGACGAAAGTGCCAAGGCGTCTTCGCTGTAGACTCGCCCAGAGACGACGTGGTACTTCAGGATCTCCGCAAGCTTTCCGCGATTTCCAGGCTCTAACAAACTCGCGACAGTGCCCTTGGGGAGCGCCGAGAAAGCCTCGTCGGTGGGAGCGAACACGGTCAACGAGCCTTCACCACTGAGCGTTGGAACGAGACCAGCCGCTTCGGCGGCGGCAAGCAAAGTTGCAAACGAACCCGCGTTGCTGGCGACCTCAGCGATCGAGCCAGATTCGGGGAGCAGGACTGAGTCGATCACATGAATGATCCCATTGCTGCAAAGGATGTCCGTTTTGACAACTTGAGCGGAGTCGACCGTGACGCCGTTGTCTGGCACAGCGATGTTGAGTCGCTGTCCATTGACCGTCTTGGCACCTTGCAAGTTCACAACCGCCGAAGCCGGCACGCGACCCGCAACCACGTGATACGTCAGTACACTTGCCAGCTGTGCCTTGTTCTCCGGCTTGAGTAGCGTTTCAACCGTGCCCTCGGGCAGTTTGGCAAACGCTTCGTCTGTTGGAGCGAAGACAGTGAAAGGCCCAGGGCCGTTGAGCGTGTCCACCAAGCCTGCTGCTTGCACAGCGGCCACCAACGTGTTGAATGAACCTGCAGAGACCGCCGTTTCGACGATCGTGGCGGAGCTGGTTTTGCTCGGGGCTTGGGACCACGCGAGCGTTGGCAATGCCATCGCCACAAAAACAGAAACATTGGCAATCGTTCGCATCGACATCACGAAATCTCCAGGCAGGAATTTGAGGTGAGTTTGGTGACTGGAAGCCTCCAATCACAGCGATTTATTATTCCGATGGGTCAAGTGCCGTTCTCGGTCTGCTTCGAAATCGGGCGATGTCGCGTCTCGAGAGGTAAATCGCGGAAGAACGATGTCTTGAGAGTCGTGGGCGCGTCGTCGCAGAAGTCGTCTGACCCGTGTAGGGAGTGCAAAAACCGTGCGGTCTGTACTCTTTGGTGTATTGATTCGTTAAAACATCGGCGTACGAAAGACTTTTTCTACTCCAGGGATTTTGACGTCATGGCAAAAAAGAAAGCGAAGAAGAAGGTCGCGAAGAAGGTTGCGAAGAAGAAAGCGACGAAAAAGAAGGCAGCAACGCTGAGCGACATTTACAATCAAGTTGCGAGAAAAGCTGACACTCAGGGCGTGAAAATAAACGTCGCTGAAACCAAACGCGTGCTCGCTTGTTTCTTCGATGTGCTGGAAGACTACAAGGCCGCCGAGGCATTCGACTTCGTCGCGAAAGGCTTGAAACGATCGAGCGGGCGACGGCGATGATTGCTGTTTGATGCGAGATTCCGATTCAGTTGATCTGTGCGACGCCGATTCGCACCGATTGCGGTAGGGAACCGCGTCTCAGGTCATCGCGGCGTCCTTGGTTGGTCTACAATTCGACGGCTTTCATTTCCGTTCGTTCATCGCGTTGCAGGCTCCGGATGCGCCAGCCACTTTTGATCACGATTCTCGCGGCGTCGGTCGTCGTCGCGATCGTCGTCTGGTGGTGGAGTACGGCTACGAACCCGGTTGAGCTGCTCGAGTCGCAAGTGGTCAGCCGGCCAATCGAGAAACAGGCCAATGGCTACGTGGGGGCATCTGCTTGCCAGGAGTGTCACGATTCACAATTTGATTCCTGGCATGCTTCGTATCATCGGACGATGACGCAAGTGGTTTCGCCTCGCACGGCGCCCGAAGTGATACGCTCCGGTAGCGTGATCGTGGATGGTGAAACGTATCAGTTCGAGTGTCAGGGTGACCGTTTTATGGTTCGCTTGAGCGACCCCGTGGCGGGCGGCCAAACGCGACAACGCGAGCTTGTGATGATGACGGGTTCGCATCACATGCATATGTTCTGGTACCAGTCGGACTTTCATCGAACGCCGGCGATTCTTCCGATCGTCTATTTGAAGGATCAGTCGCGGTGGGTTCCCCGGCGATCGGTGTTGCTGCAACCTCCTGACGAACAGCAACCGTCAGAATTGGGAAGTTGGAACCAAACCTGCTCCCGATGTCATTCGACTCATCCTCGTCAGCGATTGGATCCGATCACGCGAGCTTGGGATACGCAGGTTGCTGACTTTGGTATCGCCTGTGAAGCTTGTCACGGTCCCGGCGAAACGCACATTGCCATTCATCGCGAGCAGGCTGCCGCAGGTGTTTCCGATCCGCTTGTTCATCCTAAGGAACTTTCGCACGCGGCGAAATCAGATCTGTGCGGCCAATGCCATAGCGTGCACGCATTGAATTTTGATGCCGTTGATCAGGAGACGTTTTTTGCAGACGGCAATCCTTTTCGGCCGGGGCAAACCTTTGATGACGTGCCCTTTCAACGAATCGTGCAGGCGAGTCCCGGGCATTGGAAGAGTGAGACTTTTCGGAAGTTTGCGACCTCAGAACGCAAGTTGAATGGTCATTTTTGGCAGGACGGCGAGACGCGAGTGTCGGGGGCTGAGTACACAGGGATGATCGAATCACCGTGTTACCTGCGTGGCGAGATGTCCTGTATGTCTTGCCATGCGATGCACGAGTCGGATTCAGATCGGCAAAGCGAGTGGGCGAATGATCAATTGAAAGTCAGCATGCGTGGTGATCAGGCGTGTCTTCAATGCCATTCCGACTACGAGGCGAAAGCGGTGGCCCATTCGCACCACGCAGTTGGAAGTACGGGCAGTCAGTGCATGAACTGCCACATGCCAATGACCGTGTTTGGCTTGTTGAAGACGAATCGCAGCCATCGCGTCAGCAGCCCATCGGTCAACGCGACAATTCAGTTCGGACGTCCCAATGCGTGCAATCTTTGTCATCTGGACAAGACGCTTGAATGGACCGCTGGCCATCTTGCCGATTGGTACGGGCAGGAAAAGCCGAAACTGACCAAGGACGAACGAGAGACGTCAGCTGCCGTTTTGCACTACGTCAAAGGCGATGCCGCGCAGCGGGCCATTCAAGCTTCCGTGTTTGCTTGGCAGCCAGCCAGGGACACGTCGGGCACTGCTTGGATGCGGCCGTTTGTTCTCAATGGAATGAACGATCCCTACGAAGCAGTACGAATCATTTCCGAGCGGACGCTGGCGGCGATCGGTCAGTCGCCAGGGTTCGACTACGACTTTCTTGCTGCACGGCTACTGCGATCGGCTCACGTCCATTCGGGAATCGAGCAAGCCACAGTGATGGAGCGTGCCGGTGATTCAGCGCTGCTGCTTGACGCGGACGGAAAGCTCGATCGAGAGCGATTCGACAGTCTTTTGCAGCGGCGTAACGCGCGGAAGGTTGAGTTGTTCGAGTAGTGACCGGTGCGAATCAGGCTTTGGTGTTGTCGATTGCTGCTCGCACTGCCGTCTCGTCGACATCTCCGCGAAGTTCAACGCTGCCGATTTCAGTGGGCAGAATGAAACGCAGTTTTCCATGAGCGACTTTTTTGTCCCGCATCATGACCGGCAGCATTTGATCCGCGTCTGCGCCGGCAAACGTGATGGGAAGTTTGCAGGCTTCGATCAAAGCGGTTTGTCGCCGCAGTAGATCTTGGTCGACCATGCCTAGATCGATTGCCAGTCGCGCGGCCATCTGCATTCCGATCGAAACGGCTTCGCCGTGGAGCAACGTCCCGTAACCAGCGGTGGCTTCGATGGCGTGAGCGAATGTGTGGCCATAATTCAGGATCGCTCGGCGTCCGCTGGTCTCGCGTTCGTCCTCGCCGACCACGTTGGCTTTCGACTCACAGCTCTTTTGAATCGCGTATCGAAGCGCATCTCCATCGCGATTGACCAGTGCTTCTGCGTTTGACTCTAGCCACTGGAAAAAATCCGCATCGTCAATCACGCCATACTTGATGACCTCCGCTAGTCCACTGAGATAGCTTCGGTCGGGGAGCGTCGCAAGCACGTCGGTGTCAATCAGAACCAACGACGGCTGCCAGAACGCGCCAACCATGTTCTTCGCACCCGGCAGATTGATTCCGGTCTTGCCGCCAACACTACTATCTACCATCGCCAATAAAGTCGTCGGCACTTGCACGAATCGAATTCCTCGAGTGAAGGAGGCCGCCACGTAGCCAGCCAGATCGCCAATCACGCCTCCTCCGAAAGCAATCACGACGCTGCGACGATCGCCGCCCGATTCCAGCGTCCACTTCAGCAGTGACTCGAATTGAGAGATCGATTTACTGGGTTCGCCCGATGGCACCACTGATTTGCTAACGCGGACCGGAGCGTTTGTGTTTGAATCGGCGAGTGATGACGAGAGCGAATGCGCCCATCGCTCATCCACTGCCTCGTCTGCGATAATGATCGCATGCGAGAGATCTCCGATGGCACTGCGAATCGAATCAGCGAAACGATCGACCGCACCAGTCGTGATTTCGATGTTATAGCTGCGCTGCCCCAAGGGGACATTTACAGTGCAAACGGGAGGATTAGGTGATGCTGGGGTTACCATGGATTGGCTCGAAGTGACAATTTGCCTACTTGTGATTTCAGGAGTCAGATCGGACAACTTACATTATGAATGACACTTCGATCGATACCGGCGAAAACGCGGCAGGGAATCTTGGCGAGAATGCCTCGGGAAACCCGCACGCGGACAAGTACAATGATCCCCGTGCCAAAATCACAAGGCGAGGCATCCTGATTGGAGTCGCTGTGTTGGTTTTGGGGATCTTGGGCGCCGCGGGCAGCATCTACGCGCGGCGAACTCACTTGGTCGAGACCACCGAGTTCTGGGGTGAGGAAACGATCACAGCACTGCAACTTGCCGAGCGAATGGAATTGCTGCCTCGCGGAGACAGCGAGTTCGAGATCGTTGAATTGACCGCCACACCTGGGCTGGGCCATCTGCGTCACGCTCTGTTGGAATCGACTCATTTCGACTGGTCCACGGAGACCGAGGCCAGCGTTGCCGAGCTTTGTCAGCCCAGCAAAGCCGACGCCAAGCTTCCCCAATGTGTACAAATTCGGCTGTCCGATCCAACCGCCAACCGCGTTGGCACGATTGAGATCGACATTGATTTGGAGGGAGGCTGGGTTGGCCCCAGTGACGGATCGAAGCGTGTGCAGGCGACTTATTGGGTGAAGCCAAAACTACGCAACTATTTGGCAACGATTCTGACGGTGCAGCAAAAACGCTACGACCACCGCGATTGAACGAAGAGTCGCGTCATTGAATTGAGAGACAGCCGTTTCTAGAGCAGGCGGGACGCAACGGTGTCTGCGAAGTGGATTCCCCGCGCGGTCAGCGCGAAACGATGCTTGACTTGTTGAAGCAGGCCTTCGTTGACGCACTTCGAAATTGCTTCGCCGCAGAGCGACGTTAAATCGACGCCGGAAGTTTCGCTGATCTGTCCCAGGTCGATTCCGTCGAGCAATCGGATTCCAAAGGCAGCCCGTTCGCGTGCGTATTGTTCAAGCGAAATCGCTTCACTCTCTGCGGTGGGCGAGTCTCCGTGCTCGATCCGCTTGAGGTAGCTGAGCGTGCTGCGATGGTTTACCTCGCGCAATCCATTGGCGAACCGAGCTGCTCCGGGACCAGCGGCATACCAGCCTTGGCCATCCCAGTAGGCCAGGTTGTGTCGGCAACGTCGCCCATCGCGCGCGAAGCTGGAGACTTCATACTGTTGAAGTCCGGCATGCTGCGTTCGCTGCTGGGCTGCCGAGTACAGCTCGATTTCTTGGTCCTCGTCACCGGCGGCCAGCTCGCCTCGGTTCTGGCGACTCCAGAACGACGTACCTTTTTCAAAGGTCAGTGCGTAGGTCGAAAGGTGTTGGATCGGCAAAGCCAAGGCTGTTTCCAAATCCTGTCCCCACTGCTCCAGCGTTTCACCGGGCGCTCCAAAAATCAGATCGATTGAAACGTTTGCGATCGTTTCGGCGGCAAGTTGAATCGTTTCTTGGGCTGCGGTGCCGGTGTGTCCGCGTTCGAGTGTGGACAGTTTCTTGTCGTGGAAAGACTGCACGCCCAAGCTGATTCGATTGATCCCGTGGTCCGCCAAGAGCGCGAGTTTCCCGGGAATGATGTCTTCTGGGTTTGCCTCCACCGTCAATTCGCAGTCGGGAGCGAGATCGAACCGACTGCGGACCATCGCGAGGAATCGCTCGAGATCCGCCGATTCAAGATGCGTCGGAGTGCCGCCTCCGATGAAGATGGTGTCGACGGTTGGAAAATCCAGCGAGGCGACTTCTTGATCGATCGCAGTCAGGAAACGATCGATCAAGTCATCTCGATTGGCTATCACGCTGAAGTTGCAGTAACCGCAGCGGTGCCGACAGAACGGTACATGAAGATAGGCGGCTCGAGGCGTCGGCCATCCACCGGGAGGAATCGGCGTCTCGGGATCTAAAGCCATAGCTTCATGCGACCATCCAGCAATCCAGGGAGCGCTTTGTTGACGAGGTGCTTTACCTGTCCATCGTGGTAGCGAGTGCTGAGGTGTCCAGCGATCACCAGTTCGTTCTTGAACTTGTCAGCACGCTTGCGATAATCGTCCACGTGCATGTGTCCATGCTTGTGAATCAGTTCCTTGCGATGCTCGGGAGCAACAAACGTCATTTCGCTGATCAGGACCTTGGCATCGTAAAAGACAGGATTGTCATCCAAGCCTTTCGGATTGGTGTCTCCGGTGTAGGCAAACACGGGAACCCGTGTCTCGGTCGTGATCTCGGTTCCGTTGATCTTCAAATCACGAATCTGAGGTCCACTCAAGTCCTGGTATTCGGTCTTGAGTTTGTGGCGTCGTTGATGAACGACAAAGCCAACCGAATCGATGGTGTGTCGCGTCGGTAGAGCCGTCACGACATATTCGCGACTGACGTGGGTTTCATCGCCGGGAAGCAATCCGACTAGTTCACACGGCATGGCCCCGCGATCGAGTCGACGGAAAGTTTGCAGCATGTCCCAGGCCGCATCGACAGCCGAGTCGGGCAGGTAGATCACCGGTGGATCCATCTTCATCATTCGTCGGCGCGATACGTAGGCTGGCAGCGCAGCAATGTGATCAAGGTGCGCGTGGGAGATAAACATGGTGGGAGTGCCCATGAAATCCCAGGGTTGGATCCCCACATCGAACAGGAGTTTCAATTCGTTGACGCGCCAGCACGTCTGTACAGCGGCACGCGAATATCCCTCGATCGTAAGACCGTCATGGTGATGGGAGAGGATGGGAACGTTTTCGACCAAAGCAATATCCAGTTCACAGTTCTTGGTTCTCGCCGGACAACGCGTTGGTTGGATCTTCCAAGTCTTGCTGCCAATCGACGAAACTTGCGCGTGGCGCCGGATTGCCTGGAATACCCGTTCGTTCTGTGAACTGTCAACTGCCCACCGATGAACTTTGCTAACGCGGCCGACCCGGCATGTTCACGGCATCGAATTCTTCGGCGCCATAGTTGTCGACTTCGTTGACGCTCAGATCGTTGGAATAGTTCGCGGTTCGGACCACAACGATGTCCCCGTTCTCGTCTTCCTCGACGGCGGCTCCGTGGTGTCGTGTCAGTTCCAGTGTGGCCAGGAACCAGCCGATCAAGGAGGACTTGTGGATCCCTCCCTCGATCATATCGACGAGGTTCAGTTTGTCCGTTTCTTGAAGTTTGCCGTGAATACGCTGCATGTAAACGTGGATGGGCGTGTCGTCGTAGACGACTTCGGTTTGCGGCGGACCTTTGGACTCGCGCATGATTCGGCCGAAGGCGCTGACCAAGTCCCAAATCTCCAGATCGACAATTGGCTGATCGCCTGGATCCATCCGCCGGGAAGGCAGGTCATCGGACATCCGTTCGTAACGTTGCTGCCAGCGGCTGCCCATTTCGTCCAAAATCGACGCTGCATCACGAATTTCTTTGTATTGCAGCAATCTTTCCACCAGTTCGGTTTGCGGATCTGTGATCGCCTCTTCGGCGTCTTCATCAACGATTTTCGGCAGCACGGCCAGGCTTTTCATCTCCACCAGGGTGCTGGCGAGATCGATAAAGTCTCCCACATCGGTCAAATTCATCTCTTTGAGCACTTCGATGTACTCCAAGTACTGATTGACGATTTTTGACAGCGGCATCTCCGATAGATTCACCTCGTGGCGGCGAACTAGGTAAAGCAGCAAATCCAGCGGTCCTCGGTAAGCCGGTAATTCGACGCGGAATGCCATTAAGTGAACCTGCGGGGGGATAGGCTGCCTGCCAGACGCTTTTTCAGGTTGCTGGCAGGCTCAATCTCTCCAGAATGGCTGCCACAATTCCCGGTGTCGATGCCAAATCTGGGTCTCTGGGCTGCGAAGTCGCAAATCTCAGCCCTTGTTGGATTTAGGGTCCAAAATTATGATGCTCCGCTTCGTCCGGTTTTACCAACCTCATATTGGTTTCCCTAACCTCTAGACCCAGGTTTCTCGGCCCCTCTGATGCCCAATACCAACCAGCGACACGTTCTATCGGCTCTCGTCCAGAACGTGCCCGGGGTGCTTGCCCACATTTCCGGCATGCTTGCCTCGCGCGGCTTCAACATCGACTCATTGGCAGTCGGTGAAACAGAAGATCCTCATCTTTCGCGAATGACCTTTGTGGTCGTCGGCGACGATGCGGTCTTGGAGCAAGTTGGCAAGCAACTCGAGAAGATCGTTACGGTCGTGAAGGTCTTGGACGTCAGCAGTCGAGATTTCGTTGAACGTGATCTGCTCTTGCTGAAAGTGAAAGCGACGACCGGTCCTATTCGAAGCGAGATTCGCGAACTTGCCAGTGTATTCCGCGGCAAAATCGTGGACGTTGGTCCCGACGAAGTCATTTGCGAAATCAGCGGACGCGAGAACAAGGTTCAAGCGTTCATTGAAAGAATGCGTCCTTACGGGATCACCGAACTGGTTCGTACGGGGCGGATCGCAATGGTGCGCAGCGGAAGTTGTGACACTGCATCGGACTCAGGCGTTTAAGCGGCTTCTTCGATCCGTCAATCGGTTCTTGATTCCGTTCCTCCAAACCATTGGCCTCGACCGGCCATCCTCACATACACATCCCAGATCACACGAAAGATAGATTCATGGCTGCGACGATTTACTACGAAAACGATGCTGACCTTTCCAACCTGAAGGGCAAGACGGTTGCCATTCTTGGTTACGGTTCCCAGGGTCATGCTCAGGCACAGAACCTTCGCGACAGCGGTTGCAATGTCGTGATTGGCCAACGACCTGGCTCGGCCAACTACGACTTGGCGGTTTCGCACAAGTTCGATCCCATGTCGATTGCGGAAGCAACGAAAGCTGCGGATGTCGTCAACTTGTTGCTTCCAGATGAAGTTCAGGGCGATCTTTATCGTGACGAAATTCGTGACAACTTGTCCGCTGGCAACGTGTTGATGTGCTCGCACGGTTTCAACATTCACTTCGGCCAGATCGAGCCTCCCAAAGGCATCGATACGCTACTGGTTGCTCCCAAAGGCCCCGGTCATCTGGTTCGTAGTGAGTACGAAAAGGGTGGTGGCGTTCCTTGTCTGATCGCGATGGGCGAAGGTGCTGCAGAGTCGACCAAGCAAATTGGTTTGGCTTACGCGAAAGGTATTGGCGGAACTCGTGGCGGCGTGATCGAGACTTCGTTCGCCGAAGAAACCGAAACCGATTTGTTCGGTGAGCAGGTTGTGCTTTGCGGTGGCGTTAGCGAATTGGTCAAAGCTGGCTTCGAGACCCTCGTGGAAGCCGGTTACCAGCCGGAAATGGCCTACTTCGAGTGCATGCACGAGTTGAAGCTGATCGTCGACCTGCTCTATGAGGGTGGACTCAGCTACATGCGTTACAGTATCAGTAACACTGCCGAGTTTGGTGACTACGTCAGCGGTCCTCGGATCATCACCGAAGACACCAAGGCAGAAATGAAGCGAATCTTGACTGACATTCAGTGTGGTGAGTTTGCACGACGCTGGATTTCTGAAAACCGTGCAGGGGCGCCCTTCTTCAAAGCCACTCGTCGTCGCGAACGTGATCACGGTGTCGAGCAGATTGGTCGCAGCCTGAGAAAAATGATGACTTGGATCGACGATAAGGAAGTTTGATCAATGCCGAACCTTACCTTCCCGCCTGTTGCCGAACTGACCCAGTTGCAAATTGATACGGTCCAGCTTTGGCACGAGCAACCGATCGAAAATCCCTGTGAAGGAATCAAGGGGCTCGTGTGCACCCAGCACGAGCACAATTATCGATTGTGGCATGAGGAGGATAAGGCTCGCAGCCTCACGGCCACGGATGAGCAGATCGCAGTCGTGAAACGCGCGATCGACAAGCTCAATCAGGCTCGCAATGACATGATTGAAAAAGTCGATGACGCGTTGACCGAAGTGCTTTGTCAGGCAGGCGTCAAACCTGCCGATGACGCTCCGATCAACACGGAGACGCCCGGTAGCGCCGTCGATCGTTTGTCGATCATGTCTCTGCGTTTGTATCACTATCGTGAACAACTGGAGCGTGGGGACGCTGATCAAGATCATCGTCAGAAAGTTCAGGATCGGATCGA
>JBGCGI010000133.1:0-35941 GCA_045110715.1 Rubripirellula sp.
TCAACTTGACTCACACCTGTTCTAGCGCGAAGGATCGCCGCGATGTCCAGTGACACGACGCCACGCATCTTAATCAGCCGAATGAGTGCGATCGGGGACACCATTCTTACACTCCCGGTAGCGTGCGCGCTCCGCGAGCACTTACCGGACGCCTACATCGGCTGGGTGGTTGAAAAGAAGTCAGCGCCGATGGTTCGAAACCACTCGACGCTAGATGCCGTGATCGAACTTGAACGTGGTTGGTTCACTTCGTTTCGCGGAATCCGTAACGCTCGCAAGCTGCTTCGATCCTACAACTTTGACGTCACCATCGACTGCCAAGGGCTGACCAAGTCTGCATTGGCGGGTTGGTTATCAGGCGCCCCCAAACGCATTGGACTATCGGGCCGCCATGGATGTGAGCTCAGTCGAGTGTTCAACAACACTTTGGTTCAACCTGTCTTCACCCACGTCGTCGATCGCTCGCTGGAACTCTTGATTCCGTTGGAGGTCCACTCGCCAAAAGTCCGCTGGAAGCTTCCGATTCCTCCGACGGCCCGAACTTGGGCCAACCGTTGGCGCCGTACGATTGCTTGCCCCAAACTGGCAGTTTTGAATCCGGGCGCCACCTGGGACTCACGATTGTGGGAAGCCGACCGCTTTGGTGAAACGGCCAACTACTTGATGAACACGTACGGCTATCGCAGTGTTGTCGTTTGGGGAACTCCCAAAGAACGAGCGATGGCAGCGGAGATCGTGATGCACTCTGGCGGCGCGGCCACCCTTGCGCCCGATACCGACCTTCATCACCTAGCTGCCTTGATCGAAACAGCAGACCTGTTCCTCAGCGCCGATACTGGTCCGTTGCACATGGCTGTTGCGATGGGCACTGCTACGATCGGCTTGTACGGAGCCACACGTCCCGGCGATTCCGGACCCTATGGGCAAATCTCCATTCAGAAGGCCTACGAGAGTGGCACACGCCGTCACCGACGCGCTGCCGACAACACCGCGATGAAAGCGATCCAAGTTTCCGATGTTTGCAAAGCAATCGACAGCATCGAAGCGAAGCGGCGGATGATCGAAGCAGCCGCCTGAGCATCGACGGCGTGTTAGAATGAGCGGATTCCGCGCCACTTCGCTCAGCACCATCCTTCACGACAAAATCGCTGAATCCCTACAAAGCAGTGACCGTCGCTGACGTGGATTTTGCGACCACTTCTCCTCGCTTGGAGGCAGCGCAGTTTCGGAGGAGTTTCGTCACATTCGTCGATCGATTCTCCCTCCGCGAGAGTCGGACGCGGTAGCGGCCGGAGAGGGACACCGTCGAACAACACGAAGACCACGGACGGCTAAGCCTTACGTAGATCCTGCAGGTTCCGTCTGGCTTCAGTCGCATGATCGATCACTGCCGACCAATTTTTCGTTCGAATCAACTTGCGCGGCGCAATCCACGAACCGCCGATCGCCAACACCGCGTCGTCGTAGAGATATCCAGCCATGTTGTCCGCCGTCATGCCTCCCAGCGGAATGAACTGCAATCCCAAGTGGGCATAGGGCGCGTACATGCTTCGCAAGTACTTGATGCCACCGCTGGGTTCCGCGGGAAAGAACTTCAACTCGCGACAACCAAGCTCAATCGCTGCCTCAACATCACTCGGCGTCACGACACCGGGCGCGAACGGCAAGCCAACCTCCTGCGCTCGTTTCACAACGCTGGGGTTGAGTCCCGGCGAGACGCCAAACGCGGCTCCAGCTTCCACCACCTCGTCCAATTGATCCGGTCGCAGAATGGTCCCAATGCCGGCCATCATTTCCGGCACTTCATCCCGCACCCGCTTGAGCGCATCGATCGCCGCCGACGTCCGCAAAGTCAGCTCCATGCAATCGATTCCACAAGCAACCAACGCCTTGGCCAGCGGCACAACACTCGCTGCCTCATCTACCACCAGCACCGCGATCACACCGCACTGCCCCATTCTTTGCAGCATGTCCTCCGGAAATTGCGACTCCATTCGATCGATCGTATTCATCAGCGAACTCTTTGTAGATTTCCGTCAGCATCGAACGGAAGGGGTTGAGGGTCGGTCAAAATCTCGAAGTCAGGATTCTTCTGTGCAGCTTCCAAGTAAACGCGGCTACACGCCAACTCGCTGATCTCGAGTGTATTGTGGATCCACATCCATCGCAGGTCGGCGATTCGATCCACCGCTGCCTGTGAAACCACCGCATCCAGCGCGGCTCTGTCCGACGGAAACGTTAACGGGATCGCTCCCGCCGATGGATGCGCACTGGTGACACAATTCACGCGAACCTTCTGCATGTCGATCGCATCGATCACATGCTGATGACAATATTCGGCGATGCCAATGCCCGTTCCATTTCCAGCGGTTTTCTCCGTTAGCGATCTCACGTAGATTTCGCGGACTTTCGGCAATTCGTTCGCCGCGGCAGCCTTGTCATTGACCTTGCGCCCAATCACGTTCGTGTCCATTCCGGTCCCGCTGATTTCTTTGCCGATTTGGTCGACCAGCAACAGATCCACGTGGTCGAACGGAAGCCGTGGCATGCGAGACTTAGCGATCTCAAGCAACGCTGGCTCACGAGCCAATAACTCGTGCGGGGCAACAGCTTCGATCAGGGATGTCTGTTCAAAAGCATCTTCTACGATGGCCAGTCCAAGCGTGATGGGCATCTGGTCGATCAGCATCTGAACGATTTCACCCGCTAACAGATCCAGCTGATACTCATAGTCGGGGAAGACTTGGTGATACAAGGATGCGCCGGAGTGTTTGCCGAGCCCGATCATCAACATCTTGATCAAGCCGCTCTCGTACTTCCCCGTCAATCTTGTGTGGGGCTTGATGCGATTGATCACGATCACATGATCCGCTTCACTAGCAGTTCGATCAAAATGCACGTCGACACCGCCAGAGGTCGTTCCAACCAAAACAGTGTCCATCGACGAGACAACTGGACATCCCATGGAGACCGCGGTGATTCCGAACGACGCCAACACCTGAGCCTGTCCGTCCGACGTTGCACCGCCGTGGCTGCCCATCGCGGGAACGATCAGCGGCTCGCCGCCCATGGCGATCACGCGTTGAACGACTTCGCCGACAACTTCCGTTAGGTTTGCGATTCCACGACTGCCAACAGCGATCGCGACGCGTTGCCCAGGCTGAATCGAGAGATCCACGCGAGCCATTGCCTCGCGAACAGCCAACGACACATCCTCCAACGGATGAGCAGCAAACTTCTGTCGCAGGCAAAAGAACTCGGGGTACTTTGTCATTGCACGTGCAGCGGATTGATTTCCAGTTTCGGTCGCGCTGCCCGTAGCCGCGCGATGCCAGCCTGTGTCACGTTCGTTTTTTGCAAGTCGACGCTTTCCAGTTGCTTCATTCCGCCGATTCGATCGATCGATGCATCACTGACCTTGGTACCAGTCAGCCACAAGATCGAAAGCTGCGGAGCTGCGACCGATCCCACGACAGAATCGTCGATGGGAGTCGAAGACAAATCAAGCTCTCGTAAGTTTCTCGCGTTTTTCAACCAGTCTTTCAAGCCGCTATCGACCGCAGTTCTTTCCAAGCGAAGCTGAGTAATCGAAGTTGGCCGGGGCGCCAAACGCGACACATCGTTGTTGGTCACGGGAATCCCAGCGAGATCCAACCAGGCCAAGTTCGCGGCGGCGGGAATCGCCTGCACGCCTTTCTCGCTGACCTGACATTCGGCCAACACCAACTGGCGTGGCGCCTGAGCAATCACATTTTGAATCAAATCAGCATCGCCGATTCGCAAAAAGTCTCGCAACATCGGATCAGCTTTTCCAAAAGCGAGATCCACATCGGATGGTTGCAGGTCAGTTCTGATTTTGTATCGCAGTGCCAACTGTTGATAGATCGCTTGCCGGGCAGCAACGTCACCTCCGTCGAGTAACTGATGGGTGCGTGCAATTGCGTGCGAGTACCAGCGTGCAATGTCCGATCGTTTCTGGGCCTGTTTGAATCCATCTGCATGAAGTTCATTCATCGACATTTGATCCCCGTTGACCAAGACTCGAAAGCGAGCAAACTGCAGGCGTGAGGCGTCCCATCCGCCAACGGTCGCAAAATCTTTTTGAATCTGCAACGACTCAAAGTAACCAGCGATTCCCTCGATCAGCCAAAACCCTGAATCGGACGCAGGCATCTGCTGCCGCAGCCCGCTGCGAGTGGCTTCGCGAAACATTTGATGCACCAACTCGTGCCGCCGCGTTGAACCATCGTCTGGTTGGGCAGCGTACAAGAAGATCGTTTGCCGACCGTTGTCATAGTAGCCAGTGGATCGCTCAACGCCTGGGACCTCGCGGGACAAGGTCTGTTGATACTCATTGGCATCGCGAAACAGAACGACGCGGAGTTTTCGCCGAATCGTGATTCGAGCTGGATTGCTTTCCAGAAACTCTTGCACCGATACGTCCGCTGGCATTCCGCCGATCGTCTTCGAAACCTGTGCATTGGCCTCCCAAAGTGGAAAGAACATTTGCGTCCAAATCCAGTACGCGCGTTCCAAGTCTTCGGCAACGAACCGACTGGGAGCTTCGGCGGCGCGACTGTGAATCACGAAATGGGGCGTGTCGACCTGAGCATAGGAGCCCGCTTTCCAACGCAAGACGCTCGGCGCGGATCGCCCGCGTTTCGCGTCGGCTTGAAAGGAACCCTTGAGCGGCAGGCCCAGAAATCGACGGATCGCAGGATTGCCTGGGTCCTGATGATGAGCTTTCCAAAGCCGAATGTAGGCCTTCCAACCGTCACTCGCTTCTCCGAACGCCTCATCTGCAAATCGGCCAACGGGCAGCTCCCTGGCCTCTGCATCGTCAGCCAGAGGCACAAGCAAAGTCGTGCGGTCAGCCGACTTCAGCGAGTTCGGCAGCAGCAGAAACCCGACTGCCAACCAAATCTGCGCAATCCGCCGTATTTGCTGGTTGGTATGCATCATGCCTTCATTGTCATTAAACTGTTTGTGCTGTCCTGTGACGCAGCCTGACTCCCATCCATCTTAACACCTGAACCAAATCACGCTGATGCGAACATCCAATTTTGCTCTCGCCACGCTTCTGATTTCCGCGATTTTTGCGACTTCATCTGCAACACTATCTGCGGCCGAGAAAAACGTCCTGTTCATCATTGCCGATGATGAAAGCCCAACTCTGGGTTGCTACGGTGATTCGGTTGCCGTGACGCCCGCCATCGATGCTGTCGCTCGCGACGGCCTGATCTTTCGCAATGCCTTTGCAACCACCGCGTCCTGCAGCGCCAGCCGTAGTGTGGTGATGAGCGGTCTGCACAATCATCGCAACGGCCAATTTGGGCATCAGCATCACTATCACAAGTTCGCCTCCTTTCATGACGTTGTCAGCTTGTCCCTTCCGCGTGTGATGTCGCGAGCCGGCTATCGAACAGGACACATCGGCAAGTATCACGTCGCACCGGAAGCCGTCTATCACTACGACACCTACATGAAGGAAAACAGTCGCAACCCAGTCGCGATGGCAGAGAAGGCACGACAGTTCTTGACCGACAAGAAAGACGACCGCCCATTCTTCCTCTACTTCGGAACCTCCGATCCGCATCGCGGAGGCGGTACCGACAAAGATTCGACGCGAGAATTGAAGCCGGACCTATTCGGCAACAAGCAGCGCAATGGGGCCTACCCTGGAATCGAAGAAGTCTTTTTCGAGCCTGAGAATGTAAACGTGCCACCGTTCTTGCCCGACACGCCAGACACTCGCGAAGAATTGTCGCAGTACTATCAGTCATGCGCTCGCGTCGATCAGGGCATCGCTCGACTGGTCGAAATTTTGAAAGAAGCCGACCTCTATGACAAAACCATGATCGTATTCACTAGCGATCACGGAATGGCCTTCGCTGGTGGAAAGACAACCGTCTACGAGGGAGGCTTGCGAGTTCCGATGGTCGTGCGAGATCCCTATCAAGAAAAACGTGGCGTTGAATCCGACGCGATGATCAGCCACATCGACATCACGCCGACGCTGCTGGACTTCGCAGGTGGATTGGATCAAGCCAAGAACGCTCCGAAAGACCCAATCGACCCCAACAAGTTCTGGAAAGAACGCGATGAAGCAATGAAAGAAAATCGCAATGGCAATCGCAAGTTCACCAGCTATCACGGCAAGTCGTGGATGCACTGTTTGTCCGCCCCCGCCGACAAGCATCACGAGTCAATCTTTGCGTCACACACGTTTCACGAAATCCAGATGTACTATCCGATGCGTGTCGTCCGCGACAGCAAGTACAAGTTGATCTGGAACATCGCCTACCCACTGCCCTACCCCTTCGCATCGGACCTGTGGGCAGCCAGCAGCTGGCAGGCTCAGTGGGCCAAAGGAAAGGACGCACCGTACGGAAACATGACAGTTGGCCAATACGTTCAAAGACCGCAGTTTGAGCTTTTCGACATCGCCGCGGATCCAGATGAGACGACGAACTTGGCCGAAAGCGAAGGCCACCAAGACATCCTCGAGAAGTACAAGGCCAAGCTGAAGCGAATGCAGAAAGAGATGGAAGACCCTTGGATCATGAAGTGGGACTACGAGTAAGTCCCATGCAACTGAATATCGAAGATCGATTCAACAAACAACTTCCCGCAGACCCCGAGACGGCCAACTCACGTCGCCAGGTCACCCAGGCAGCGTTCTCATCGGTCAGGCCGCGCATTCCCGGCAAGCCTCAGGTACTGCACGTCGCACCCGATGTGGCGGAAATGATTGGACTGTCGATCGACGACATTCAGTCCGATGAATTCCGTGACGTGTTCAGTGGCGCAAAACTCATCGAGGGTTCTGACCCTTATGCGATGTGCTACGGCGGGCATCAGTTTGGCAACTGGGCAGGCCAGCTAGGAGATGGGCGAGCCATCAATTTGGCGGAAGTTTGCCACAACGATCAACATTGGACGCTGCAACTCAAGGGTGCTGGCGAAACACCGTACTCACGCACCGCAGACGGACTGGCTGTTCTGCGTTCGTCTTTGCGCGAACACCTTTGCAGTGAAGCCATGTTTCACTTGGGCGTGCCCACCAGTCGTTCCCTGTGCCTGCTCACGACGGGAGACAGCGTGGTTCGCGACATGATGTACGACGGGAACCCGCGTCCAGAACCAGGCGCAGTTGTGTGCCGCGTCGCGCCCAGCTTCATTCGCTTTGGAAGCTTCGAGATTTTCGCCGCGCGAAACGACCTCGACACGATGCGTTCACTTGCCGATTACACCATCAAAAACTTCTTTCCCGGAATCGAAGCGGGAACGAAGTCAGGTTACGGCGATTTCTTTCACACCGTTTGCCAACGCACGCTCGCGATGATCGTTCACTGGCAACGCGTCGGCTTTGTCCACGGCGTGATGAACACGGACAACCTGTCGATTCACGGGGACACGATCGACTACGGACCTTATGGCTGGCTGGAGGGTTACGATCCCGAATGGACTCCCAACACCACCGATCGCTCACACCGACGCTATCGGTTTGGCAACCAACCACAGATCGCGCTCTGGAACTTATTGCAACTTGCCAACGCTTTGTATCCACTGATCGAAGAAGCCGAGCCGTTCGAAACAGCGCTGACGGGTTTCCAAGAGGGCTTTGAGCAGAAGTACACCGCGATGAGAGCCAGCAAGATTGGCCTGCAAGACACACAACCGGGCGACGATGCGTTACTTGCCTCACTCGAAAAGGCACTGCCACTCGCGGAAACCGACATGACGATCTTCTTTCGCTCCCTAGCCAACATCAACAAGTCTGACGCTGTTTCGGACGACGGCACCGATTTCTTGAATCCGGTCTTGGGCGCATTCTACGAACCCGAGAAACTTACCGAAGAGACGGTCGAACAATGGAGAGATTGGTTCGATGCGTACACCTCTCGCTTGCAGAAGTCGTCGCAGACCGATGAGGTTCGACGGCAGCAAATGAACTCGGTGAATCCAAAGTACGTGTTACGCAACTACATGGCTCAGATCGCGATCGATGCAGCCGAACAAGGTGACAACTCAATCATCGCCGAACTCTATGAGTTGCTGCGAGATCCCTATGCCGAGCAACCTGACCAAGAGACGAAATGGTTTGCCAAACGCCCCGACTGGGCACGCCACAAAGTCGGCTGCTCGATGCTGTCCTGCAGTTCCTAGGCATCCGAAATTCCCAGAAAGTCTGTAACGCTTGGCAGCGAACTACGACTAGTCGTGTAGAAGCCTGGTTTTCCTAACACGTTCCTGCGTTTTTTGCATGTCTCATGGTGCCCTGATCGACTGTGCCGACGATGTCTGGCGGATCGTCTATCGCCTATTGAACGACCCCGAAGAAGCTCGCGAGTGCTACCAGCAAGCTTTTCTCGATGGGCTGCGTTTGGACGCCGACTCCGTTCAGAATTGGCGAGCGATGATGTGTCGGATCGCCACCCGCCGAGCCATGGACCAGCTTCGCCGCCGGTACCGAGATCGCGACAAACTGCAAGGGATCGAACACGAACCCTCGCTCGAGTTGCCTCCCGAACAACAACTGGAGGATGCCGAACTGCGTGAGCTTGTCCGCTCGGTACTTGCTTCGCTTCCCCCTCATCAAGCAGAAGCGTTTTGGCTACGACATATCGAGCAACTGAACCAAGACGAAATCGCGCAGCAGCTTGGCATACGAACAGGCCACGTCCGCGTACTGGTCCACCGTGCGATCGTGTGTTTGCGAGAAGCCTTGGGCCCCATCTATGGCATCGCTCTCTCATCGGAGAATGAATATGAACTCCCCTGAATCAGAATTCGACTCTCAGCCAGACGCGGTCCTTCAATGTGTTCAGCATGCCTTCGCGATGCAGACGATCCCCGCACGCCCGCCGATGCCAAAGCCAATCGCTCCATCGAAAGTGAGCGATCCAATCACGGTATCCTCAGGGCCGATCCTTGGCGGTAGCTTTTTACCGCGGTTGCTTGGAGCGATTCCCGTGGTGATCGCTTGCATCGTGCTCAGCGTCGCGTTGCGGCAACCGGAGCTGGATTCAACCGCACCAGATCTGGCGTCCGTGGAAGTCAAACCTGACGAATTCTCATCGGTGGCGCAAGAGCGAGACGACCCGCAGAAGGAGCCAGTGCAAAAACAAGACGAAAGGATTCAACAAGCGATCAAGACGACTACCGTCATCGAATCTAGCGTGAACGAAGTTCCCGACTCCGATTCGGTACAAGCGATTCGCTTGTTCAATCAGTGCATTCAGCAGCAAACTTTGATACCAGCAAAGCTATCAGCTGCGTTTGGCAAGTGCTCGCGAGAACAAAACGTCGAGTACTTCTCTGGCTTCCAAGCCATGGGCATCCCACAGGGGATCAAATCGGTTCAGCCAGGACTCCGCAGCGATCAACTCTGGATCGCGGGCGAGAATGAAGTCGCCTTCGTTTACCAAATCGACAAGCCAAAGCTTCTAAATGACTTGGCAAAATTCTCAAATGCGATTTTCGGCGATGAGATTTTCTACGATATGCTCGATGGCATTCACCGCGATGCCGAGGGACCACAAATCGACTTGCGGCGACTCATGACTTCCTGTTTGACAAGCGAGGTGATCTGCGTCACCAACCGTTGCCCGTCACCAGAAGGTGACAGCGTCCTGTTCGCTTTCCCGCTGACCGATGTTCCACCAGTCGCAGATGCCATTCGGCGAGCCGCCGCGATCGAGCCCGATTCGGTAAGCATCTCGCAAACCAATGGCGTCTTGTTGTTCTCGGCAGGTGAGAATCGAAAAGCGTTCGGTTTGATCGGAAACCACTTTCTATTAGGTGACATCCAGCTTATGCAAGCAGCGCTCGACGCGAAACGGAAGTAGCTAGCTCACCCCACTCCGCGTTCATAGCGGACTCACTGGCACATTCAACCTGGCTCTTCCTCACCGCCCAGAAAATATCGATTCAAAAATTGCTTTCGATCTTCTTGCTCGGCGGCAAGCTCCACCATCGCGTACAAACGTTGTTGATCTCGTCGCTTCTTCTCATTCAGGGCAGCATCGTCCGAGAACGACTCGGGCAGTGGGCCTGTGATCTCAAAGCACTCCGGCGGATGTGGCCCCGCAATCACGGCCTGGCGATCGAACATTGAAATCGCGGTTGCCAATCGATGATCATGTCGGCTGACACGTTGCAGACGATCGTTCATCCACTCCAAACCGAAAGCACGACATTCCTCGGGATGCTCCGTCATCAGCGTGAAAACGCGTGAATAGAAATCAGCATCCGGATTCGACCACTCAATGAACTGCATCTGCGTCATCAGATCGTTCTGATCGTACAACCATTGGCAAAGCGAAGGTTTGTCGTCTCGGCCTGCCCTACCGATCTCTTGGTAGTACGATTCGATCGACCCTGGTGTTTCCGCGTGGATGACAATCCGAATGTCCTCCTTGTCGACGCCCATTCCAAATGCGGGGGTCGCCAACACCACGTCTGCGTCACCGGTCATGAATTCATCTTGAATTCTTCGGCGTTTGTGTCGCGGCACATCACCGTGATAACAAACATGATCCAGTCCCGCGGCCAGCATGCGATCACTGAACCGCTGGAGTGTCTTGATCAAAGAAAAATAGACGATCACGCTTCCACTGCGATAGTCGTCTCGATCAAGCGTTGCCTTGATCGAATCAAACTTATCGTCTTCGTCCCATACTTCCGTGACATCGATTTTGAGGTTCGGTCGATCGATTCCCGCGTGGAACAACTTGATTTGCGTTGCTGGGATTCCCAGTTGCCGAAAGATGTCTTGGCGGCACTCTGCGGTGGCCGTGGCCGTCAGCGCAATCGTCGTGGGGTTTCCTATCCGCTCACGAATTTCGGCCAACCGAGAATAGTCGGGGCGAAAGTCGTGCCCCCACTGACTAACGCAATGGGCTTCGTCAACTGCCAACAAACCGATCTGGCGTTTTGCGAGAACGTCGATGAACTCTGGTTTTCGAAATCGCTCAGGAGTCACATACAGCAGCTTGTACTTTCCTGCGGCGACTTCTTCGTAGCGCTGAACACGCGACTCTCGATCGAGTGACGAATTGATAAACGCTGCATCGATCCCTCGTCGGACCAAAGAACTGACTTGATCCTGCATCAGAGCGATCAGGGGAGACAGCACTAGCACTAGGTCGCCGACTTCGGGGGGCATCGTGAGCGCTGGAATCTGATAACACAGAGACTTGCCCATGCCGGTTGGCATCACGACCATTGCATGTTGCCCTCGGCTGACATGATCGATGATTTCGGCTTGGCTGCCGCGAAACGATTCATAGCCAAAATGGGCGAAAAGCTGCTGAAGATGACGCGAGCTGGCCCGCTGACTTGGTTCGTGGTGGTGTGTCATATTCGTATGCTCAGGCCCAGATCGCGATTCTGCAACCCGTGCAAGAATCTCGACGTCCCCGTGTCAACTGGGTTCAGGCAAGAGGAAGCGAATCTACCCGTTCTGAGGTATAGGGTCGGAAATTTCCTCCACGGAACCTCAAGATTCCTTTGCATTGCGCGTTCGAATCGCCCATAGTCACGCTGCACAAAACGAGTGATTGAAAAGACTTCCGTTCAATTCAGCATGGGACGACAACGTGAGTGACGAAGCAGTTGATTTTGAAGAGATCGACGGTGAGATGGAACTTACACCGCCAGAGATTTACGCATCCAACCTGATCGAGTGGGCCGTGGAGCGGCACGCCAGCGATCTATTTGTTTCCGACTCGGAAAACTGTGTGGTCGTCACGGTCAGGCGACTCGGCAAAATTGAACAAGTTCGTCGTCTCGCGCGCGCCTATGGACGTCGCCTGCAGGGCCACCTACGCGTTCTGGCTGGCGCCGACGCCGGCGAGACGATTCGACCAGCCGATGGGCGCGGCGTGCTTGCGATGCCAAGCGGTGGACTCGTCGATTTGCGTTTGAGTTGCCTACCGACGCTGTTCGGACAAGACATCGCGATTCGTTTGTTCGACCCTGTCCGCGGCGCAAGATCGATCGAACGCTTAGGGTTTGACCCTGACGAATTGGAGTGTATCAAAGACCTGATCCATCGGCCTTCGGGTTTGATTCTGGTGGCTGGACCAGTCGCAAGTGGCAAGTCGAGCACACTTTACGCGATGCTCGACGAACTGAACGATGGCACGCGGAAGATCCACACACTGGAAGATCCCATCGAACATTCGATGGATGGCGTGATGCAGTCGCAGATCAACATCCGGGCTGGTCTGGATTTCGCCGACCTGTTGGCAGCCGTTCTTCGACACAGCCCCGACGTGATCATGCTGGGCGAAATCCGCGACGCGAGGACCGCGGCAACAGCGGTTCGCGCTGGAGCGAGCGGACAACTTGTGATGGCAACGATTCACGCTAAATCGGCTGCCGAAGCGATTGACTCGATGCTTCAATACGAGACGAAACCAAAATTTCTCGCCAGCTCGCTGCTCGGTGTTTTGAACCAACGATTGGTTCGGCAACTCTGCGTGAACTGCAGGCAACCTCTGGATGCAAATGACATCGACGTTCCCGAACGGATCGCTACGCGATTGGGGGACACCAAGCCAGCGATTTACAAGCCCGTGGGCTGCGACACATGCTTTGCAGATGGTTTCTCAAGCCTGTCTTGTATCCCGGAAATCATGATCGTCAATCGCGAACTCGCCGACGCGATCTCAAACGGACGTTCCGCAAACGAGGTGGAAGACATCGCCATCCAGGCCGGCATGTTAACCATGGCGGAATCGTCCGCTCTGCGAGTCTATCGCGGAGAAACAACGCCGTACGAAGCCAATCGAACCGTCGCTGACCCGCTGCTCGCTTCCCTGGTCACGATCGCCAGAAATGCATCCGGCTCCTCGGATTGACCGCAAGAATCGGGCCCGGCCGCTCACGCGATCACGGCTCACGGAATGTTGATCTCGATTGCTCGACCAGGGATACGCTTCCCGTCGCGAATCGCAACGGGCTGAACTCGAACGGGGCCCTTGCCGAACTGCGAGCTCTCGAACTGGACGCTTCCATCACTTCCAATGGCGTTACCGATCAGTTCTTCGTGATGCATCAGCTCGATGCCCTCGGCGTCAGCCGCTTTCAGCTCAACCTTGATCAAGGTCGAAGATTGCGAGGCGATCTCCATGGTGGGTGTCAGCGCCGCTTGGCTGACGTGCATCATCGTTCGACTCGCGCGTGGTTCGGTCAGATCGTTTCCCACCAGACATACACGGATCTCGTGCACACCCGGTCCCAGGTCCGATTCTTTGAACAGCAGGTTCTTCTGAGGCGGCGACCGGCTGACCAATTTTCCATTGACAAACAGCTCAACGTGCTTGGGCGTCTCGGAAGGCCGCTTGCGCAGTATCGGCAGATCAATCGAGGCTTCGGTGATCTGAACCGCCAGCATCCCCTTTGCTTTCCCCCGCCCGACTCCCAGCACAGCCGTGTAACGAGGCGGTCTGGCGTGTGGCTGGCATAGCGGGTCGCCTACGATCAATAGTTGGTAAGGAGACGACACCGATAGGTAGAAGGCTTCGATCGCAGACACGCCGCGAGCGTAATAGGGGTACATCAACGGCAAGGGAAACTTGAACTGAAGCGCGTACGGTTCGACTACCGTTCCCGACGATGCGGCCGCTCCACCCAACAGCAGTTCCGTCAATTTCGTCTGTCCAGGGGCAGCCATGAATCCGCCCGTGCTGGTCAAATTGTCAGCAAGCGCTCCGGGAAGCAATCGCGATTTTGACAGCTTCCAATCGAAGTTCGGACTGCCCAGCATCACGCCTGCGCAATCGAAACGTTGCTGCGGCATGTTCTCGTTGACGGTTTCGGATTGGAGGCCGAGATAATCAAGAAACCTCGTCGCCTGAGCCACCAGTGGAGTTCTGGTCTTGGTCCGTACGTCCGCGGTGTTGGTGAAATAGTAAGTTCCAACAGAGTCTGCGGCCGTTGCTTGGGCGGAGCGTGTCAAATACTTGATCGCTTCATCGACGGACGTGCCTTCACCACGCGTCACCGCCAACATCATCGATAGCATGTAGCTCGTGCCCGTTCCGGCGCTCGTCTTCTCGGGCAACCCGTTTCGAGTCCACAGTTGATCCTGAGTAAAGCCTATCGGCGGCTGAAAATCGATCGGTGCATCATCCAAAGTTTCTAGTAAGTCGATGTAGCCCTCAGCAGCCAGCAGCGACCCCAGATCCTTTTCCGCCTGCAGGTAGCGTCCCGATGTCCAGCCCGCATCGACGGCGCGCCGAATCAGCGTGACCGCTTCGTCCGGTTTGCCAGCCAGCGCGAATTGGCGAGCGGCCAAGATTCCAAGTGGATGCTGAGTTGGATGAGCAACGAATAACGCTTCAAAACTCACCGCAGCCTCCTCGTGATCCCCTTGTTCCGCTGCTTCCATCGCCTCCTCAAATCGCGATGTCTCCTCGCCAACGCAAGGGTTGGCGAAAAATCGATCGAACGTCGATCTGACATAGAGGTTCGCAGTGGGCGAAAGGTACAACGCGCTGTCTGCCAGCACGTACCGATAGAAAAAGGTCAGGCCGTTGATAGACGCGGTCGGGGTGAACACCTTTTTCATGAATGCTCGCTGGGCATCCGCCTGGGCGTCCGTCCCGGCAATCAACGATTCAATGCGTTGGTGGTGTTCGGTGATCTCGACTGCGTAGGGGAAGCCAGCTGAATAGACGATCGCTTTGGTCTGCGATGATAGCTTCCTTCCATCGATCTCACTCAAAATCGGTTTCAGGATTCGTTCTCGAAACTCGGCGAGTCCGACTCGCATCGGCTCAGGTACGTCCTCCAGCACCACCACGTTTCGCGAAGGAATCTGGTGCAAGTGGACGAAGTGATTCGCGACAGTCCGTGAATCGGCGGAGGCACCGTTCACGACGACCACGACGTTCTCGGGTCCTAACCCTGCCTGCGCGATCGAACCGAACGATTGAAAGACAAGTATCCCTAGGCCAATCAGGAAGTTCTGCATGATTCAAGCCTACGCGTGAGTGATGGAGTTGGGCGACAATATGTTCGGCCAAACGGGCTCGCATGAACAGTTCGATTCGAAACGAAAACAGCGTGCGACCGAAATCACACGCTGTTCATTTTGACGAACGATTCACCGAAGGACTATTCCATCGGTTGTGTGCCTTCATCCGTTGGCGGAACTTCAGGCTCAGCTGCTGGCTCGGCAACTTCCGCAACAGGAGCCGGAGCTTCTGCAACGGGAGCCGGAGCTTCTGCAACAGGAGCCGGAGCTTCAGCGACCGGAGCCGCTGGCGCGACTTCAGCGACAGGCGGTGCTGCAAACGGTGAAGGCTCTGCTGGAGCCGACACAGGAGCCGCGGTACCAGCCGAAGCCTCTTCGGCGTTGAGCAGTGGGAAGCTCTCTTCCAAACTCTGGACAGGAGCGTTGGCCAATTCTTCCAACGCTTCGCGACGGTAATTCACCTCCGACTCTTGGAAGATTCGGAAGCCAGTACCGGCCGGAATCAGGTGCCCCAGAATCACGTTCTCTTTGAGGCCAACCAGCTTATCGACTTTGCCAGCCAAAGCTGCTTCGGTCAGAACCTTGGTCGTCTCTTGGAACGACGCAGCACTGATGAAGCTGTTCGACTGAACGGCTGCCTTGGTGATTCCTAGCAATTGAGTACTCGCGGTTGCCGATTTCGGACGCTTGCCTTTGGCAGGAGCTCCGCCGAGAGCATCGATCTGTGCATTGGTCTGCTCGAAGTCCTCTTTGGGAACGATCGTTCCCTGCGTGTAATCGCTGTCGCCAGGATTGGTGACTTTGATGCAATTGTAGAGTTCTTCATTTGCTTGGCGGAACTGGAATTTATCCATGACCAAACCAGGCAGCAAACTGGTGTCACCAGGGGTCTCAATTTTCACTTTGCGAAGCATTCGCGCGATGATGATTTCGCAATGCTTATCGTTGATTTCCACTTTCTGCGACTGGTAGACCTGTTGGATCTCATGCAGCAAGTACTGCTGCACTGCTTCTTCACCAGAGACACGCAGGATGTCGTGGGGAACGAGCGGTCCATCCACCAAAGCTTGGCCCGCTTTGACCAAGTCACCACTGTGCACTTGAAAGTGCTTACCGTGAGGCACCAAGTGCTCACGCTCGATACCTGATTCACTGCGAACGACAATCGTACGCTTACCACGCTTACGCTCGGCAAGGATTTCGACTTCACCGTCGACTTCCGCGATCACGGCAGGTTCTTTCGGCTTACGTGCCTCGAAGATCTCGGTGACTCGTGGCAAACCACCGGTGATGTCCGAAACACCACCAGCTTCACGCGGCATCTCGGCAAGCACCGTTCCTGGGATGATCTGCTCGGCTTCTTTGACCATGATCAAAGCACGCTCTGGCAGGTACTGAACATCCAAGGCAGTGCCGTCTGCGTCTTCCACGACAACCTGTGGGTGGAGGTCACCTTTGTGATCGACGATCATCATACGGACGTTGCCGCTGTTCTCTCGTTCGACCCGCATCGTTTCGCCTTCCACGATGTCTTCAAAGCGAACCTTACCGGTCACTTCGGACAAAATTGGAATCGAATATGGGTTCCATTCGCAAAGGACGGCACCTTCTTTGACATGGCCGCCTTCCTTGACTTTCAACGTTGCACCAGTCGGGACCGCGTAGGACTCGATCTCACGACCACGATCATCGACCAAAGCGATTTCACCGTTACGGGTCAGCACAATCTGCTCACCTTCGGTGTTGGCCACCGCACGCATACGAGTCAAACGAACTTCACCCGACTTCTTGGCCTTGATGTCCGATTCGACCGACTGCTTGCTAACGCTACCACCAATGTGGAAGGTACGCATCGTCAACTGAGTTCCGGGCTCACCGATACTTTGTGCAGCGATGATTCCAACAGCCATGCCCTCTTCGACCATCGATCCGGTCGACATGTCCATGCCGTAACAGCAGCGACAAACACCCAGCGGTGCATCACAGGTCATTGGCGTTCGGACTTGGATCTTCTCCAATCCCATGCCTTCGATCTTGCGAGCAATCACGGGGGTGATCATCTGGTTTTCTTGAACGACCACTTCGTCGGTCACAGGATTGACGATCGACTGCCGGCTAACACGACCATTGATCGAGTCCACCAAGCTGACTTCGACTTTCTCACCGCGATAAACGATTCCCTTGGTGATACCTTGAGTCGTTCCGCAATCGTGCAGAGTCACAACCACGTTCTGAGCAACGTCAGCAAGCTTACGTGTCAGGTAACCACTGTCGGCCGTCTTCAACGCTGTATCAGCCAAACCTTTTCGTGCACCGTGCGTCGAACTGAAGTATTCCAGCACCGACAGGCCTTCACGGAAGTTCGCCTTGATGGGCGTCTCGATGATCTCACCGGTTGGCTTGGCCATCAGACCACGCATACCAGCTAGCTGACGAATCTGCTCGATACCACCACGAGCACCCGAGTGCGACATCAGGTAAACCGGATTGACGTACCAGCCACCTTCGCGGACATCGTTTTTCATCGCTTCCATCATGTCGGTCGTGATCAACTCACGAGCCTTGGTCCATTCGTCCAACACGTGGTTGTAACGCTCCTGGCCGGTCATGATTCCGCGTTCGTAGCCCTTCTTCAGCTTCATGACTTCCTTCTCAGCCGCCTTGATGAAAGTCGGCTTTGTATCCGGAGTCACCAAGTCATCGGTTGCGAAAGACAGACCACTTCGTGTGGATTCGCGGAAGCCTGCCTGCATCATGTCGTCCAACAGATGAATCGTGGCTTTGCGTCCCAGTCGCTGGTAGCAATCGCTAATCACCTTCGCCAAGTCACCACTTCTCATCGGGAAGTTGTAGTAGTCCATTCCCTGTGGAAGCATCTCGTTGAACCGAACACGACCTGGCGTGGTCTCAATCACTTCGCCGTAGGTACCGGTTCCATTCTCGGTTTTCAGACGCTGATTCTTCGGCAGCCGCATTTTAATGCGTGCGTGAACCGCGACCACATTCTGAGCGAATGCCAAGTCCATCTCGTCATAGCCAGCGAAGACCATGCCTTCGCCTTTCTGATCCGGCAGCTCGGCTGTCATGTAGTAGCAACCCATCACGATGTCCTGTGATGGACTCATGATCGGCTTTCCGTTGGACGGAGCAAACACGTTGTTGGTACTGAGCATCAACGTGTGCGACTCGACCTGGGCTTCGATCGAAAGCGGCAAGTGAACCGCCATTTGGTCACCGTCGAAGTCAGCGTTGAATCCTTTGCAGACCAAGGGGTGCAAGTGAATCGCGTTACCCTCGACCAGAATCGGCTCGAAAGCCTGAATTCCCATGCGGTGCAACGTAGGTGCACGATTCAAAAGCACGGGATGGTTCGTGATCACCTGCTCCAAGATATCCCAAACCTCTTCGTCTTTTCGCTCCAGCATCTTTTTCGCTGACTTGATCGTGTCAGCGTGCCCGAGTTCTTTCAGACGTCGAATGATGAATGGCTGGTACAGCTCAAGGGCGATCTTCTTAGGCAAGCCACACTGATGCAGCTTCAATCGTGGTCCAACCACGATCACACTACGTGCGGAGTAATCAACACGCTTGCCCAGCAAGTTCTCGCGGAAACGACCCTGCTTACCTTTGATCATGTCGGTCAAAGATTTCAGTGGGCGGTTGGACGAACCGAGCACAGGACGCTTGCAACGATTGTTGTCGAACAACGCGTCAACGGACTGTTGCAACATTCGCTTTTCGTTACGAATGATGACTTCCGGGGCGTTCAGGTCGACGAGCTTTCGCAGTCGGTTGTTTCGGTTGATGATACGACGATAAAGGTCGTTCAAGTCGCTGGTGGCGAAGTTACCGCTGTCCAACAACACCAACGGACGCAAGTCCGGAGGAATGACCGGGATCACGTCCAGCACCATCCATTCGGGACGGTTATCGCTATCGCGAATCGACTCGACAATCTTCAGTCGATTGATCAGATCCTTTTTCTTCTGCTTCGAGCCGGTTTCTTCCAAGTCGACGCGAAGTTTGTCGGAAAGTTGGACCAAGTCCAACTGGTTCAGCAACTTACGGACCGCTTCGGCGCCCATGTCGGCTTCGAAAGTTCCGTCGCCGTACTGCGCACGTGCTGCGCGGTACTCTTCCTCAGTCAGCAGTTGCTGGTGCTCGAGATCGGTCTGACCGGGATCGACGACCACGTAATCCTGGAAGTAGATGACCTTTTCCAAGGAGCTGGTTTTCATGTCCAGCAGGTTACCGAGGCGCGAAGGCATCGCCTTGAAAAACCAGATATGAACCACTGGGGCGGCCAATTCGATGTGGCCCATCCGTTTACGGCGAACACGACTGTGTGTGACTTTCACACCACAGCGATCACAGATCATGCCCTTGTATTTCATTCCGCGGTACTTACCGCAGGCACATTCCCAGTCCTTCTCAGGTCCGAAAATTCGCTCGCAGAACAAACCGTCCTTCTCAGGACGATAGGTTCGGTAGTTGATCGTCTCGGGCTTCTTGACCTCGCCAAAGGACCAACTCTTGATGTCCTGCGGGCGTGCCAACGAGATCCTTACGGATGCGTAATCGTTGATGCGGTCGTAGCTGTTATTTTCGCCAATCGACATGATATTTGAAACTTGAAGCGGGGGTCCGGGTGGCTCGAAGCGGTCACAGTCGCATCGAGCCGGAAAGGAAGTCCGCTTGTGAATCCAAGCGGACGATCATTTTCATTGAGCCCGAGCAGGATCGCTGCACGGACTCGGCTCAAGTGAGAGGTTAGATCGGTCGTTTTTCGAGCTGCATGTTCAACGCCAAACCACGAATCTCGTTGGTCAACACATCGAAACTGGCTGGTGTGCCGGCTTCCAACGTATTCTCTCCTTTGACCATCGATTCGTAGATCTTCGTTCGGCCTTCGACGTCGTCGCTCTTGACCGTCAGCAACTCCTGCAAGATATAAGCGGCACCGTATGCTTCCAGCGCCCAAACTTCCATCTCTCCAAAGCGCTGGCCGCCGAAGCGTGCCTTACCGCCGAGTGGCTGTTGCGTGATCAACGAGTAAGGACCGGTGCTTCGTGCGTGGACCTTGTCATCGACCAAGTGATGCAGTTTCAACATGTAGATGTAGCCCACCGTGGTTTCCTGCTCCATCGCCTCGCCCGATCGACCGTCGGTCAACCGGATCTTGCCGTGAGCCGGCAAACCGGCTTCGGCCAGGCATTTGTTGATGTCTTCTTCCGAAGCACCATCAAAGACAGGCGTCAAAGCTTGGAAACCAAGCTTCGCTCCGGCCCAACCCAGGTGAGTCTCCAAAATCTGACCCACGTTCATACGACTTGGAACACCAAGCGGGTTGAGCATGATTTGGATGGGAGTTCCATCTGGCAAGAAAGGCATGTCCTCGACCGGCAGAATCTTGGCGATCACACCCTTGTTTCCGTGACGACCAGCCATTTTGTCACCAACGCTGATCACACGCTTGGTGGCGACATAAATCTTGACCATCTGCAGGACGCCACTGCGAAGCTCGTCGCCGCGTTTCATGCTATTGAGCTTGCGGTCACGTGCATCAATGGCCGTTTCGACATTGCCCCACTGCTGCACGAAGACTCGCTCGACTTCTTTTTGCTTGGCCTCACCTTTGACCTGATCCAAGATGTGTTCGATGCGGAACGAAGTCGCTCGCTCGGCAACAAACTTGGGATCTTGCCCGTCGGCCAATGGCGTTCCGGTCGCGTCTTTCAACTTGACACCAGCGGCCTCTTCGAGATCGCGAACCAAAGCCTCAAACGTGCTGGCAACTTCTCCGTTGCCTACCGTTTCGACTTCCTTCAGCTCAGCCTCAAACACCTTCCGCTCGTCTTCCGTCAAGCTCATACGCCGTGAGAACTTCTGAGTGTCGATCACGATTCCTTCGATGCCCGAAGGAACCTCCAGCGAATCGTTCTTCACGTCTTCTCCAGCACGCCCGAAAATCGCGTGCAAGAGTTTTTCTTCAGGAGTCAGCTCGGTCTTGCTCTTCGGGCTGACCTTGCCGACCAGAATATCGCCAGGCTTGACGTAAGTACCAACGTTGACGATTCCGGTCTCATCCAAGTTGCGAAGCGCCTTCTCGGAGACATTCGGAATGTCGCGAGTGAACTCTTCACGCCCCAACTTGGTCTCGCGAATCTCCACGTCGAAGTCTTCGATGTGGATCGAGGTGTAGGTATCCGCCCGCACCAGCTCTTCGCTGATGATGATCGCGTCCTCGTAGTTGAAACCATCGAACGACATGAAGCCGACCAACACGTTTCGACCAAGAGCCAGTTCGCCGTTATGCGTCGCAGCACCATCAGCGATGATTTGATTCTTTTCGACCTTGTCACCAGGCTGAACCATTGGACGCTGATTTTGACAGGTCCGCTCGTTCAATCCCTGGTACTTCTTCATTTGGTAATGATCGCTGCCGATCTCAATGCGAGTCGAGTCACAATAAGTGACTTTTCCGGCACGGCGAGCACGAACGACCATCGCACTGTTGCGGGCAACTTCGCGTTCCATTCCAGTACCCACGATCGGCGGCTCAGCCACCAACAGCGGAACCGCTTGACGCTGCATGTTCGATCCCATCAACGCACGGTTTGCATCATCGTGCTCGAGGAACGGAATCAGTCCGGCCGAAACGCCAACCATCTGGGCTGGAGCAACGTCCATGTAATCGACCTGTTCAGGCAAAACGATCTCAAAGTCACTGCGGAATCGCGCGATCAAGTTGGGACCAGGAACCAAGGCTCCCTTGTTCACTTCGGTGTCCGCTGGAGCCACATAGGACTCACTCTCTTCATCGGCACGCAGCCAAACCGTTTCGTCGGTGACCTGGCCCTTTTTGATCAAACG
Organism: Rubripirellula sp.; assembly: GCA_045110715.1. Classification (GTDB taxonomy): domain Bacteria; phylum Planctomycetota; class Planctomycetia; order Pirellulales; family Pirellulaceae; genus Rubripirellula. Next base: position 21,863 of record JBGCGI010000133.1, read on the forward strand.
ATACGGCGTGATCAGGAAGCCGTAATCATCGACACCAGCGAAAATCGCTAGCGAGCTGATCAAACCAATGTTCGTACCCTCAGGGGTCTCAATCGGGCAAATTCGGCCGTAGTGAGAAATATGAACGTCGCGAACTTCGAAGCCCGCACGTTTACGGTTCAAACCGCCAGGCCCCAAAGCAGAAAGCCGTCGTTCGTGAGTCAACTGACTGAGCGGGTTGGTTTGGTCAACCACCTGCGATAGTTCGCCGCGACCGAAGAAGTAATCGATCGCCGCTGAGACGCTCTTGGGGTTGATCAGCGATCGCGGGCTCATGTCGGTCGCATCTTTGATGCTCATCCGCTCTTGAACCGTACGCCGCAACTTCAAGAAACCTTTCCGCAGTTCCTCGCTCGCCAACTCATCGATCGTTCGCAAACGACGGTTTCCGAGATGATCAATATCATCAATCTCGGCGGCACTTTCCGGATCGAACAAGTCGATCAGGTAGCGAATCGCAGAGATCATGTCGTCTGGACGGAGGGTCATCTCCGTCTCTTTGACGTCCAGATTCAGTTTACGGTTGAGACGAAAGCGTCCAACTTTGCCCAAGCGGTAACGATTGTCGTCGTAAAACTTCTCGGTAAACAGCGTGCGAGCCTTCTCAAGCTGCGGCGGGTTACCGGGACGCAACCGCTGATAGATACGCAGCAGCGCCTCTTCATGGCTGGCCGTGTTGTCGTCCATCAGCGTATTGAAGATCAACGGAATCTTTGGCGAGTCCATCGCTTCGATGCTGGTCACTTCAGCTGTGCAAATCGTTTCAGAGACTTCCTTGGTGATCTTGTGACCAGCCTCAACGATGATCTCACCAGCCCGCTCGGACTGACTTGGATAGACCACGTCGTCAACAGCGATCTTACCCTCGATTTTGGCTGCACTCTTGCCGCCGCTGATCTTGTAAGTCGCAGTCTCGTAAAACGCGTTCAGCAGATCGGTGTCGGTCGAAAGACGCGGGTCCATCGCACGAAGCAAGGTGGTCGCTGCGAATTTACCGCTTTGGTCAATCCGAACGGTCAGCGCGTCTTTCTTGGTCACGTTGACTTCGATCCACGAACCACGCTCTGGAATCACGCGGCAGCTTGGCAACTTGCGATCAGTCGTCGTGTCGTTTTCCAGGACGAAGTCAACACCGGGGCTACGGTGCAACTGACTAACCACGACGCGTTCAGCACCGTTGATGATGAACTCTCCACCACCCATCATGATCGGCAGGTCGCCCAGATAGACCTCTTCTTCGTGAGGCTCTTCACGATTCAGACGCAGCCAGATTCGCAGCGGGCGACCGTAGGTCAATCGCAACTGCCGACACTCTTGACTGGTGTAGCGAGGCTTGCCCAATTCGTAGTAGAGGTACTCCAGCGTTGTATTGCCGTCGTAACTGCTAATTGGAAAGATCTCTTTGAGAACCGACTCCATGCCGTGGTCTTTCCGCTTCTTTGGATCAACGTCCTCTTGCAGAAAAGCTGCATAAGAGACGGTTTGCAAAGCGGTTAGATCGGGAAGCTCAAATGAGCCGCCAAGACCAGTTCCAAAGTGACGGACATCAGTAGGTTCAAGTCGACGTTGACTCGTAGTTGCCATCGTGTGGGAAAGCTCCTTGAAATGCCAAGCGTTCACAACCCGTGCGGCGGGCAGTGATAAAACTCAGGCGAAATCTCTTATGAGGTCTGCGGTCGTGAGGCTTGTGGACGCATGGTGCATCTGCGGACACAAAACTTGTGGTGCGGGTGATCGGGGCAATGTCTAGACGTTCAGCGCGAACCGTAAGCCGGGTAATTTCCGAGCTAGGGATTGGAAAACTGCCGATTTCCGTCGCGGCATTCCGGTAGCCATGCGAGTGGGATGAAAGAGACAGACGCGAAACGCAACATTGGGCCGATGATCACGCTGGAAAAATAACAGATCAAGCGATTGGCGAAAAGGGCAAGTTTCCGATTCTGGCCCGAATTGTGCTCTGGAGCGCCGACGGCAAAATATCCAATTGCCACCGAGCTTTTCCCAATCCCACCTTTCGCGATGCCAACAGCGAAGGATCTTTTTTGGGTGCTGGCGAATTTTTTTTCACCTAAGCGGACCTGTCTACCCAAGCAGCTTGCGCAGCGGACGATCACAGACCCTACTGCCAGAAATTTTCCAATTTTTTCACCGCGAAGCAGTCCGCCAAATGCCCTGTCGAGGAATCTCGCTTCAGCCGCCCAATCCATCACAGGGCAAAGTAGTCCTCGGGCACCGTCTCGGTGGGACGCCAATCCACCTCGCCTGATTCGACCCCTTTGTATTTCAACAGCACTTCCGCCATCGCGTCCTTGTCGAGCTCCGGCTTGCGCAACTTGCTCGTTCCCATCCAAGCTGCCGCCGTCGATAAGTCGATCGCCTCACTCTTGGCCAAACCGATCAGCAAGACCAACAGGTGCTTGCACAGTGCCCCCCGCAGCCCCCCGCAGGCGTTCAGGTTCTGAGTGCAGCAAGAGAAGTTGCCCTCCTCGGTCAATCGACAGGAGTAAACCAAACTGGCGTCGCTCTGGCTTCGCACCACTCCCACGACCGACAGGTCGCTCACATCACTGAACAGCTCGAAGGAGTCCTTCTTGAGCATTTTCATCGCTTTGTCCAATCGACTGTGATCCACACTGGACGACGCCTTCTCCATGAACTCGTCAAATGTCTTGACCTTGCTGCCCCCAACCCTGCGCTTCGTTTTCAACCTGGGATCGTGCCCCATTCCTCGAAACTCCATGTCGGCAGGAATCTTGAACCCTTTCGGAAAGAGCGTCTTCTCACTGAAGGTTGCATCTTGAAGAATGACGCCGGCTAGTTTGGCACCCGTCAGGTCCACTCCCTCAAGGTTGGCATCCTTCAAACTCGCCTTGGTCAAATTGGCTTTGACCAACTTTGCGTTGGTCAACCGCGACCAGTCCAAGACCGCTTGCGTTAGATTGGCGCCGCTAAAATCACAGTCTTGCAACGTCGCACCATGGAGGTCGGCCTGCTTTAAATTCGCGCCGACAAAGACCGTTCCCTTGATCACTGCGTCGCGCAACGAAACTTTGGTGAGCGAAGCGTCGCTGAAGTTACAGCCAGCAAAGTCGCCTTCGTGAGCCTTCAAGCCAGCCATTTTCATGCCCGTGAAATCGGCTTTGCGAAACTTCATCAACTTCATTCGTCGCAATTGGTACGGATCGCGAGCATTGAACTTAGCGATGCCCGCTTTCCCTCCACACAATTCTTGCAGTAGATCCTCCTTGGCCTGAGCGATCTTCGCTTTCGCGCTCTGTTTTTTCGCCTGAACCTCCTTTTCGGTGGGCGGCTTGCCTTGAAAGACTTCTGTGACTGCCGCCAAAGCGGCCTCGCTCAGAGCCTTTCCACGTAGGGAACACTTCTTGGCGGTGCACTTGATCGTGTCGATCTGTAGCTCACCGTGCCCCCACATTTCCCCCAACTTCTTCAGTGCCGCCGTCAGAGAGGCCTCTGGAATGTCATCCCGAAACTCCTTGCGCTGACGTATCCAGCCATCGTCATAGACCTTCTCTTTTTCAACGACCTTGTAATGCAACTCGTAGGAAGCAAGTGCCCCGCTGCCCAAGTACATGTGACGGTGAGCCCGGATTGTGATCGGCCCATACCCCATCAACAACTGACAGCTGACGGCAAATTCTGGACAACTACCAAGCACAGCTTCCAACTTTCGGCATGCGGCTCCGGTCTTCACTTTCGTCAATTCCGGCAGAGTCAGATTCTTGACCTTGGAAACGTCGGCCGATCCGAGCTTCGCATCCAAGAGCACGGCGTCCTTGAAATTCGCGCCCGCGAGTTTGGCTTTGCTGAAGTTGCAGCAGGTCAGCCGAGCGCCGGTAAAATCAACTTTCGACAGGTCAGTGTCCCCGAAATCCGTATCCGCGAAATTCGCGTTGACAGCTTTCGCGCGGACGAAGCTGCAGCCCTTGCTGAATTTATGTTTCGTCATCTTCGCACTGCTAAAATCAGCACCCGTGAAGTCGCACGATTCATACGTCGACGTGTCTGCTTCGACCTCGCTGAAGTTGGCTTTACAGAACTTGGAGCCCATCGCATCGCCATACGAAAGGTAGGCAGCTGAGAAGTCGACTTTGGTAAAGTCGGAATCAACGATCGCTTTCCCGCTGACGTAGCCATTATCAAGAAAGAAGCTGGGCCAGGAAGCTTCACGGCAGTCGCAACGAATCAAAGACGCCGCATAGAAGTGGCTGCCAGCCGACTTGCGAAGATCGACGTCCACCAACTCGCCTGCATGGCAGCCGTACAAATTCGTTTCCCGCAGGTCAGCTCCTTGAAGTTGAATCCGATCGAGCGTGAACTCTTTCAAGTCCATCCCTTTCAGTGAAATCGATTCACAGTCAGTCAGCGGACTGCGGATGCACCCACAAATGCTAAGCAGATCTTGCAACCTCTCATGCCCCACCTTGCCAGCCTTCAGGAGCGCCAGGACAACCGTTTCGTCAGGACGAAGTCGATCGAGCATCTCATCGCAATTGATGATCTCGATACTGGCCCCTTTTTTGTTCAGCTGCTCTGCTTTCTTCTTCTCCTTGGCAGCCCCCAACGGCATGAGCACCAGCAATTCGGTGATTTCGACGACGCTCGTTTGGCAGGTCGCGCCCTCATGCTCACACAAACCTTTCAGTTTTGTGGGACATGTTCCATACTTCTTGTCCTTCCCCGCGACGACGATTTTCTGTCCAGCAAATCTCTGGGGAAGCTTACTCTTCGTTGTCGCCTGCTTGCGTTTTGCCATTGTTTCGCCGGGATGAAATGAACATGCCTAAAAGAAGTGCGACGACATTCTAGCGGCAATCGCACCGGCAAAGAAATCTTCGTATGATTCCGGCTTACGGTTTTCTCTTGCTGTGGTACGCCAAAATCATGAACGTCTCTGAGTTTCTAGAACTTCACTTTCGTCACTTCAATGCCCGCGAACTACTTGCTGCAGCGCGAAGCTATCGGGATTTCGTCGCTCAGCCGAGCAACGGGAAGATGATGGTGACACTGGCAGGAGCGATGAGCACCGGAGAACTCGGGATCTCACTGGCGGAGATGATTCGGGCCGGAAAAGTGCATGCCATCACGTGCACTGCGGCAAACCTCGAGGAAGACATTTTCAACTTGATTGCCCACGACGAATATCAGATTGTCGAGAACTGGCGTGCCCTCTCCGTCGAAGATGAGGTGAAACTTCGCGACCAAGGCTTCAATCGCGTCACCGACACCTGCATTCCCGAGACCGTGATGCGGCACATCGAGGGTCGCCTGATCGACCGCTGGGCTGCCGCCGCCGAGTCGGGCACGCCGCGATTCCCAGCCGACTACATGTTTGAGTTGCTCGATGATCAAGACCTTGTCCAACACTATCAGGTCCCACGCGAACACAGTTGGGTGGCTGCAGCCAAGGATGCGGGCATCCCCGTGTTTGTCCCAGGCTTCGAGGACTCGACATTGGGCAACATCTACGCCGCGCGGGTGATCGAAGGCACGGTTCCCAACCACAACGGAGTGGCAACTGGCACGGCACAAATGGAGCAACTGGCGCGATGGTATCAAGAACACTGCCAAGAGTCACCGATTGGCTTCTTCCAGATTGGCGGCGGGATCGCTGGCGACTTTCCCGTCTGCGTGGTTCCCATGATGATTCAGGACCTGAAGCTAGACGTGCCGTTCTGGAGTTACTTCTGCCAAATCAGCGACGCGGTGACCAGCTACGGTGGCTACAGCGGGGCTGTGCCCAACGAGAAAATCACCTGGTACAAGCTGTCCGAAACGGCCCCCAAATTCATGATCCAAAGCGATGCTTCGATCGTCGCGCCGCTGATCTTCGCCTACGTGCTTGGTTTGTAGGGCTGGCATGATAGGGTCGCGCCGATCACGCCGAATTTGAGGCGTCAAACCGACCTCGATTCATGACCTGCCAAACGGTTCCCTGACGTAGATTTGAACGGAAAAACGCGGGACTTTCGTTCTCTCGCCTTGCTTCTGATTCAGACATCGATGCGACTTCGTCATGGCCTTCCGGCTCACCATTCATTCCCGACGCGCCTTCAGCTTGATCGAGCTGACGATTGTCATGTTGATGATCGGACTGATCGCCGCGATCACCATGCCGCGATTCAACGCGCAGATCAGAGTTGTTCGCCTGGAAGCAGCCGCGCGGCAACTCGCAACTCACATCGACCTGATCCGAACCACCGCCGTCAATGAAGCACGAACGACAACCCTCGCTTGCGCGCCGAATCAGTACAGCAGTCCTGACGTTGACTTCGCAGAACGGATCGGCACGCCAATCTCTGTTCAAGTCCAACAGACTTACGACTCGTCGATCGCGCTGATCGCGGACTTCAATTCGCTGGCCCAACTGACCTTTGATTTCGAGGGAATCCCTCACGCCGGAGGGTCTCCCTTGACTTCGGCTGGCATGATTTCTGTCACCTCAGGCAACGAACAGTTTGTCGTGAGCATCGCTGTGGGAACCGGCCGCGTCTCCGTCTCTCAAACAAACCTCGCCGGGGAACCGGTCGTTGGCGTGAGCGAGGAGTCGCCATGATGAACCGTCGAACTGCGCATTCATACGGATTCACGCTAATTGAAGTGATCGCGGCCATGCTGGCATCGACGGTGCTGATCGTCGGGCTCGCGGCAGCGGTCATGATCTCGACCAATCTGCTTCAATCTCCTCCCAATCATTCGCAAGCCTGGCAAGACCGACAAATCGCAGATCGCTTGGCAACCGACCTGCGCTACAGCACCAGCATGACCGAGAGCCCTGAAGATGGTTTCCAAGTGACCAAGCCACGAATCGATGGCAATAGCGAAACCGCTGATTACGAGGTCTCCATGAGCGGGCTGACTCGCCGCGTTGGAAGTGGTCCCGTGATGCAGTTGGATCCTGCGGCGCCGTCATACCAGTCCTACGTCGACGGCGTTTCCGCACCCACGTATTCAGCAAGCTCCAGCAAGACCGTTCGCGTCCGATCCGTCCGCACAGCAGAAACCACTACCACAAGCTCCAGCCTGACCATCGACACGCCACCAGGCTCCCGCACGGGCGACCTGATCCTGATTTGCATTTCCGGGAAGACGCCCGACTCGCTCTCATTGTCGCCCAATGGTTGGCAGACATCGCAGGTGGCTGTGATTGACGACATCAGCCTCGTTGTTGCCTATCGAATCTACGATGCGTCATGGACCTCCAGCACGATCTCAGCTACCCCCGACGCCGCCCTCAGCGCTGCCATGTTTGCGATTGAGAACGCCAATACCACCACACCGATTCCTTGGTCCAATTCGCGAGGCGGCTACGCGTGGTCGTTCTTCTCAACGACGCATCCGACGCCGTTTGAAACGACGACCTACACCGAAGGACAACTGAACTTGCAAATCTTCGCAGCTGAATATGATCCCTGGAGCTCAAGAACGTTTGGCATGGCGGGATTCACTGGCATCGCACGCACCGTCGCGTCTCCCAACAGCTGGTCCTATCGAAACTCGATCGGCGTGGTCGCCAGAAACGGCGCGACGCCATCGATGACGACCACGCCGAGGCTGCTGCATCAAAACTCGGGCTTCTGGCTTCAAGTTGCCATCCAAGTGGAGCCGGCTCAATGAGAAGACAATCCTACTGCGGAGTGACCATGATCGAAGTCATGGTTTCCCTTGTCCTGGTTTCCACCATTCTGTTGGTGTCTTTGTCAGCCTCCGCAAACCTGCTGCGCAACGATGTCCAGCAACGCAACTCGACCGATGGAAAGATCCTCGCCCAGCGGCTGATGGATGAGGTTTCCGCGATGGAATTTGAAGACACATCCGAGCCGATCTTTGGCTTGGAAACCGGAGAGTCGGGAAGCAACCGCAGTGCATTTGACGATGTCGATGATTACCACGGTTACACGATGTCGCCACCGACTTACCGCGACGGCACGACGATCAACGGCTTCACCACCTGGTCCGTTTCCATCACGGTGACACCCGTCGAACCAGATGCGACGGGGGTCACGACCGCAGCTGCGAATGCCAATTCGCCCCTGCGATTGATCGTGGTCACTTGTACGACTCCCGATGGCAGCACGGTCGATGCATCTACCCTGATATCGAACGTTCCCAGCAGTCTCCCTGTCAACTCGCCCTACGATCGTTGGCGACGCACCAAACTAACCTTTGAAGATGGCCGCGAGATTCAGGTCTCAGCACCGCTAAGAAACCAACCCACGCCAAGTCCCTGACCCGCTTCGATGAACGTGCCAGTTTCCAATCGCATTGCTCTAGACATTCGCTGTCGTTCGCGACACAGCGAGGGATACGTGTATGTCGCTGTACTGTTCACAACCCTGATCGTGATGACAGCCGTGACGGCAGCCTTATCAATTTCATCTTCAAGCCTAAAAAGTGAAGTCGACCGAGAGAGCCGCGGCGAAGCCTTGCGGTTGGCAGAAGCCGAGATTCAACGGCTAGCTGCTCTGATGAGGACCAGCGGATCGTGGCGGACGACATCTGCAAACGACTCGTTCTCCAACTGGCACTCCCTCACGCTCGACGGATCAAGCACCAGTGATACATCGCAAGTCCGATTTCGCTACAACGACTCCGATGGCGATCTGGCGGACGATCTGGCGGACCCTGTTGAACTCACGGTGCACGCCAAAGTGGGACGCAGCCAAGCCGCTTTGAAAGTGGACCTGGAATCGGATCCCGTCCCGCTTGACCTGCTGAACTACGCAGTCACAGCGACGGACGATATCCAATTGGACGATGGAACGCTAAGCACGGAACTACCGGTGCAAGTATCCGACAACTGCCAGTCGAATTCGGTTGGCCTGCTAACGACCCCAAGAATCGAAATCGACGGCTCGGTCTCGACCTACCTTCGAGGCGATTCGGCTACCGCTTCGATCACGTTGCCAAGTCACGACGTGGTTGCAGAGTACATCTCTCAAGGAACGCAAATCCAAACGGCATCGATTCCGACTGCTGGATCCGATCTCTTGATTCAAGACGTGGTCTTATCGCCAGCAGCGAATCCGTTTGGTGCGACAGACGCAAAAGGTATCTACTGGATTGATGCAGGCGGCGCAAAACTGATCCTCTCCAACTGCCGACTCAACGCGACACTTGCCGTTCGAAATGCAACGCTTGTAGAAATCAACGGCGGAGTTGTCTGGAACTATCCGACAACCGCCGATGTGATTCTGGCGACCGATTCGGCGGTCGAACTCACAAGCATCACGCCAACGCTGGACGAAAACACCCGTAACGTCAATTTCAATCCCGCACTGGCTCCCTACCGCGGTACGTCGAACGCCACCAACACCGATGAGTATTCCACCGAGTTCCGAGGGATCTTTTATAGCACGGGCGACTTTCGGCTCTTCAACACAGGCAATCCAGCCGTTTCCCTAACCGGAGCGGTCATCAGCAGCGACCTGCATGTTGAAGGTGCCATGACGATCCGCCAACTTTCCGAAGTACTGACCGAGTTGCCGTTGGGTCTGCGTGATTCAACACCGATGCGATTCGTTCGCGGCAGCTTCCGCCGCGTACCCGCTCCCTAATCGCAGGATTCTGTCGACCGAGCGTCTCGTCCAAATGAAAGAGACGCCGCTAACATTTCCAAACGTTAGGGCGCAAACCCTCCGGCTTTCGCTCTCCCCAACACCAAGCCTGGACAAAGCACTAGGGTTTGCAGTACTGATCCAGCCACTCAAAGAACACGCGTCCCCAGACCACTCCGTTCTGAGGCGACATCACCCAGTGCCCTTCTGCGGGGAAGTACAGAAATCGACTTGGAACGCCTTGGACTTGCGCAGCGGTGAACGCTTCCATGCCTTGCGTCACCGGAACGCGAAAGTCCTTTTCGCCATGGATAATCAGCAACGGTGTTTTCCATTGCCCGGCAAACTTGTGCGGCGAAAACTCAGCATACTTTTCCGCAACGGAATCGCTCTTCCAGTACGGCCCGCCTAAATCCCAGTTCACGAAGAACAACTCTTCGGTCGATCCATACATCGACTCTAAGTTGAAGACACCACAGTGAGCGATCATCGAACAAAACCGACTCTCGGCATTGCCCATCAACCAATAGACCGTGTAGCCACCAAAACTTGCGCCGATCGCCGCTACTCTTTCACGATCAATCGTCGGGTCTGCGATCATTGCGTCGGTCGAAGCCAAAATATCTTGCATGGCCTGGCCGCCCCAGTCACCGCTGATCTGATCATTCCACTCGCGTCCAAAACCAGGCAAGCCTCGTCGATTGACTGCCAACACGACGTAGCCCTTCGCGGCCATCATGTGGAAGTTCCAGCGGTACGAGAACCATTGTCCGATTTGGCCCTGCGGACCTCCTTGGCAATAGGTCAACATCGGCCACTGCTTGTCAGCTTTCGGATCGTAATCCGGAGGCAAAATGACCCAGTTGTGAATCCGCTTTCCGTCGGTCGCCGTGAAGAAACGCTCCTCGACTTTGGGAAGCTCCAGCGATTCGAAAACCTTCCCGTTGACATCGGTGATCGTGACCAACTGCAACGTCTCGGTGTCCAACAATGCCAATTCGGTTGGCCGTAACATACTCTGCTGCCGAACCAAGATCAGATTCGAATTCGGAATCGCCGCATCCACTGCAAAGTTGAATCGTCCGCTGGAAACTTGTTTCGTCTCGCCCGACTCCGCTCCCACACGGAAGATCTGATTGGTCCCCTGTGTCTCGCTGTAGAAGTACAGGTGCTTATTATCGTTACTCCAAGTCGCATGATGGGCCGTTTGATCCAGCCCCTCGGTGACATCTTTCATCTCACCGCTGCTGCGGTTGTACAACAAAATCCGATTGCGATCGGACTCGAACCCCGCCCGTTTCATCGAATGAAACGCCAAGAAGCGTCCATCCGATGAATACGACGGACTCATGTCGTAACCTGGCATTCCCGGCGTGATATTCTTCAGTGATCCGCCCGTCGTGGGAATCAAGTACACGCCCGTGTCGGTGCTCTCGGCCGGGTTGTTGACCAACTTCAGCGTCAATGCGATCTCTTTTCCGTCTGGCGAGAAAGCAAACTGTTCGCTGCCGCCAAACGGTGGCACGGGGCAATCGGCTTTCAGTGCAGCCATCAAATCAACCGGCTCAGAAGAATCGCCGGCCTCATCAATTTGCTGAACATGCACATGACTGTAGGCGTAGTCGTGCCACTGATTCCAATGCCGATACATCAGCGAGTCGATGATTCGCGCATCCGCCTTGGGCAAATCCGCATAAACTTCCGTGACCTCAGCATCCATCTTCACGTCGACCGTGAACGCAATGGCATCACCAGCGGGCGATGCCTTCAAGTTACCAATGCCATCTTTGAGTTTGGTCAGTTGGACCGGATCGCCACCTTCAGGCGACAGCATCCATGCCTGTGGCTTCTCTTCATCTTCTTCGCCCTCCTCTGCCGCTCCACCTTCTTTCGTGTCCCCTTGCTCCGGCTCCACTTTCGCTGGCGCGATGTAAACCAATTTCGGGCCCGATGAATGATTCAACCAACCAAGAGCCCCGAGTCCTTTCACGTCCTTCAAGACCGTTTTTGCCGCCGGAGCATCCAGGGCCGTTTGAAAAGCCGTCGACTTTGTTTCGCCCGCCGAAACGGTCTCAGGCAGCGCCTGCAACATCAAGCTCGTGGTCCCCTTGTTCTCAGCCAGATCGTACCGGGTCACGAGATAGGCAAGTTGCTTTCCGTCTGGCGAAACAGCCGCGTCACCAATCCTCGCCAGATCCCAGAGTTTTTCGGGTGTCAGCGTGTCAGCACTGCTGTGAAAGCACGTCGAAAACAGAAGCAGGAAAACGAAAAGAATCCGGAACGCGCGCATGTTGCTCTCTCGATGTGGAACTCAAACCTTCAGTGCCTGCGGATTATAACGCACCAACAGCAGGACTCCACAAGCACGAATCGCAACCAAGTGCCAGCGAAAGCAACCGAGCTAGAAACGGACAGGATCAACGAGATTTACACGGCTAGAACCCTGAAAGGCTACCCAAGAATGCAACCCTTCATTCCGCCGCCCTGTTCATCGCGCCAAAATATCAACGCACCTCTCCCCGTTCCCGAGGAGAGCCCATGTCGAAACGCGTCGTCGATCCAACGACCGCTTCCAAGTTACTTCTCGTTGATCTTATTGATCAGCATTCGTAATCGGCCCAGCGCGCGGCGGTTGAAGTGGAAGAAGAGTCTGGGCATTTCGGCCAGATCGGGCTCACCACTCTCTTCTGGCAACGCACTTCTTTGGACGAACTCGCCATCGACGAGAATGTCGGCGAACTCGTCTTGGATCGCCGCCAACTTTTCTTCCGAAAGCTCTTCTTTCAAACGGAACACAAGTCGATCGTTCACGTACCGCATGCTGTGGTACACCCGGTAGAAGTGAAGCGTTTCCTCGATCGCTTCGTCAACCGAATTCGTGATTTTGTACAGACTGACATCCTCGGGGCTGATCATCCCGCCAGCACGCAACTGCTTGTCGATGAACTTGCCCAAGTCACTCCAGTAACTTCCACCAGGATGATCCAGCAGAACCAATGGAATCATGGTCTGCTTTCCTGTCTGCATCAACGTCAGTGTTTCGAGCGCCTCATCGAGCGTTCCAAAACCGCCGGGCAAGCAGACCACGCCGCTACACTCTTTCACAAACATCAACTTGCGTGTGAAAAAGTACTTCATCGTGACCAACTTCGGATCACCGACGATGTATTCGTTGGCACTCTGCTCGAAAGGCAACATGATGTTCAAGCCCATCGATGCTTCGCGGCCGGCGCCTTTGTGGCCAGCCTCCATGATGCCTCCACCAGCTCCGGTGATGACCATCCACCCGTGACCAGCCATTTTCTCACCAAGCTCCACCGCGCTCTGATACTCGGGATGATCAGGCTTGGTACGAGCGGAACCGAAAACGGTCACTTTGCGGCGACGACGGTAGGGCCGAAAAACCTTGAACGCGTAACGTAACTCGCGCAGCGTTCGCGACAGAATCTTCAGGTCGCCTCGAGCCGTTTGGTCTTTTTCCAAACGATCAATGGTATGCCGCAGAACTCGATACAGGTCCTGCGAATCGACGACCGATATCGGCTCGTCGGCAGGTTGGGGGCGTTCGTGCTCGTCTTCGCCAATGGCCTCAATCGGCAGATGATCCTGATCCATAAGATCCAATTCTCTTGTTGTTAGTAGTCGTCGCGGCTCAATCTCAACTCAATGCATCGGCGAGGAACGGGGCTGACTTGCCCCCTGCCAAAGCTTCGCATTTTCAATTGCCCGCGCAATTCTAAACGAAAAAGCGGTGCCTCTTTCCCAGTCGAAACTGGACAAGTGGCACCGCTGTGATTGGTCAGCAAGATAATTCTAGGCGAAATCAGGCTGCTTGTGAGGCCTCTTCGTCGTCAGCTTTCACGATCTTTACCGGGCGAATCCCCATGGCTTTCCCACAAATGATCGCCAACGGTGCGGCAGCGAAGCTTAGCAAAGCTCCCATCTTCACCGAGTCCTGAATCGCTCCAGGAACCGTGAAGGCGGCGACTGAAACAAACAGCGCGACTGTGAATCCGATCCCCGCGACCACGCCTAGCGTGATCACATGTCGGTAATCCATCCCCGCCGGCTTCTCCAGCTTCAACCCTTTCTCTGCGAACAACGTCATCAACGTGATGCCAACGGGCTTTCCAACAAGCAGGCCAGCAAGCACCAACCAGGTCCCCGAGCCCAAGCTACTCAAAACAACACCCGCGTTGGCCAAACCGAACGCTCCCAAGAAGAACTCCACGGGAGTCTTCCAGAAATGCTCGAACTCGTTCAAGGTGTCATCACGATCCAACTCTTCCTTGGCAAACAGGCCAAGGTCAGTATGGGCGTGTGGAAGCATTGGAATGATTGGCACCAAGCCGAGTGCTGGATGAATGTTTGCTTGATAAAAGCTCAACCAAGACAGAACGCCAGGGCCCAAGAAGTAAGCCCAATGAGTGTGTACTTTCATACGCCGCAGAGCCAACGCAGCTAC
>JBGCGI010000134.1:0-12550 GCA_045110715.1 Rubripirellula sp.
TGCGAAGTCGAAAACTCATTCCGCGAAGCTGACTGCTAAGCGAGACCTGGCTGCCCCCCTTCTACATGGACTCGCCGATCACAGTAAACGACTTCGCAAGGCCAGCCATCAACAATAGCGTGATTGTCATCGCAATCATCAACTCCACCAGAGTGAAGCCAACGCGTGCGGGATTGTGGGTGTTGTTTTTCATCATCAGAAAGATCCTTATTCCCCAATCCGCGAAAGCTTCACGGTGTTCAGAACATTATTCAGCTCACCAGGTTGATACATCACAGGCACGCTTCGATCGATGATAAAGAAGCCCTTTGCTCGCTGAACTTCACCACTGTCACTGCCCAGTTCTTGACCGACTGTCAACGTGGTGCCGTCAACTTCAAACAATCCGACCGTGATCCAAATCGCATAAACGTTCGATGTTTCCGAAGCCATGTTTGCCAAACGTGTCTGCCCTAGCTGCCTATGGACCACACTTCGCTCCAAAGACTGTGCTTGAGAGAGCGAGGCAGGGCGGGTGAGCATGGGTTGCCCCGGCGTGTTTGGATCCTGTCGATATCGAGTTGAATCGATCGGGACGACAGTCGGTGACGTTGAGATTTGCGGAGAAATATCAGCCGAATTGGAAGGGCGGAAAACCCCAGCAAACTGGGACGGCGAGTTCTCATTCAAATTCGGTCGCAGTCGAACGGTGTTGCCTCCGGCCGCTGGAAGCGGAAGTGCATAACCACGACGGCTGGTGTGATAGGCCGCCCAAAACGCGCCTTGAGCGGTTCGCTCTGCATTGGTTGAAAACCCGTTCATCAGAGCGCGGTAGACACGATTGTTCTTGATCGTATTCAAGTTGATCGTGCCATCGCGGAACGTCTTGCTACGGAAACTAAACGGAGGCCGGTGATGCTCCATCGAAACCTCGTTGGTCCAGAAACCATTCGCCGAGCCCGAGCCTGGCGGTGTTGCAGCACTCCAAGTACCGGCGTTGTAGTTCCGCGAACCCGAAAGCCGCGAGGCGAAGTTCCATGTCAGGGGATTCGCGTCAATGTAAGAGTTGGGAGGTGTTGAGTTATAGAAAGACGTGTAGTTGAACGACTGTGCCAGCACCGTATTTTCACCGGACGTCTGAATGTCACTTTCAGGTGAAACGAAGTCCGCATCCACATCAAATGGAGGTGGCACTTCGACCCACTCAAGCAGTCTCCAGAAGTTTGGCGAACTGTTGGTCCCACCAAACACATTGGCGTTGCTAGACAGATAGTTGAACAGATGGGTGAACTGCTGGTTGTAGTCATAGCGTCTTTGGTCGGCCGGCGCTGCCGCGGCGATTTCATTGTTTGAATCGTCAAACGGATCCGCTCCGGCAGGATACCCCGCACCTAACGCGGCCGTACCAAACTCGAAGGCGAAACGTCCGGGACCGCTGCTCGGAACCCACATCAGCTCTTCTGGCGAGACGAATTGGCGATTCAGCCACGAGACATTCGACAACCATGAGTCGAAAGGGAGTCCTACAAATGGCGTCATCGTTGCGTTGGCGGCTGCCTGCTGCCAACGTTGCCCATACGCTTGGTTGGCCCAACCGAGCGACGTTGAATGTGCTATCCGCGCCGTGAGAGGATTGGGGGACGCATTTACATCCATCCCAATATTCAATTCGACTCGGAAATAATCCACCGCGGTTCCTACCGCGGGCGGTACAACGACGGCTTGCTCGGTCGTCACGATTGGCGAGAACGTGTTCACCGAATGCGTCAGATTGGCGGGGCCGTTTGGCGCCGTGGTCAGATTCAAATGAACCGGCATGCCTGTCTTGTATCGTGAAGCAAACCTCTCGGAGGGAGGCGTGCCATAAGGATCGGTATCCACAGGATCAGGCCAGTAAACTCCCATCGCATCTGACTGACTCTCGCTGTTGTCCTGGCTGCCATTGAAGACAGTCAGGTCCAGTGAGATGTAGTCGACCGAGATGTAAGGGTTGGTTTGTGCGTTGTAGGCTTGGGTCGGATCGGCCAATCGCTGCAGGTAAGCGGTCTTGTAGTGATCGCGAGTACCCGTTCTCTGTCCATCCACACCTAGCGTGTCGAACAACTCCGAACCGGGCAGGCCGTCGAATGGTTCGTCAGGCAACTGACCATTCGTCGTATCAAAGTTGTGCCATGAATCGATTCCGTAAACGAAACCAGCATTGGTCAGATCACTCAATCGCTCTTCGGGTGCGCGATAATAGTTACGTGGAACGAACGGTGGATTCGCGGTCGGATTGGATGTGACTGCTGCCGGCAGCACCTCGTAGGGCTCGGAAATGTTCAGCCCGATCGTACGATTGGTAACTTCTGCTGGTCCCGTCCATGCCGTTGGCGGGTTTGACTGGGCAATGATTGACAAGATTGGAGCAGCGGAAGCATTTCCAACCGGCGAACTTAGCGAATCAAAAAGCACCGACTGATTGGTGCCAGTAAAGTCGTAGAGACCAACCCCGTTGAGCACCTGGATCCGCTGCTTGGAGGCGAAGCGGTCAGGGTTCAAGAGTGGCACACCGTCTTGATCGATCACCAGGTTGTCCGGGGCGGTGGGCCCAGGACCATCGGAGTACTGTGCGGTTCCAAGTGCGGTGTCAACTCGAGGAGCGACGACTGCAATCTGGCCAGGCGACAGCAATGCTGGGCCGCCACGGTTGTAAAAGATCTTCCCTGGCGCCGCCGAATCCGACGGAACCGTGAAGTCAACCACGCCGTTATCGTCGGTGTCTGGATCACGTCCGGTGAACCAAACCACACGGTCAATCGGGGTTGGAACGACAGACCCAAAAAACTGCGGTCGAGTTGGATCAAGCGTGACGGTATCACGATCGAAGGCTGGTGCAGTTGCGAACGTCCCTAGTGGCTCATCAGCGCCATTGGGCTGCAGGAAAAAGTCTGGGCAACTTTCCGGGCGATTCATTGCGTCATGAAATTGGGTGATCGCAATTCGCCAGACAGGATTGTTTCCTGGAGCTTCTCTGGCCAAGTCCAATACCCAGTTCGGATTCGTGACGGTGCCAATGTTGCGGTACAAGTCTGACGGGAACGCCATTGGGTTTGCCGATGGATCGGCGTCCGAAGCCTGGCCACGAATCGGCTGAGGCGAACGAGTGTTCCGCAGTTCCAAGAACAAGGACCCAATCGGAATCTGATATTGATCAGCGGTGGTGTCAGGACCACGTGAGCCAGCGTTTGTGATCACGCGTCCCATGGATGGATCGCGATCGGTATCCCGGACTCGACGATCATGAAAAGCGAGTGACTCTTCCAGGCTCAGTTCTGGATACTCCATTCCCCAAACGGTTCGATAGGTAGGTCCAGTCGCTGTATCCACGACACTCCATCCATCGTAAGGATTGGGGTCGTAATTGAAGGGAGTCATGATCCCATCTGGGTCACGGAAGTCGGCAACATTGACAGCCCATTGTGCAATCTTCCACGCTCGGTACTCGTCTTCGATTGGCAGCGGGTTCGCGGTCAAAGGCGAGAACGTCACCGTGTTATCGAAAGGAAACACGAAGTCAGTTCCCGAATTCGCGTCTCGGGTCAGGAACATGGCCAACACGTACAGATGCCGAGCGAAAGTCGCACGACCGTTTGCGAACGGTTCAGCTGGCGTGACATCGCCGCGAGTGGAAGACCACAGCGTATTGGATGGTCCGGTGTTACTGTCAAACCGCAAATGAACTTCACCTGCTGCCACTTCTGCTGGGTCGTCGGTGGTATCGGCAAATGGCCTGACGTCAGCAGGGTTCGGGCCCGGAGGCAAGCCATTGATCGCAATCCGGTTCGTTCCAATCACGCCATCGTTGTTGTCGTCATCATCGTTGACTCCGTTGCCGAAGGGGCGATTCAAATTCAATCGGCCACCCGCTCGCAGCTCGGGAGGAAGCAGCGCCCAGAGCCACGCATTGCGGACTTGATCTCGCTGATTCGCGTTGCCACCAGCGGCCGTGTTGATGTCAGCTCCGCTGAGTGATTCCAGAAGAACATGCTGTGGAGGCACGGCGGCATTGGCTGCAAGCGTCGTGGTGTTGCTACGCAGATCCGTGATCGTTGCTGCGTTGCTGCGCCATTCCGATGGCAGCGTGCCGGTTGCAATGGCAGTGCTATTGCTGTGCGTTGTCATCGAATCTGCCAGCAGTCTCTTCAACGACGCAACTTGATCCAATTGGGCACGATTGGTCGGTGGAGTGCTGTGATATTGATCGATCATTTCGATCAACCGACTGGAAACCAGGTCGCGATCAAAACCATCGAACCGCAACAACGACTCTAGCTCGCTGTACTTGAAAGGCGCATCGGGGTCGGTGTTCGCATGAGCCGAAAACTCGTACGGATCATCATCAGTGTCGCCTGCCGAAGCTCCGGCGTTGCGAACCGCAACACCTCCACGTCCGATCGCAATCCCGCCTCCCAGGTCAACTCCGACCGTCATCCGACCGAACGTGTCGGTGGGAATCCCTTGGCTTTCTCGGAAGTCATGCAGGTTGGTTCGCAATGGGTCGCGAATCGCACCCAGCCAATCATTTCCATTTTGGGTCAACGGATCGACCAGCTCACCAGCAGCGATGTAGACATTGGGGGTCAGCGAGATGCTTGACGACACCTCACCATTTGTCGTTGACCAAGTGCCCAGGCGATCACCCAGCAGACGTTGCGGGCCGAACCGCAGCTGATCAGCCAAGCTGGCGGGGGCAAAACCGGGAACGAACAACGCTCGCAGATCAATCTCTGCAGGGCCGTAGCCGAATCCTGTTGGCAAATCACTGATCGCGTAGGTCAATGGCGAGTTCGCGGCATTCGTCATCGGCCGCAGTATGGGCATGTTCTGTTGCACGCCACCGGTCACATTGGTGTTGATGATGTTTCGGGCTTGCGCCAGGTTGCCAGCGCGATTCACGTTCACGCGACCGCCCAAGTCTTCGATCATGTAGCTGACAAGTGGCTTGTAGAGCCGGCCGGTTCCATCCTGTCCAAGTGCCAGACCAGCATCGGTCCAGACACTGTCAACAACTCCGTCACCATTATTGTCGACGTCCCAACTGTCGATCACGCCATCGCCATCGGAATCGGTTCCAGCCAGCGACCGAGCCAGCGAGATGATTCTGCCAGTCAGATAGTTCGGGTCGGTACTGTTCAAGTCGATCGGCTGGACCAAGCCATCGCTTGTATTCCCACCGGTGAAGTTTGCATAACTCAGTTGCAGAACCCCGGGACTTCGATTCGAGAGCGCAGCGGGAATCTTGACATCGCCCTGGAACGGGAGCGGACGAAGAGTCGAGCGTTGAATCGCATAAAGCACATTCCTCAATCTCTGAACCGTTTGAGAATTGAGTGCGCCTCCTGCTTGCTGATTAACGATCCAGTTCAGCAAGGCGGGGCGAACGAAGGACGGAGTTGGCTCACCCAATGCCAAGTCGTCAGGGAAATAGCTCAGCCAAAGGTTGTTGTAGTCCGCCGCGTCGTAGGGTTCATCCACATCGCCTGGAGGAAGATCCGCGATGAAGGACTGCAATTGCGTTTGCACATTGAAATCGGGAGCGAGTCGGTGCAATCCGTAGTAACCCTGGTAGGCGACGGGCAAGTCGACGCCCAAGATTCCGCTCGTGGCAACTTCGTAAGGCCGGTTGCGAAACGGGAATTCGTTGGTACCAGGCGTCGAGGTTGCTGTTTGGTCCTTGACGACGGTGACATTCAATTCGGTCGAGACCATTTCATTCAAATTGAAATTGGTACCCGAGGTCGTGTTATGAGCGGTTCGAGCAAGGTCCCACCCCAGTCCCATGCCGTTTTGAATCCGACCGTTGATGTAGAAACCGGCATAGGGGGCGGGAGGGGGATTTGAAGCGCCGGTTATGTGTCCCGCCGTCACGATGGCATCGTAAATCAGGCGACTGGGCGACAACCCGAAGTCCAACCACTCTTGGATCGACCGAGATTCTCCGTCGATTTCAACACTCGAGTTCAAGTGATCTCGAAGGTCGATCACCACTTGCCCGGACAGTGCCTCGCGGCCTTCTTGCGGAACATTTCGGTGATCTCCAAAACTGCGAACGATTGGGAACGTTAGATTCTCTAACGGTCCATCGGTGAAGGTCAGCAGTCGACCATTGAGCATGTCGTCGACGGGGAATCGTGTTGCCGGCGGGATCGGTTGAAAACCACCGGGGTAGCCAGGGTAGCGGCGTTCCACCTGCTGGTCGTTGCGCCGATACGGTAGCGTCGCAGCGACGTGCAAGTTGGTGGGAAAGCGAAGAAACTGCCCGCCCATCAGAACTTCTGGAACACAATCGATGTTCTGGTTTGGATAGTTACCGGGTGCGGTGACGACTCCTTCGACAGCATCGCGGCTACCGTAAAGGTCCCCAATCACATCATGCGACCACAACGCGGAATCTGGCCCGTTGGAACCGACCAGAACTTTCTCGAGAGACCTCTCCACGAGGGCCTTCGTATCAACACGAGCGGTTTCGCTTCGGTTGATGTTGCTGGCTGATGAAAGGTTCCGCGACGTGAAGACGAGGTACGAAACGGCCAGCACGCTAAAGAGTGTCAGCATGCCAAGCACGACAAGCAAAACGACGCCGGAGCGATGCTGCTGAACAGGTTTGAGACGCAGTGGGGAAAGCGAGCGAGTCATGGCAAAGATCTCCCTGCGAGGGTGCAGGACACGAGAAGAGAAGGTAGATCGTTGTTCGAGATGAGAAGAGACTTGTTTCAGCTTCAGCTGGTTCATTGGATCACCACTTCGGATTCCACGACGGAGACTGCCCCGGTCACGATCGTGCAGAAGGTGTCGTCAATTGGTGTCGTGTTGGTGGCTTCGTCTTGAAACACCCAATCCGATCCGACCAAGGAAATCCAGCGGCGCCATACGTCGTGGGTGCCTCCGGGCCATGCGTATCCGCTGACTTGTTCTGACTCGCCAACCCGCAGGACTCGGTACCAGCGATGCACGGCCGGCCCCGTCGGCACAAGCGGTGCTCCGGTATGAGGCTGCCGAGAAAGCATGACCCATTGGCCTGTGACCACACTGTCGCTGACCGACTGCGAGCCATAAAGTTGAACTTCGCCACCCGATCCCGTACTGAACCCAAGCGCGTTGCCAACCCAGGTCACACGTTCGGCAGCTGGGTTGTCATCCGGACCGTCAATGGCATAAGAGTTGGGATTCAGCGCCAAGGGATCATTCACACGCAACGGAACCGGTGGTTGTCGTTTACGAACGACCACGACGGATTGGCGAAACGTATCCCCACCCAAGAATGGCGGTGCTAAGGTTACGAACCAGGAGTAGTCCGAGGACACGTCGCGGGCGGTGTCAACGAACGCGTTTCCAACGAGAGCTTGCGACATCTGAATGGCTCGTGGATCCGTTTTCTCGTCCGCAAGCATCTGCGAAACGCCACCCGAGCCAAGGAACATTTTCCGTGCAGCAAGAGCAGAAACGATGTAGGGACGTGTGAGTGGAAGCGTCGGACTTCCGAGAACAACCGTGGGCGCGTCGTACAAAGGAGATCGCAACGTTGCACGCCACATCCGTGGTGACATCGGCCAATTTGGCGGGGCCCCAGGATTGCCGATTGCCTCATTAGGTGCCGCCAGCACGTTGTAACGTTCTCCGTAATACGGAAAGCGACTGTGGTCAAAAGCGGAATCCGCAGTCGTGGGGGTTCGATTCGGAGGAGCAAGACCGGGGTCGGGCATTCCCAATGGATCGATGCAGATTCCAGAATGGAGCCCCGACCCCAAAGCCATGTGCCCATAGCCAGGCGACTCCAATTTTCCCGGGTAAGAAAACACCGGAGGCATCGTCGCGCCGATCGGAGGGTCTACGTTTTGCTGGCCGTTCAACTTCCAATCAATCGTCCGCAAATTCCTCGAAGGCGCGTAGCCGTAAGCGCCAGCGACACCCGTCGACCCGACGGTTGGTTTATCGAAGATGACCAACGCATCGAGATCATTGAAAGACTGGGCGATGCCTTTGGCAGCCGAAGAAGTCGACTCGCTAATGCTGCGATCAAGCTCCAACGTCGCCCGCGCGTTATTGGCAGCCAGCGGGATCAGGGCAGCCAGACCAACCAATCCGGTCAGGATCACTCCAATCGCGAAGATGCACTCCATCAAGGTCACCCCTGATCGTCGGCGATTCGCATTCGTGCTGGATGATTTTTTCATGATTGTTCTCAGGTCGTGCTGCATCGATCTATAACGATCCCATGTCACGAGAATCCACTGCGGCCGAACGCGTCCGCCCAATGACAATTTGAATTCTGTTTTGCTGTTGGGCGTCGGTTGGATTGGGGATGACAGCCGGAACCAACGCAGTCGTCGAAGGAGTGGGGTCGATCCAAGGAGAAGAAATCACTTCTCCGTTCCGCGCCCGAATCGTGACCCAAATGCTTTCCGTATCCAGCAACGGCGTCTTGCCATCTTTCGCTTCGTCGGCCAGTGCATCGGGGTCACTGTCTTCCAGCTGATCAGCAGGGGTGGACTTGATTTTGCCAGCTTGCCCCACCAAGAAATGGATGTCGCCTGTGACTGGAATGTCGGCCAACACGGGGACAGTCGCAGGCGGAATGATTGCAGCAGCAAGCACGCGGCTGACCTCACCGCGACTGCCAAACAAAATGTAGATGGATTGATAGTCACGTGTTCCGGTGAGGAATGGATTGCTACCGGCGGCCACAAAGTTGCCCTCGATCGCCATCGGTGAAAACTGATTCCCGAACCGCCCGAAGCCAGATGCGGTCAAGTCAATCGCCGTACCCGGAGACATCTCGATTGGCATCGAAATCGCAGGACGAGGGGTTCGAGTGATCGTGTAGGGCATGTCTTGGCCGACAAACCGCGTCAGGTTCAAGTTGATTTCGGGACGATCGACAACAACCCGGACCCAATACGGATCCTCTGGAGCCGCGGGAGTCAAATCTGCATCCGGGACGTCCGATGCCAGCAGCCCGTCACCGGCGCGATTCGCGATCGTTCCAAACGCGATGGAATTGATTCTCATTGGCAACCCTGCATCACCCACCGAAACCAGATCGCCAACATTGATCAATGTCGGGACGGCCCCGGCAACAATGTCTTGTGCGGAACGTCTGATTTGAACGGCAGATCGATCGAACCAGAGCGCGACAATGTCGTCGTTCACATTGGCTATCGTGCCATTCTGGTTGACCCCCAACTTGACCGTCGAGTTGCCAACATCACCAGAATAAGCAGGTGGGGTCGTCGCCATCCGCACCCGCACCGACGCACTCCGTTCCTCGATGACTTCAGAGCCGATTCGATCGATAATGATTCCACCACCACCGCCGGCAAAGATCGAACGGGCACGCCCCTCTTCGATCGCAGACTGAAGCAACGACGCGCCGCGTGCGACACGTTGACTGCGCAAACTATTCTTGACCGTTGGCAATGCGATTCCAGCCAAAACGGAGATCACCGCGAGAGCGACCATCAGTTCCACCAACGTGAATCCAAGACGCACGGTTGGCAAAACGTTCCGCGTTTTTGAGGCGACGTTCCGCGTTTCAATTGAGAGCTGGTTATTTGATTTCATGACTACAGCGCCAGTGCTGGGTAGATGTTGTCAGCGGAATCATCGACGTTGTCGCCATCAACATCGGTGACAGCACCTGGACGTTGAATGATGGGCCGCGGGCCGTCCGTTGATGGGTTGACGATCGGAAGCGTGTAAAACGGATCTGGAAAGAAGACAGTCGACCCATAACCGGTCGGATGGTTAATCAGAGCGAACCCGTTCCACTGCTGGGCTAACTGCCCCATCGTCGCACTTGTGACGCCGTTGTCAGCCATTGTTTCGCGACCGGTCCCCGGAACCTTCAAGACCATGTCGAACTCTTGGTCAGCGCCGGCCGAAACAACGATGGGTCGAGCGAAAAACGTAAGCTTGTCGACTTCTCGGTTGCCATTGACGGCCGTCATATCGATCACATCTGTAGGATTGTCATCATCGGTGTACTGGTTTCGAGGGTCGGTGCGCAAGATGTCGATCGGATCCGGGCCGAGCGAGTTCATCAAGCTTCGCA
This sequence comes from Rubripirellula sp., assembly GCA_045110715.1. Taxonomy (GTDB): domain Bacteria; phylum Planctomycetota; class Planctomycetia; order Pirellulales; family Pirellulaceae; genus Rubripirellula. The sequence goes on from JBGCGI010000134.1 coordinate 10,073, forward strand.
TTTCAGCGACGGTCGTTTCCGACTTCGTCCAATCGTTCTTGAGATAGAAGCCAACAGGGGTTCGCATCCATAACACTGGCTCGCCCCATGGATCAACGATCTCAGGCATTCCATCACCGTCAGTATCTGCAATGTCACGAGGCCGCAGTTGACTTAGCAATGGCTCGCCACTGAGCGTGCGACTTGCAAAGATCAGATACAAGCACTCAGCACTCTCGTGTGTTTCGGACCAGGCTGCGTAGGCCGCATCCCAATTCAATGGAGTCCCTGAAAGAATCGAGAGCGTATTCACAACCCTCGAGCGATACTGATTGGATTGAAGATTTCGGTCGATATTGGGGCTGTTGTTCGCTAAATTCGGAATGTTCGCGGCTCCCGTCGCGGTCAAAAACCGAACAGGAAAGACTGCAGGTGCACCGGTGCGTCCGGAGCCTGCATCCACGTCTGCCTTGGACTGTGGAAGCGCTGCCCGCAACCAGTCACGCTTCCAGACCAACTGCGATTGATTCAGGCTTTCACCTGTCCAAATCGAACTGTAGCCACCGAAGTTCCGACTGGACTCCTCTTCGTACAACTGCAACGCAATCATGTTCAAGCGATCGACGAAGGCTCGTCCACGAGTCTCTCTCGCAGATTTCTGGGCACCTGTAAGCGCAATCGCGACCATGCTGCTGATGAGACCAGCAATCACCATCGTGACCAGCAACTCGACAAGCGTGAATGCTTGCCGATCGCGAATCGCTTTCGACTGTGCATTGACGACAAACATTACGGCAAGTCCGATTGAAGAGAACGAGTAGCAAAGTTGGTGACGTTGTCGAGCTGTGGTTGTGCGGAGTACGTGGTTTGAGGCCCGCCATACTGCCGATTGATACACAGGTCATCCTGAAACTTGCTGATGCTGGACACTGTTGGGAAAGCACCGGCCGGACTGAAGCTCGCAAACGGGTTGTAGTATTCGCCGCTCGGATAGACACCGATCCCCGACGATCCAGCACCCCAACTGGTCGCACCGAGAATCCCTCCGTAATTGCTGTCCAAACCGGCAGAGATCAACTGGAACTTGCCTTCCTCAGCAAACTTCAGGACGGTACCGGCCACCGTGATGCCACGGATCGTTGTTGGTGGAGTCGTATCCACACTGTTCGAAGCGTAGGGCCGGGCAACTCCCGTATCGAGAAAGTTGGCCGTTGGAGCCGATGGCAGGTAGAGGCTCTGGCTATGGTGGTTGTTCGCCCCGCTTGGGTTCCACGCTGCTGTGATCGCGTTGCCCCACGCCAACTCGTAGTCGCGAGAGCTAAAGTAAACGATTGGCAAATCACTTCCAGGCGGATGGTACGTCGGGAACGGATCTGGGTAGTACCGCAGCCCCAGCAAATTGTCTGAAATGGGTGCTGTTGTCACCGTGCCGCCACGGTTCTCAGCTCCGGTGTAAACGTAAGGAACGGAAGCCCCTAGCGGCCCCCCGCTGTTATAGAGCTGCAATGACATTCCCTCTTGGTCGAATTCAAAGAACCCGACTTCACGCTCCGAGTTGAACTGGTAAAGCAAGTAGTCCGACGCGGTTGGAGTCGTGGGAAGAGTCACGCCCGAGACCAATACCAACGGACCACCCTGACCTGTTAGCGGCCGCTTTTTATCGTTGCTGTAGCCACCCAAGCAAAGCACCAAAGCCTCTGCACGATCGATGGCGTGGGGATAGTGAGAGTACGAACCTGGGACGGTTCGCGGATCCACCGGCCCGCCAGTGCCATCACCGGAGCGTTCCCAAGAACTGTTGTAGTGAGTGAACTGCGAGAGAATTCGCAACTCGTTGTTGTCGATATTCGGAAAGGCTTTCCGGAAGTGTGTTTCAACCTTGTTCCAGTCGCCAAAATCTGGCGGGTACTCACCGTGCTGCAGCTTGTACGCCTCCATGGCCTGCGACATCACATCCAACTCAAGGCGAATCGCCGTTTCCTTTGCGGTGCTCAGGGCCGACGTGACCGCCGGAATCACAAGGCCTGCAAGAATACCGATGATGGCGATCACGACGAGCAACTCGACGAGGGTGAAACCCTTTGCCGGACGCTTTGCTTGATATGGGTATTGGTTCATCGCTTCGTTCTTCAAATGAAATGAATGGTGTTTTGATTGACGTCTAGCTGGACTGCGTCACTTTCGCATCGCTGCGGCTTCCAGCCGCAGCGAATTGCCAAGCGAAACTGCGGCTGGACGCCGCAGCCACGTTTGGATTAAGTCAAACCAGTGATCAACTCGACCAACGGCATGAACAAACTGATCACGATGAAACCCACCGCAAGACCAAGGAACACGATCATCAGCGGTTCCATCAAAGCGGTCAGACCATCGGTCATCACGCGAACTTCTTCGTCGTACGTATCAGCGACCTTGTAAAGCATCGTGTCCAACTCGCCGGTCTCCTCGCCAACGTCGACCATGTTGACGACCAAGTCATCCACCACGCGGCCTTTGACT
>JBGCGI010000135.1:0-3293 GCA_045110715.1 Rubripirellula sp.
ACGATGCACTTGCTGGCGGCATGACGCCTGACGAATTGCGTGAGCTGTTCGAGTCGGAGCTAAAGACGCAGTCCCAATCCAACGGTCGCCAAGAAAACTGACCTGATCCGTCAGCGAAATGAATCCTTCTCTTCTTAGAAAGCGTGAATCATGAACACACCGGTGATTTCTTTACAAAACGTTAGTAAGCGGTTCGGACGAACCAACGCGCTCGACCACGTGAACTTGGAAATTCCCGAGGGAGTCGTATTCGCGTTGCTGGGTGAGAACGGCGCCGGCAAGACGACCATGATTAGGATTTTGACGGGGTTCATGAAGCCCGACGAGGGCCATGCGAACGTGCTTGGCCAGTCATGCAGCAAGTCAGGCTTGGAGATTCGCCGACAGATCGGCTACGTGTCCGACGCGCCGGCGCTGTACGAGTGGATGATGGCCGAAGAAATCGGCTGGTTCACATCCGCGTTTTACGATCAGTCTTTTCCAGATCGTTACCTGGAATTGTTGGCAGCTTTTGACGTGCCAACCGGAACGAAGCTGAAGAACCTTAGTAAAGGTCAGCGGGCGAAGGTTGCTTTAGCTTTGGCGACCGCCCACGATCCCAAGCTGCTGATTTTGGACGAGCCAACCAGCGGGCTCGATCCGATGGTTCGCCGTCAGTTCTTAGAGTCCATGGTTGACCGAGCCGCATTGGGAAGGACCGTCCTCTTGAGCAGTCACCAAATCAGCGAGGTCGAACGGGTAGCGGATTGGGTCGCCATTCTTCATCAAGGGCAAATGAAGCTGGTGCAACCTTTGGATACGTTGAAGAACTCGACCCATATCGTGACCGTGACGATGGACGATCCGTCCGCGACGGTTTCACTTCCGCCTGGCAAGGTGCTGACGGAAACACAGAATGCGCGGCAGATGCGATGGATCGTTCAGGATCTGCCGCCCGATTGGAAGTCACACTACGGTGAGAACAGCGGTGTGACCGAAGCGCATGCGGAAACGGCAACCTTAGAAGAGATCTTTGTAGCGGTCTGCGATCACCGTGCCCGTCGCCCGAATCCCCAGCAAGCTGACGCAGAGAACTTGGTGGGGCAGGTTCGCTATACACCTTAGCAAGCACCCGCACGATTTTGCTTACTGTCAACTGAGGCATTGAATTCCACCTCGAGGCGATCATGGACAACAGCGTCATCTTACGACGACTGATTTGGAAAGACGTCGTAACGATCCGGCCACTTTTTTTTGTGATTGCTGGCTCCGTGATCGTCTTCAATTTGCTCTGCCGGATTCTGTGGCCTGAATCTCATGCCATGGAAAGTTGGGCAACCGCGCTGTGGCTTGTGTTGCCCCATGTTGCCTGTCTGGGTTCGGCAGCGATGTTGATTGGCAGCGAGGAAGACGGGCGCACCATGGATTGGCTGCGCACCTTACCGGTCAGTTGGACCCAAGTCGCAGCATCGAAGTTTCTGGTTGCATTTGCCAATGTGATTGCCTGCTGGGCTGTGGCCAGCATCGGATTTTTTCTGATCCGCCAAACTTCACCAACCGGGTTTCCGCTGTCTTTCGAGAATTGGAGACCGATCGTCCTGGCCTATGGGTTCTTTAGCTGTCTGATGCTGACGCTGGGATTCTGCTTGGCGTACGCGATTCGATCCTCGCTGATTGGATTGATCCTGCTTCTACCGCTCACCTTTCTGGTCACAACCATGGCAACTTGGTTGCTCCGGCCTCTCGAAATTCTAGGTGACGAGTTTGCCTTATTCTTAGGTGGACTGAGCGTGCTCGTCGTTTGTTTCGTGGTTCACCTGCTGCTGGCTCGACGCAGAATGACTTCCCCAGCCGCTGCACTTGGATCCAAGGCTCTTGCGTCGCTGCCAGTCCAAGGGGGGCCTCGGATTTCCAGCCTGCCCCTGCATCGCCAGCCTTCGCAGATCGCATCGCTGCTGTGGCAGCAGTTTCGGCAAACCAGTGTGCTATGTGTGACCCTGTTGGCGCTCTCGGTGTTCTTGGGGCTGATCTTTTCTGGCGTTGAACGAACCTCGCCTTTTGGAGTGGCTGGGTTCGTCAATGGGCTGATCTCAATGACTCCAGTGTTCATTTTGATTTTCGCCAGCTGGTTTGGCGCGATCGCATTCTACGGTGACACCCAACGTCGGCGGTGCGTGTTCTTTGCTGATCGTGGCATCTCGCCGACCCAAGTCTGGTGGACACGGATGCTTCCGCCAACGATCGCGTTCATCATTTTCACCGCATCGATCGCCTTCATCATGCAAATTCTGCCCAACTTCGACTTGCAGCGAGTGTTTGGCAATCCACCGCTGCACTTCATCGTGGTCGCTTGCGTTCTATTCGCCTACGGCCAACTGGCATCTCAGTGGATCGATCGTCCCTTGCTGGCTTTCCTGGCCGCACCGGCGATCTGCTTCACCAGCTTGTCACCGTTTTTCTACGTCGCAGAAGTTGCCCACGCGAGTCTCTACGTGATGATCTTGGTGGTTCCTGTCTTGCTGTTTGCGACCTGGATCCTGACCAAGTCCTGGCTAGAGAATCGCGATCGAACTGCGTACACGATCAAGCTTGTGCTCTACACCGGCCTCGCTGTGCTACTGCCGTGCTTGTGGGTAATTGCGACCAACCCAACCCATTTCAGACTTAGTGCAATTGTAGGACTCATGCCATGATGATGAAGCATCTGCTTTGGAAAGACGCGCGTGCGCTCCAACCTTTGGTGGTTGCCATCGTGATCTGCATCACGGCGATCAACTTGCTGTTGTGGTTGATCACAAGCGGCGAACCAAATTCATCCAGCTCAGAGGGGCTGTTCGTCGTGATCTGGATTTTGATGCCGAACTTGGCAGCGCTTGGCGCCCCAGCAATCCTGGTCGGAGGGGAAGAGGAAAAAGGAACGCTCCGTTGGCTGAGGACGCTGCCGGTCCATTGGTCAAAAGTCGCAAACGCCAAATTGCTCGTCTCGATAGGAGCGATTGCACTCGTTTGGGTCACCGCGTCGCTGGCGCTGCTGGTAGCAAGACTGAGATTTTCCTTGGACATCACTGGCAACGGGTTCACTTTCTTTCACCTGTCAGAAGGATCGGCGTATACCGACAGTGTCTTGTCGCTAGGGGGCCTCACCTACCTGATGTTCTTCAACCTCTTGTTGCTGTTGTTGGGGTTCGTGACCGCCTACTCATTTCGGTCTCCCCTCACGGCGTTGCTTGCCGTCATTCCCGCGATCGTGCTGACAACGGTCGCGTTTGGCGCGGCCAGCCGATTGATCGTGCTGGGCGAAATCCTCGACCGAG
>JBGCGI010000136.1:0-81668 GCA_045110715.1 Rubripirellula sp.
CGAACTTGCTTGCCTACATACTCATCGGGAACATTCAGTGCTCGGCCACAACTACAAGAAACGTTCAATGCTTTGTCCTCTGCTGGATTGGTTGCTTGGTCAGCCCCAGATAATAGGCAATATTTTGGATACAGCGGGGCGCCAAAAACCATGAATTCGCCTGGCAGTCAACAAACTCGACGTCAATACTTTGCTACCTGTGACCCGATTGCTAGTCGGGAATTCCCGCCTTCGTGCTAGAATCCCTCCCCAGTCCTCCCAGACCGCCAATCCGTAGTTCTTCATGATCGCCAACCTCTGCCGACCATTCTCGATCCCAACGAACGCCTGGCTGCTCGGTAAGCTGATGGCCAGTCTATTGATCGTTGGCTTAACGGCCTCCCATGCTAATGGCCAGAAGCCTGACGTCTTCCAAGACTTTTCGCTTCCGCTTCCTGGCTCGCCTCGCGACAGCGACGCGATGAGCACGGTTTCGCTCTCAAAGGATGCCAAGATTAAGCTCCACGTCGTCTGCTTCCTGGGCACGGAGTGTCCGCTGGCCAAAGTTTACGGCCCGCGACTCGAGCGGATGTCGCAGACATTTGGAAAGCGTGGTGTCGCTTTCATCGGGATCAACAGCAACATTCAGGACTCGATGGAGGAACTGGCGAACTATGTCGTCCGCCATGGAATCACCTTTCCAGTCGGAAAAGATTTTGATCGATCGGTCGCTCTTCAATCGGGCGCCACACGAACACCGGAAGCGTTTGTGATCGATCGCGATGGCGTGATTCAGTACCAAGGCCGGATCGATGATCAATACGAACCAGGACTCGCACGCAGCGAGGCAACCCAGCACGACCTAAAGGATGCGATCGAACTTTTACTTGCCGGAAAGCCTGTTCAAAATCCAAGAGTCGAGGCGGTGGGATGTTTGATCGCACTGCCCAAGGAAAAGCCATCGAACGTTTCCAACATCACGTTCTGTGATCAAGTCATTCGTGTTCTCCAAGAACATTGCATTGAATGCCATCGGGACGGCGAGATCGGACCGTTCACGCTGGATCAATACGACGAAGTGGTGGGCTGGGCAGACATGTCGCTGGAAGTGATCGATCAGGGTCGCATGCCGCCTTGGCATGCCAGCCCTGAACATGGCAACTTTGCCAATTCGCGATTCATGCCCGATTCCGACAAACAAGTTTTGCGAGATTGGGTAGACTCTGGAATGCCCTACGGCGATGCGAAGCAGCTTCCTGAGATGAAGAAGTTCACTCAGGGATGGCGGTTTGGACGAGAGCCGGACCTCGTGCTGGAGATGGCAGATAAACCTTTCATCGTTCCCGCCGAAGGAACTGTCGAGTACCAGTATTTTGTGGTCGACCCCGGCTTTACCGAAGACACATGGATACGGGCTGCTCAAGTCATTCCTGGCGACAGCAGTGTCGTCCATCATTGCATCTGCTTCACACGTCCACCGGATGACGGTGACTTCCGCGACATCGGCTTACTATCTGCTTACGTCCCCGGACAAGTTCGCGGTCAACTGCCCAGCGGTTTCGCACAGAAAGTACCGGCCGGTTCGCGAATCGTTTTTCAAATGCACTACACCCCCAACGGAAAAGTCACCGAGGACAACACGCGAATCGGACTGCTGTTCGAGGCCGCTAAGAATGTGACTCACGAGATCCTTGCGCTGGGCGGCGCCGAGCAAGAGTTCGAGATCCCACCTGGCGTCGCAAACCATACTGTCGAAGGATCGATGGGCTGGTTCCCCAAGGATGGATTTCTGCTATCGGTCATGCCGCACATGCATTTGCGTGGCAAGTCCTTTCAGTTCTTTATCCGAACAGAGGAGGGGGGCCAGCAAATTCTGGATGTGCCCGCCTACGATTTCAATTGGCAGCACAACTACGAACTGTCGGAACCGCTTGCCTTAGAAAAAGTGAGCGACTTAAGGTTTGCTGCGGTATTCGACAACTCAGAAAGCAATCCCACCAACCCAGATGCCAGTGAGTATGTGACCTGGGGAGATCAAACCTGGCAAGAAATGGCAGTCACGTTTGTCAGCGTCGCCCGTCCCCTGCATCAAGAACGCAAACCGGCTCAGAAGGAAACGAAAGCAAGCAAACTCGCTCGCCAGAAGCAACAAACCGATTGGAAACGGATCGCCAATGAGTTTGCCGGTGGCTACATTCAGCGTTTTGACAAAAACGGTGATGGAGAACTCGTGTCCCACGAACTGCCCGATTCTGTCCGCATGTTCAGTTTCCGGTCGCTCGACCATGACCGAGACTCGCGAATCACTCACGAAGAGATCGCAGACGAACGCATGAAGCGTTTGCGCCGAGCCCAATGATCACAGCAATGCAGGAACAGCGTGTTTAGTCGTTTCGGGTTACTGGCCGACTGGATCATTGATCATCGTGTGCTGACATTTGTGCTGCTGATGATCTGGACCGGCCTGATGGCAGTTGGACACTACGATCCACATTTGATACTTCCGGATGCGCGCGCAACGATCGCCGAGGAAGCAACCGACACGAAAGCCGATGATGAGTTCAACCAGCCTCCCGTCGGCCGCGTTCCCAACGTCGATGCCGTGCGGGTTGCATCCGGTGATGTGATCGTCGTCGCTGAGTCGGACGCATTCTTCACCGCAGAAGGCGCCGAAGCCATTCGCGACGTCGTTCAAACCCTGGAAGAGCTTGACCAGGTCGACGGGATTCTCTGGATGGATCTGGCTCCGATGCTGAACATTTTTGGCCTACCGGAGCCGATTCTGCCAAAGCGAAACGCCACCCCAGCGCGGTTTGCCGCGGCAAAAGAAAGAGCTTTAGAGCACCCCCTGGTGATGGGCCAATTGCTCTCACCAGACGCAAAGACGCTGTTGCTGATGGTCCGAATCGATTGGCTGTTCGTCACGCAGGACAGTGACTGCACCGATGCGCTTCGGGACGTGGCAACTGCGACGGCTGCAAAGTACCCGGGCGTGAAGATGAAGTTTCGTGTCACCGGCGAAGTCCCCATCCGCGTCAGCCGCGCTTCCAGCAACCAGGCCAACGAACGCAAATACCAAGCCATTGGCTACTCAATCGCATTGCTGATGGCCTTCGTGTTGTTTCGCGGCTTGTCTTCGGTTGTGATCGTGGCGTTAGCGCCAACGTTCGGCGTTTTCTGGACGCTTGGCTTGCTGCACTTCCTGGGTTTCGATGACAATCCGTTCAACTCCGTCATCGTCCCGGTGTTGCTTTGCATGGTCGGCTTCACCGATGGCGTCCACATGATGGTTCAGATTCGCCGTCATCGCGCGGAGGGAATGTCGGCCACCGATGCTGCAAGAGTGTCGATTCGGGAAGTCGGACTCGCTTGCTGGCTGACGTCTTTGACAACGGCGATCGGATTCGGATCACTCTCTCTGGCGCATCACGAAACGGTTCGTGAGTTCGGTTACTGCTGTGTGATCGGAGTGCTGATGACTTTTGTCTCCGTGATCACCATCATCCCGTTGGCCTGTGCCAGTCCATTGGGTCGCCGCGTTCATTCTGGGTACGGGAAGAACCTGATCGATAAGAATCTGAGCCGGATCTCGGTGGTGATCGACTTCGTCTTAGCAAGATCGCGGTTCTTCTGTGCCTCGGCTGTCGTCACGACATGTGTTTTGGCTGCACTGACGTTGCAGTTGCGGCCCGACGAGAGATTGACCAGCAATTTGTCATCAAGCAGCGAGCCTGCGATGGCACTGGCTCACATTGACAAAGTCTTTGGTGGCATGGAGACGTCTCAGGTTGACGTTCGTTGGCACCCAGACCTGGGCCCCGAGGATGGCGAGATTGCGACAGTGGTTGCGAAAGTCGATACAGCTCTTCGAGAGGAACCGCTGATCGGGCACCCGATCTCGATCGTCAGCCTGCTCAAGGGGCTTCCTGGTGACGGCGATCCCGCCACGCGGATGTCGCTCTTGGAATTGCTACCGCCTCCTTTGAAGCGAGCCTATCACACTCCTGAATACCGACAAACGCGTGTCATGTTCCGACTGCAGGACGTTGGGATTGCCTCGTATGGTCCGGTCTTCGAACGAGTCGAGGCGAAGCTAAATACGATCCAAGCCGATCACCCAAAGTTTCGATTGACCCTGGACGGCGGCGCAGTTTGGCGATGGAAGAATCTCTATCAGATCGTCGTTGACTTGGCTTTCAGTCTCGGCACGGCCAGCCTGATCATCTTTGGTGTGTTGACACTCGTGTATCGATCCGTACGTCTGGGATTGATCTCGGTCATCCCGAACATCTTCCCGCTCGCTACAACGGGGTTTCTGCTGTGGGCAGTCGGTCAGAACTTGGAGATTGTCAGTGTCTGCGCATTCACCGTGTGCCTGGGGATTGCGGTCGACGATACGATTCATTTCCTGACACGTTATCAAGAAGAGCAGCGGAAGACTGGTGACCGCCGACTCGCGATCCGTCAGGCGTTCATCGGCGTTGGGACAGCGCTGATCATGACCACGATTGTATTGATCATTGGCTTCAGCACGGCATTGCTTAGCGACGCCAGAGACCATCGAATCTTCGCTTCCATGGGCATCCTGACAATTGGATCCGCACTGTTTGCTGACCTCGTCTTCTTGCCCGCGCTCTTGTTGCGGTACGGCGGCGGCGAAGAAAACGCGGACGTCGTTCAGCCACAAGACGACGCCTGACCCACCGCTTCTGACTTAAAAACCACTCTGGTAACGCTGCCAAGGAGCTTCGCTTGGTATTCGTCGCCAGATTCGCCGGTGGGCACCCGTTTTGACCGATGTGATTGTCACGCCAATCACGAAGCAAAGAAGTCCCGAGTGAATCGGCCAATTCGCGTTGCTCGCGGATTCCGACCAATAGCCACTCCAACCAATCGCAGCCACAAAACATCCGGCCTGAATCGCCGCAACGAAAATCCATCCCGTGCGTTTTACGATCTGCATGTAAGTGACCGACAGCACGCCCAACGCGGCCAGCAATATCATTGTCTCGTTTTGTGAAGATCGCGAGAAGTGAATGGCGAGCAGTCCTGCCGCCGCCACGGTCAAGATAAGAGCAGCGATGTGCCGAAGAAAGCTAGCCAATTCGGTTTGAAACATCGCCCCGATCGCCAAGCACGCAGCCATCATCAACGTCGCTGCCAAGACGCTCGCCAGCATCAAGTGATCGTAGGCATCACCCGCCATCAACATCGTGACCGCCGTGACAACGGCCCAGGTCAACCAACCGTAGTCCAATCGAGGATTGCGAAAGCAAGTCACCAATGAAAACAGACACGCACAGAGCCCGTACATCCAGTGTTGAAATCCTGCAGACTCCGCAACCGTCGGCAATTCGCTGAATCCACACAAACCGAGAAGTGTCGCCGTCACAGCAAAACTGGCCCCCGTTAGCCCGCGAATCCACGTATAGAGATAAAAAGCCACCATCGAAACCAACACAATGGTACGCGTTGATCCAAAGTAGGTTTGCAAGTCAGCTTGGATCGGCAGGAATGTCAGGCCATCACGACTCATGCTGCACAGCAACAACAGAGGAGCCAACCCCATCGCACAAAAGGCCCGCTTGGGTGAAGGCTTGTGAGCATCGCTCTCGACAAACAACACCATCACCGCCAACGCGATCGGCAGAAGCAAGAACGCTTCGAATCGAACGGGCGATCCGATGAATCCGAACGACATCCAGATCGCATGCGTTCGGATCGCAGCAAGCACAATCAGGATCACGAACGCACTGAGCGGATACAGCGGCCATGTCCACGGCGTCCCATTGTTCTGGACATAGTCGCGTCCTCTTCGAACGGCCGGCGCGAGCAACATGAGCGCCAAACCGATCAAACAAGAGAACAGTGGCGCGCCCCAGTTGCTGAGTGTGATGTTGCGATCGCCAACAGCGTGCCCAAGGAGTGCTGGCACCGCAAAGAACACCGCCAGTAACGCATACAGGCTCACTCGATACCAGGCTGGCAAGCGAACGCGGCAACATCGCAGTACCAACTCACTGACAGCCAAGGTCAATCCCGCCCCCGCTATCATCAACCCGACAGCAGTATCCCAATCAGAAATGCACAACTCATCCAAACTGGCTGACAGGGCAACTTGGCTGATGATCACGACCAGGAAGATCGAGCGGCCATCCTCCCAAATTTTCCCTATTCGCACGACACCGATGCACGTCACAGCCATCAACAGCATGTAGCCGACGATACTGAGCGAGAAAAACACCGAGCGAGAAAGTAGGTCACCACCGGACAGGGTCGCCATCTGCAAGCCATACAGGATCAGAAAACAACTGATCAAGTAGAACGGATTTTGCGTGTAAAGAAATTGCCCAAACGAACGAAGTTGCGAACCGCTAGCCATGACCCACTCCTCAAGTGACAAGTTCCAACACAAGGAAGTTCTATGATCGGTTTGCAGGGTCGTGCTTTGGCACCGATTTCGCCCAGCCTTTCATCGGCTAGCAGCACGACTCCGATTGTTCGATGAGATAAGTCTATAGATCGATCGAGGCAAGAGACCTCGTTCTTTAGCGAGTGAACAGACTTGATACGGTCCGACGCAATGAGCAGTTCACCACTGTCTCCGAAAGTTTCGGGACCAAGAAAAGATAAACAGAACCGCACCGCCGCATCTCTACCTGCAGGCGTGCGTGTGCAACATCTATGTCAACAAAGTTTTTACAATTGCTCGTTCCAAATTGTCCATGAACGATCGGTTGCCAAGAACGTCGTCCACTCTTTCCTCTTGTGCCATCTCGGTGTATTCCGTCCCGGAATTGAGTGCAGGAAGCATCGCAACCTCACCATCCCGCGCAGGAGAGGCAGTCTCTGCCCGCGCGCCCTTCCGACGCGAATTCCGAGTCGAGAGATTGCGCGTGTCGACGCGAGCGTTCGGCACACGAAAAGAACCTTCTCCTGCGTTCGCAGAAGGGAGCCTGGACTCCGAGAATCCGACTCCACTTGTCGCTGGAAACACATCTTCCGAATTTACAGTCCGGCCAACAAACTCGGGATCTGGCGAGAAGCGTGCGAGTTCATTGATCACTCGCAAAGCATCCAAAGCGGTCACTTTCAAGTCATTATTCTGGTCATAGAAATCAGGAAAATTGGTGACGCTGGCAGGGTCAACCAGCACACCGTTCTCGTCCGAGAACCCTTGTGCGCCAAGTTCGTTGATGATCACCAGTGCGTCTAGCGCCGTGATCTCTCCATTATTGTTGACGTCACTCGACTGCAAAAAGTTGTTCCAACCGTTGCTGCCCACAAGCCTGATTTCTTCGCCATCTCCATCGGTGTGCACGGCAGTCAAGCTGACCGATCCAGCAGTTGTCTGCGGATCGTTCAGTCGCCACTCACCGGGCCGTTTGACGAGGACCGTGTCTTTCGCATCCACGATCACTTCGACGGAATTGCTCGTCGGCGTCAGACGTGAAACGGCAGCATCATCCAGCGTCAACATCGTTGTTCCATCGCCCGACAAATCAATCTGGTCGAAATTCTCTGCCACGGTCAGCGCAGAATCCGTCACATCGATCTCGGTGATCGTGTCGACTGCATTGACAATCACCAGTCGATTCGATCCCCCGACGCCATCGACGATTAGGCCTCCTGCGGGCGTGATGTCGCCACCACTGAAGTCCAAGGTAAGCACGCTGTTGACCGGATCGGCAAAAACGGCAAGGTCTCCAAGATTCGCTAACGGCACTTGGAACAGATCTGTCGCTCCACTGCGAACCGCGACACTCCCGTCTGTCGCGATCACCGTGTTGACGAGATCGAACAAGTCGATCAGGACACCAGGCGATGCAATGCCATCGGAAATCGATGCGATGTAGTCTTCAACTTCGCCACTGTCGGCAGCGCCGGTAGGTGCCAGAGAGCCATTGTTGCTGATCCGGAATCGGGCGACGGTGTCACCGACCGATGCGTCAGTCGGAACGGCATAGGAAAGCACATTGCGTCCCGCGGTTAGCGTCAGACGAGTCGCGATCTGCTCGCCAGCGTCCGCCCAGTCGCCATCGCGGTTGAAGTCGATCCATGCATCCAGAAACCCCGCTTCGGATGCGATCACACTGAAACTTGACGTTGTCATTGTGCCCGCGACCACGATGGCATCGGCAATCACGAACACGCCGTCATCCGCCGCGTCTGCATCGGCCGCCTCGGAAGGCTGCCCTTCCGCTTCGCTATCGAATCCGGCACCAAGAAATAGCGACGTTGTCGTGTGTCTCGCCCCGTCCTCGGCAAGTGTGACTGGGTATCCGCTTGGCGCGTCGCCAAAATCGATCCCACCCGGAGTTTCGTTGACAGTCAGAGTGAAGATGTCGACCGCCGTCAGCCCATCATCGTCTGTCACCGTCAACGTAATGATCGCAGTGCCTAACTGGCCACTTGCTGGCGTGACAACGACCGTTCGATCGGCACCCGTTCCAGAAACCACAATGTTCGCGTCAGGTACTAACGTGGGATTGGCCGAACTTCCAACAACGCTTAGAGATGCTGGTGTCGTTTCGAGATCACCAACCATGATGGCCAGTGCAGCTGTCGCGTTGTCTTGGCTGACTGATTGGTCTTCCACATCACTGATCGTTGGACCACCGTTGACGGAACTCCTTGAGATGGCGATGTCGCCGAGACAAGAACCACTGTTCGTCAAGGTGATCGCTTCAATCAACGAATCGCCGTCAACAGCATTGATGCCGACACACAGCAGACGTCGCGATTCAAGAGACTCGATTCCTCGGATCAAGTACCTCCGGCGCTGCTTACGAGCTCGGTGGCGACGCTTGTCAGTCAGTCCGCGAAACATATGGCCATCTACTCTGGAGAATCAGTCTGATCATGTACTGCCGCCACAGCGGGCAACGCCATCGCGGGATTCTAAACTTCACTCTCCCGGACTCCTTCACGGAAAGGTTCGTATTGGGATTCGTGGTACGACAATCCACGACGGCAATCCTGGCTCGTCAACACTCGGAAGGACCAGCTTAATCGCTCCTAACACGCGGCGTTGTTGAATTGCCGCGTTCAGCCCCAGTTCGGAGGCACATCAGGCTGCTGCCAAACGCTCATGCCTCCGTCCACCAAGAGCGTTTGCCCCTGCACATGCTCTGCTGCATCGGAAAGTAGAAACAGCGCGGCTCCTGCACAGACCTCGGGACCAGGCACTTTCTGGTTGGGCGTGTGCAGTTTCATCCACGAGTCCAGCCGAGCATCTTCATTCGAGACATTCGTTAGCGGAGTGCGGACCAGCCCAGGCGCCATGGCGTTGACGCGAATGTTGTGTGGAGCCAACGTCACACAGAGCGAACGCACCATGGCAGCGACAGCTCCTTTGCTGGTGTCATAGGCCGTGTGATCGGGCTCGGACAAAACGCCATTGATCGATCCGGTGAACAGCACGCGTCCAGCCACTCCAGCTTCGACCCAGCGACGGGTGATCGCTTGCGTCAGGAAGTAGCCTGCGGTCACGTTCAAATGGATCGTGGTCAGGTATCGCTGAAAATCCATTTCGAAGTACGGCTTGTCGATGTAAGTTCCAGCGTTGTTGACCAACAGATCAATGCCTGGCAGTTTCTCGTCTGCTGCTGCCAACAATCCCTCTAGGTAATCCGAAGGCGGCACGGACATATCGACGGTGACCAATTCGGCGCGAGTTCCAAAGGCTCGGCAAGCTTGCAGGGTTTGCAACGCAGGCGCATCGCTTTCCAATCCAGTCAGCAAAACATCCGCACCAGCGCGTGCCAACTCAACGGCAATCGCGGCACCGACACCTTGAGTGCCGCCTGTGATCATCGCTCGCCTTCCAGACAGATCAAACGGATTGGAATCGGCCATCGAACGCTCTCTTACTTGATCGCAGGGCGGGGATCGTTCGCAAACTGCTTCGAGTCCTTTTCGGCGACTTCCGCATCAAACTCGCCAGCGTACAACACGACTCGATAGTTCAGACGCATGGTGCCGTCTTTTGACAGCACGATGCCTTTGGTCTTTTCACCGCCGGTGAAGTGGTGGACGCCAAACGGGTTGGCAGCGAACAAACCGTAGGTGCGAACATGCCATCGGCAAGGGTAACCAAAACTGCTGGGGTGGTCGTGAATCGTCATGCCGACAGTATCGCCATGGACGGGTCCCGAGTAGTTCACCCACGCGGACTTCTTTCCCCAAGCGTCCTTGTTGTTCTTGCCGTCTGCGTTTGTGATCAGGCCACCCATCTTCGCATCCACTTTCATGGTGCCAGCCAAGCGAGCGCCGAAAGAACCTTCTTTGGTGTCGCCAAAATTCACATCGCCGTATTCCGCATTGAGCAAGAAATCGCAATCGATGACGCGTCGACCATCAAGATCACGAAAAGCGAAACGTCGCGAATCCGACAGCAGTTTGTTTCCCTCGGGATCCACCCAATCGTTGGTCGTTGCAATCACAACCGAGTCACCTTCGACGCTGGCCTCACCACTGGTCTGAATGATTTTCCCACAGTGATCATCGTCGAGCCAAAAATCGAATCCATTGACGTCACCGTGAGTGAGCCAGAGGGAACGATGGTGATCGTGGTCGTCTCGCTCGTGCTCGCCGGCGTCCTTCATAGGGAAGTCACGTGTCATCGGGTGACCGGCAGGTCCATGCAACGGATAAATAATCGGCTTGCCGTTGCTGTCCTTCAGATAGCCGGCGACCAGTTCGTCGCCCTGAAAGACGTTCCAACCACTACCATCGGCAACCTTTTCGACACGCAGTTTGGTGGCTTGAGCGACAGTCTGTGCTTCGGCGGTGCCAACGAGACCGCTAAGGCAGCAACTGAACGTCAGCAAGAAAGCCCAAGAAACCCGTCCCCGAGGGCGGGTGGGAATGTGATTTGTCGGCATGGTGGCGTCTTCTTCGGTGGATTGTGAATATTAAACGCAGCGCACCACCCATCCGATGGACTGGTTTGCCATCGAAAGTGGCTCGCCTGCGTTGCGGCAGATTGACTATCATAGTGATAGATGCATGGGACTGCTGTATCCCTTGTTGAAAAGGTCAAAGCGTGGCTCTTACAGACATCTTTTCCCCAAGCCTCCTCACAGCCCAAATCAGGACCGACTCGGAATGAGATTCAGTGGAATATTCAAGCTGTCCACCCGCCTAACGCTGATGGTGGCGGCGGCTGTGATTCTGACGACCGCCGTCTGCCCCAGCGCATCAGCGCAACGCAAAAAGAAGCCGGCGCCGAAAGCCAAGCCAGTCAAAATCAATCTGCCTGCAAGCGTGCGAGAAAAACGCAAAGTTGACATGCAGGTCACTGCGGTCAGCAGCAGCACTCGGTCCCGAGTGGTGGACGCAGCCAATCGCCTCGATGGGCACGTGGAATCGCAACTGTATTCCAAGCAGCTCGAACCCAACGAAATCACGGACGACGAAGTTTTTCTAAGACGCGTCTACTTGGACGTCGCAGGCCGCATCCCAACACTGGACGAGGCGAGAGTTTTTCTCGACTCCGAAGATTCGCAGCGACGCGAGGATTTGATCGACAAGCTGCTGAGCAGTCCGGATTACGTCAGCAACATGTACAACTTCTGGGCTGACATCCTGCGCTTGGTCGAACGCCCGCAGAACAACATGGTTTCCGACCCATTCCTGGGTTACGTCAAAGATTCCATTCGTACCAACAAGAAGTACGACGAGTGGGTTTACGACATGCTGACGGCCAATGGAAAGACATGGGAAAACCCTGCGACAGGATTCCAACTCCGTGACGATGGAATGCCGTTGCCGTACATCGACAACACCGTGCGAGTCTTCTTGGGAACTCAGATTGGTTGTGCACAGTGTCATGACCACCCTTTCGATCAGTGGACTCAATATCAGTTCTACGAACTTGCCGCTTTCACTTGCGGTACGCGGACTCGGATAATGAAAGGATCGCCGGGATACACCAAAGGCAATCCCGCCAACAATCTGATCAACGAAGCCAAAACGAAGCATGACAAGGGTCGCGTGCCTGGTGAATTCCAGCGCATCGCCCGCGCCAATACGTACAGCGTCAGCGAAATCAAAGCGACCATGCGGCTACCGCATGACTACGCTTACGAAGATGCAAAACCCAAAGCCGTGGTCAAGCCCGCGGTGTTGTGGGGCGAGATTCCCTCCAAAGCCAAAGACAGCACACCGCGTGAACAGTTTGCCGCTTGGTTGACGAGCGAGAACAACGAACAATTCAGCAAGACAATTGCCAACCGAATCTGGAAACGTTTCCTAGGAATTGGATTGGTCGAACCGATCGATGACTTTCGTGACGAACATCCTTGCGTCAACGAACCGCTATTGGAATTCCTCAGCAAAGAAATCGTGCGTCGAGATTTCGATTTGAAGGAATTGATCCGCACGATTCTGTACAGTAAGACCTACCAGCGTGAAGCTAGCGACTACGAGATGACCAGCGGAAAGGCGTACTACTTTCCTGGCCCCGTGGTCCGCCGGATGACCGCGGAGCAAGTTTGGGATTCGATCCTGACTCTTGCGGTCCACAACCCATGGCCGTTCCAGCGTCCCACCGCTGAGGACATGGCACCCTATATCGACATCGATTTTGGGACCGCCAACTACAATTCGGTGAAGAGACTTTCGGAGGACTTCAAGGGCACGTACTTCATGGGCACCTACAAGCGAGGGCTGAACAAGCACGCTTACCAGGGCAACATCCTCTGCCGGGCCAGCGAACTGCCATCGCCTGTCGCTGCCGATCACTTCCTGCGTCAGTTCGGGCAAGGCGATCGATTGACGATCAACTGTGCCCAGCAAGATGCCACGGTGCCTCAAATTTTGGCCATGTTCAATGGCCCCATCACACATGTGATGCTGGAGGCAGGATCAGCGATCGTCGACAACGTGCTGGCGATCAAGCAACCCAAGGATCGAATCGATGCGATTTTCGTCAGCGTGTTGACTCGTCGCCCCAACCCGATTGATCGTCGCATCGCAGCAAGCGAACTCTCCAAGACTCGGCAAGACGGTGTCGGTTACGGAAACATCATCTGGGCACTTTTGAATACGCGTGAGTTTCTATTCGTCCAATAGTTTCGCGCAGCCCCCTCCCTTTGCATCACCATTTCCAATCCTGGAGATCACACCATGACTCGCCCCGAATATCGAACCGAAGATCGTCGCGACTTCATGAAGTCCATCGCGAAGCAAACACTCGGTGTGTCCTTTGCAGGATCCGTTGCCTCGCAAGGTTTGTTCGGTGAAGCGCAGGCCGCCAGCACTCCAGGAAAAGCCAAGCATGTGATTTATCTGTTCATGGATGGAGCGATGACTCACTTGGACACCTTCGATCCGAAGGTTGGCGTCGAAGAGGCCGGCGAAACCACACCGATTCAAACTCGCTCCGCTGGCGTTCAGTATGGAAACCTGTTTCCCAAGATGGCCTATCTGTCGGGCGCAATCGCCGTCGTCAGATCATTGAGCACCGAGACGGGTGCTCATGACAAAGGCAAGTATCTGATGCGGACGTCGTACAAACAGCTCAATAGCATTCAACATCCAGCGATGGGCGCCTGGATGGTGTCCGAAAAAGGCCGCCTGAACCAAGACTTGCCGGGCAACTATGTGATTGGCGCCAGCAACCGGCATCCCGGGGCGGGCTTCCTAGAACCATCCTTGTCGCCGGTTCCAATCCCGAACGCCAGCGCGGGTTTGCAGAACACAACCTTGCCGAAGTACCTCCCCAACGACCTATTCAATCGTCGCTTGATGTTAGCCGGTAAGTTCGATGAGGCGTTTCAGACCAAGCGATCCAATGGCAAAGTCGAAGCCTACAACCAGCTGTATGGTGAAGCCCGTCGTTTGATGGGAAGCGAGCACTTGAAGGTCTTCAATATCAAAGAAGAAACCCAAAAGGTTCGCGATGCCTATGGAAACAATCAACTCGGACAAGCCTGCTTGCTCGCACGTCGATTGGTCCAAAGTGGCGCTCGATTCATCGAGGTCAACTATGGTGGTTGGGACATGCACCAGGACATCTACACCAGCTTGAAAACCAAGGCAGAGCATGTCGACACCGCGATCAGCAGTCTGATGCGAGACCTGCACACCAAGGGCCTACTGCAAGAAACGATGATCGTCCTGACGACTGAGTTTGGCCGAAAACCAAAGCTGAACGTCAACGGCGGACGGGATCATCACCCTGGTGCGTTTTGCAGTCTGCTGGCTGGAGCTGGTATCCAAGGCGGACAAGCGTACGGTGCGTCGGACGAGCACGGACACTCTGTCGATTCCGATCACGTTTCGGTTTCAGACTTCAACAAGACCATCGCTGCTGCTGCGGGCCTGCCTCTGGAGGAAGAGATGTTCGCTCCCAATGGTCGCCCCTTCAAAATTGGCGGAAACGGCGATCCCGTCAAAGCACTGCTTGCTTAAGCCTTTGGACACGCTGCGGTCACTGCCGTAGATTGGGAATGTCCTGATCACGCAAAGATTGTGGTGTTGGCCTAAGGCCATCGAATTGAAACGAAACTCCCTGAGGTATGCATGTCGTCTTGGCGATTATTGTTGTGCGCTGCAATTGCAGTGAATCTGGTTCCAGCCTGGGCGGAAAGTCCCGATGCAAAAAACGCGGAACTGGTGTTGGTCGTTCCCGACGCCATCGCAAGCAGCGAAGCGGAGATGAAACCGTATGGCGAGCCTTTGGAGCACACCGACCTCAAGATCGAGTTGGTTCCGATTCGTGGCGGCAAGTTCCTGATGGGCAGCCCGGAGGACGAAGAAGAACGCAAGGAAGACGAAGGCCCTCAGCGTGAGGTCACGGTTTCGCCGTTCTGGATGGGCAAGTATGAAATCACGTGGGACGAATACGATTCATGGGGCGAGAGCATGGATCAACTGCGTCGCAAGATGATGTCGATCAAAGCCAACGCCCGCGACCTGGAAGTGGACGGTGTCTCCAAACCAACAGAGCCTTACACCGACATGAGCTTTGGCATGGGGAAAGGCCGGTTTCCGGCGATCAGCATGACTCAGCATGCCGCTCGGACTTTCTGCAAATGGTTGTCGGCCAAAACCGGACGATACTATCGCCTGCCCACCGAAGCCGAATGGGAATACGCCTGTCGCGCCGGCACAACGACGGCCTATTCATTTGGCGACGACCCCGAGCTTCTGGAGGAACACGGCTGGTTCTTTGATAACGGCGAAGACACTTATCACGAAGTCGGTCAGCTGAAGCCCAATCCCTGGGGACTTCATGACATGCATGGCAATGTCGCTGAGTGGGTCCTTGATCAGTACCAAGAAGATTTTTTCGGGCAGGCGGGCAACGATGTCGACCCGCTGAACATCCCCAAGACGCTGTATCCACGGATCGTTCGCGGTGGCGGATGGGACGACGATCCCGACATGCTGCGGAGTGCTGCTCGCGAGGGTTCTCACGAGGACTGGAAAGAACAGGACCCGCAGATCCCTCGCAGCATTTGGTACCATACAGATGCCCAGGGACTTGGCTTCCGCGTTGTCCGTCCATTGAACGAGCCATCCGCTCAAGAGAAGACCGATAAGTGGGACAACACTGCACCGGAACAGAAAGATCCCGACGACTGAAAAAACGTTTCGCCCCCACCCTCCTGATTCACTCCCGCCCAACAGAGCAGCATCCATGTCTGACCAAGCATCGAATACGAACAACCGGCGTCAGTTTCTGAAAAAGTCTGGGACCGTTGCCGCCGCCACGACGCTGGCAGCCGCCGCTGCGGCGCCAAAAGTCCATGCAGCAGAAGACAATAAAATCCGCGTGGCTTTGATCGGCTGTGGCGGCCGTGGTACCGGAGCTGCGTTGAACGCACTTTCGGTCAACGACGACGAGGTCCAGTTGGTCGCGCTCGGCGATGTTTTCCAAAAGAACCTCAACAGCACCTATGCGTCACTATCAGGCCACAAGACCGTTGGCAAGAAAGTGCTTGTCCCCGAGGAGCAGAAGTTCATTGGCTTTGATGCTTACAAGCAGGCAGTCGACTGTTTGCGTCCGGGCGACATTGCGATCTTCGCGACCCCTCCGGCTTTTCGATGGGTTCATTACACCTATGCGATCGAGAAGGGCGTCAATGTATTCATGGAGAAGCCGGTCACGATCGATGGCCCCACATCAACTCGCATGCTGGAGTTGAACAAAAAGGCGTTGGACAAGAACCTGAAGGTTGCAGTGGGTTTGATGTGCCGGCACTGTGACCGCCGTAAAGAGTTGTTCGATCGAATTCAAAGTGGAGAGATTGGTGATGTGAATCTACTTCGCGCCTATCGGATGGCCGGCCCGACGGGTTCGGCTGCGGCGCCACCGAACGACGGCGAACTCAGCGAGCTGATGTACCAAATCAAACACTTCCACGGTTTCCTATGGCTCAGTGGTGGTGCGGTCAGCGACTTCTTGATTCACAACATCGACGAAGGGTGTTGGATGAAGAACGATTGGCCTGTGAAAGTCATCGGCAGTGGCGGACGACACTATCGCGGCGATTCTGTCGACCAGAACTTCGACACGTACTCGATGGAATACACGTTCGCCGACGGAGCCAAACTGATGGTGGATGGACGAACGATCCCTGGGTGCAAGAACGAGTTTGCAACTTACGCACACGGATCCAAGGGCATGGCTGTGGTTTCAACGGCGTCCCATCGCCCTGCCAAGAGCCGTATTTACAAAGGGCACAACATGGTCAAAGAAAACCTGCTGTGGTCAGCCGAGCAGCCCGAGCCCAATCCTTACCAGCTGGAATGGGACGACTTGATCCACGCGATTCGCAACGACCTGCCGTACAACGAAGTCGAGCGTGGCGTGATGGCCAGTGCAGTGACTTCGATGGGCCGCATGGCAGCGCACACCGGCCAAGAAATCACGTTGGAGCACTTCATGAGCCAGGACCATGAGTTCGCGCCAGGCTTGGACCAACTGACTCGCGAAAGCCCTTCGCCATTGCAAGCCAACGACGAAGGCAAATACAGCGTGCCGATGCCGGGCTTGGTGAAGAACCGCGAGTACCTCTAAACCTGAACTCGTCTATTCTCGCTCGATCTCCGTGATGCGTTCGGTTGCTTCGGCAGCCCAAGCGCTCTCTGGAGCGAGTTCCAGGAATCTGCGCCAGTGATGCAAGGCTTCGACATTTCGCTCGAGGTCTTCAAGCACACAGGCCAGGTGGTAGTGCACGTCAGAGTAGTCATCGTGCAGGGACAACGTGCCCCGGAACGCCGCGATGGCAAGCTCGGGCTGTCCCGTTTCTACCAGCACGCAACCAAGACTGGAGCGTGCTTCTACAAATTCGGGGTCCTTTTCGATCGCGCAGTAGTAGCGCTCGCGAGCAGCAAACACATGCCCAAGTCGGTACAGCAACTCACCAATTTGAAAGTCGATTTCGGGACGCGGTCCATCGCGAGCCAAGATTGCATGGTAGTAGTCGATCGCTACTTCATATTCGCCCACATCCTCGGCGTTGTACGCGCCGTTCAATAACTCGTCACTGGGCAAACTCTGTCTTGCGTTCGGATCTTCAGGCACTTGATGAATCGAGAGCACAACGGGCTCGGAATCATCCGACTCGCGCTCAAGTTCTGGTGAGTCCATCGAATCGAAGTCGAACCGCAACTGACCTCCTGGTTCAACCAGCCCCTCGCCCTGCCGCAACAAGACCTGCTTGCCCTCGATCAAAATTGATAACTGATCGAGCGGGCGTTGAATGTCAGGGAGGATTTCGATCAGCTCCACGAGGCGACGTTCAATCGCTTGGGGGCTAGCACCTGAAGTGATCCACTGCGCCAAACGTCTGGCAGTTGCGACTTCTTGAAAATCGAAGTACGGCAATCGGTGCAAGGTCCGTACCGGCGAAATCAATCCGCGTCGATGCCAACGCCGAATCACTCGAACGGAGACTCCAAGCAGATGAGCCAACATGGCTGGCGTGTAGTAGCGACGAATCGATTGCTCTACCTCGACCAAACCAAGCCGTTGCCAAAGTTCGGTTTCGTGCAGAATTTCTAACTTGCCTTGCGCAGCGCTGTCGCGCATCGCTTGACTTAGCAAGTCAACTTCGGCCAGAGGAGATTCTTCGGCTCCGATCACGACCCAATGAATTCCGTCTGCATCGACATCCACGGGAACCGCTCCGTAGCTGCGAAGCACGTTCGCAGCTTCTCGCTGGTTCATGCCTCCAAACCGTCCCGCCAAAGCCACCCGCTTCAATCGCGGATCACTTCTGTCGTCACTCGGGGCCCCGGTATCAAAGGGCACATCAATGTCCAGCTTGTCAGGATCGGCGGTATCGGACGGGGAGGACACGGACAGTCTTGGATGATGAAGGAAGTCGAAGTCAAACGCTCGGTGAATTATCCAGATTCTAAGAGATTCAACGACCGGTGCAGAATCGTGAGGTCATTTGGCTGTCATGTCGAGGCATCCGTGCGATTATGTCCTGGCCATGCCATTGGAACCTTGTGGCCGAAGCCCGGGTCGATCATGTTGGGCACTCGCTGTGAGTGGGTGGGACGGTCGCTGGTTGTCCAAGTGGCAATTGGAGGAAAGTCCGGGCTCCGCAGGACGGGATGGTCGATAACGTCGACCGGCCGCGAGGTTAGGGAAAGTGCAACAGAGAATAGACCGCCGAACGGTCCGCTCCGGCGGGTGCGTGGTAAGGGTGAAACGGTGCGGTAAGCGCGCACCAGCAGTCGGGGCGACTGGATCGGCTTGGTAGACCCCATGCGGCGCTAGACAAAACAGAATGGAGCGGTCGGCACTGCCGAACACACGAAGCGGTCCGTTTCGTTATCCCATTCGGGTAGGTCGCAGTGGAGGCGACGAGCAATCGTCGTGCACAGATAAATGGCCGTCGTCGCTACCTTTTCGGTGGCGTCACAGAACCCGGCTTACAAACCCACTCACAGTTTTCTTTCATTCAAGTGTGCTCTCGAACAGGTCAATCGTTCGAGCCAGACAAATTGTGGATTGTCAAGAAGCATTGAATTGGCCGGCCGTCTGTGGTGCAATCAGCATCACTGAAACGGCGTTCCCGATACCGGCTGGCTGAATATGGACATCACCTACATCATCACGCGTAGCGATCGAGTTGGCGGCGCGCAACTTCACGTAAGAGATCTGTCCGCGGCGATCCAGCAGCGTGGCCACAACGTGCATGTGATCTGTGGTGGCGACGGCCCCTACTTTGACCTCTTGAGCGATGCCGGTGTCTCGTTCACCAGGCTGCCATCGCTTGTTCGCCCCGTTCGTCCGGGGACTGATTGGAAGTGTCTCGGAGATTTGAAACGCGAGTTGCGGCGATTGAATCCGCAGGTCGTTCACGCCCATTCTTCCAAGGCAGGACTGCTTGGTCGATTGGCGGCACATCAGTTGGGGATCCCAGCAGTGTTCAGTGCCCACGGCTGGTCTTTCACCGACGGGATTGCTCCCCACTTGGCGTTCGTTTTCCGAATGGCAGAACGCCGGGCCGCAAACTGGTGCACCAAGATCCTCTGCGGCTGTGAAGGCGATCGACAGATGGGACTCCGCGCGAAAGTTGGCGACGAGTCCAAGATCCAAACCATCTGGTACGGCATCCACAATCTCTCCGAGCCACAGAAAGCTGATCCTGCCAAACAGCCGCCCAACCTGGTCATGGTCGCTCGCTTCGAACCGCAAAAGGACCACGAGACCTTGATTCGAGCACTTGGCCAAGTCGCTGACTTGGATTGGTCGCTGGATCTTCTGGGCGACGGCCCGCTTCGGCCTGCAATGGAAGCACTGGCTTCCGAGCTAGGCATCGCGGATCGTATTCAGTTTCGTGGCATGCAACCCAGCTCGGAATTCTTGCCCAACAGCCAGCTCTTTCTTCTGATCACGAACTGGGAAGGGTTGCCACTGAGCACATTAGAAGGAATGAGAATCGGCCTACCGTTGATTGGCACAAGCGTGGGCGGCATTCCCGAACAAATCACGGATGGGGAATCCGGATACCTGGTTCCGCGCGGGGACGACCATGCCTTAGCGGATCGACTACGCAAGCTCCTGCTGGATCCCTCCTTGCGAAAGCAGATGGGCCAAAAGGGGCTGCAACGATTCCACGCCGACTTTCAATACGAACGAATGCTAGAGAAAGTAGAGTCGGTCTATCAAGACGCAGCCACCCGCTAAACCACGCAAATATCCAAAACCAACCAGACGCACCAATCTACTCATCTCACTGGAGTAAAAACATGACTCAGTCCTCGCGAGGCAATTCCAAGCTGCAATGCAGCACCTGTGGGCGCAGTTTCTCAAGAGATGAAACCAAGACGCCGCCGTTTTGCAGCGAGCGGTGCCAGTTGATCGACTTGGGTCGATGGCTAGATGAAGACATTGGGGTCCCCCATGAAGGCGGGCCCACCAACGGCGAAGTCGTTGAGCCGTCGTCCGGCGAGGATGACGACAGCCTATAAGTGCTATAGTGTTCACGTATTCAGAATCAATTTTTTACGCGACTTACGTGAGCAAGACGGATGGGAATGTTAAAAGAATTCAAAGAGTTTGCACTCAAAGGCAACATGATCGACATGGCTGTCGGGATCGTGGTTGGTGCAGCATTCGGAACCGTGATCAAGTCGCTGGTCGCAGACATTGTGACTCCGCCCATTGGCCTACTGACTGAAAAGGTCGACTTCAAAAACCTTGGCTACACACTTCGTGACGGAGTTGAAGGTGGTGCCGAAGAAGTCCGCATCAACTTCGGGTCTTTCTTGAACGAGCTGATCAGCTTCCTGATCGTTGCGGCGGCCATCTTCCTGGTGATCAAACTCATGAATCGCGTTCGAGCCCAGTTCGAAGCGGAGAAAGAGGATTCCCCCACCAGCAAGAAGTGCGACGCGTGCAAGATGGAAATCCCCGTCGAAGCGACTCGCTGTGGTCATTGCACATCGGATGTATCCGCTAGCTAGAGAATCCGCATTTCCGCTGATTTGACGGTGAATTCATCGCATTTGGCGAGGTCGGCGCTCGGGTGGCTTTACATCGAACCTCCAACCGGCGAAACTTGTCGAATCAAAGTCTACGAAACCTTTCCCAATCCAAGGGAAAGGTTTCTTTTTGTTAATTGCAAAAGTCGCGCAGATAGAAAGGGAAGGTGCCATGTTTGATTCGGTACCCATGACTCGAACTGGATACAACAAACTCAAGGCTGAAATTGATGAGTTGGAAAACGTAGAGTTGCCCAAGATCACTGAAAAAATTGCGGAGGCTCGCGCCGAAGGCGACCTGAAAGAGAACGCCGAGTATCACGCTCAGCGCGACAATCAGGGCATGATGATGGCAAAGATCAACGAGTTGAAAGACAAAGTTGCCCGCGCTTCCATCATCGATCTTTCCAAGTTGCCCAAGGATGAAGTGGTCTTCGGATGCACGGTCACCGTCGAAGACGTGGCCTACGGCGACGAAGAACAATTCACTTTGGTCGGTGCCGGCGAAGAAGACTACAATGCTGGAAAGATTTTGGTGACCAGCCCCTTCGGGCAAGGTCTATTGGGCAAGAAAGTCGGCGAAGAAGCTGAAGTGGATGTGCCAGCCGGTAAATTGAAATTCAAGATTCTGAAGATCGAATTCCTCGACTGACTCTCTGTCATCTCAACGGACGTACAAAGTGACTGACAACGAGTCGCCAGAAGAAGAATTGCCAACCGATCAGCTTCCTCCAGAGGAAACGGACGAAGGTCCCGGCTGGATGCCCGCGATCATGGCGGGGACCGTGCTGATGGGAATGCTGTGCTTCATCGCTTGCGGATTTTCGACTTGGCTGCTGTTTCAGAATCGCACCGCTTTGGCAATCCGCACCTGCGAGGCCTACGTCTCCAATCTTGAACAAAGCTTATTGGAACCCAATTCCAAGGCTGCCGTGATTGACTTGGTAGAGACGCTTTCCAAGGACATGCAACGAGGCAAGTACGAGAACTGGCAATCAGCGGGCATCATGCAACGCCTGCAACGATTGCCCGTGCTCCAATGGGGTGAACTTCAGGCCGTGCAGGCAGCAGTCGAAAAGATGGGGGGCGATCAGCAAGAAGAACGTCTCAAACAAATCACTCGCCTGCAGCGTTCGGTCGAACTTGGCAAAGTCACATCGTTCGACTTTGAAGAAGTCTTGAAACCAGTTCGTGAACAAGATCCTGGCAACGAAATGGGACACCGTTTGGTGGATCCCATTTCCGCTGAAAAAACCAAAGAAATGCTGGTCCGGGCAAAACGAACCGCAGATCGGGCCTCCGTCGCTGACAAGAGTTTCCCGGCGATACAAATCGAAGCTATCGTGCGGCGGGAAATCGAGAAGG
This sequence comes from Rubripirellula sp., assembly GCA_045110715.1. Taxonomy (GTDB): domain Bacteria; phylum Planctomycetota; class Planctomycetia; order Pirellulales; family Pirellulaceae; genus Rubripirellula. The sequence goes on from JBGCGI010000136.1 coordinate 22,303, forward strand.
GAGCCAGCGAAGGCTCTTACTAGTCGGGATCGCAAGGCAACCGCTCACTTGACCAATCCGACTCTTTCGACACGTTACAGCTTGCGAAGCTGAGCGTCCTTGAACCACACCACGTTGCCATGGTTCTGCAGTCCGATACGACCGGTGCGCGGTAGATCTCTCAATGCGGTCTTGAACTTGTTGTCACTGCCATCGGGGTTCTTGTTGGCGGTGTCCCAACGATCAATGTCAAAATCGTTGACGAGCACGCCATTGATTTCGATCTGAACTTTCGAGCGATTGACGGTCAGTTTCAGCTGATTCCATTGCCCAATAGGTTTGGCGGGATCAGCCGAAGCCGCTTGGCAATCGTAAAACGCTCCGTTCAGATTTTTGCCGTCTTTCTTTCCATGAGTCAGCTGAAAACCGCGATCGTCAAGCAGCTGAATTTCGAATCCGCCTTGAACCGGATTGTTGGGATCGGTCCGAAAGAAGACACCGCTGTTTGCACCTTCGCTGAGCTTGTAGGCCAGAGTCAGCTGAAAGTTCTCGTAGTCAGACTTCGTCCACGCGTATCCCATTCCTTTTTGCCGGACCTTCCCGTTCTTCTGCTTGACCTCCTCCATTCTGCAAGTCAGCGAACCCTCTTCGTCGATCACCCAGGCGCCTTCACGAAACTCAAACATCTCCGTGTTGGTTCCGTCGAACAAAGCGACACTGGGTTGGTCCGCGAAACAGCTGGACCAAGAAATGAATGCGAGGAGGCTAAGGGTGATTCGAAGATTCATAGCAATCTGCAAATAGAGGAGAATCAAAGTTTCGTATTCTCGCGATGGCGATCGCCATCACGCTTCGTTTTCTTGTCCAAATTGTCCTGGAACGCTTGAGACAGATCGATTCCAGATTGGTTCGCCAGGCAGATGACCACAAAGAGAACATCCGCCAACTCATCGCTCAGCTCACCAGGGGTCGCTCCCTTCTTCCACGATTGTTCCCCGTGGGTGCGCGAGAGAATCCTGGCAACCTCACCAACTTCCTCGACCAACTGAGCTAAGTTGGTCATCTCGTCGAAGTAGCGAACGCCGATTTCTTGAATCCAGGAATCGACCAGTTGCTGCGCATCGCGAATCGACAGTTCGTTGGTTGGATCGGCTTGCTTCATTTGGCCAACAACAAGTAGGTACCGCTCTTTCCTGCGACCGCGATATCAGTCTTCTGATCATCATTGAAGTCGCTGGTCACGATCTGAAGACCACAACCAACGTGCCCTTCGTCAATCGTGTGCCGCGAGAATTCTTCTGCGGTCGCATCCCATTTGTAGTAGTACAGGCACGGCATTTCCATGCCTCCGGGATCACGCCCGTTGTGCCCGAAGTATCGCTTGCCTGTGATCAACTCTGGATGTCCATCTCCGTCCAAGTCTCGCCACGCGAGCGAATGCGGTTGGCTGAAGCTCTTGTCGATCTCCGACTCCTTCCATTGAATCTTTCCGTCAGCATTGGCTCCCTCGTTGCGCCACCAGAGTACGCCGTAGTCATGTCCGTTTCCAAGGATCAAATCGCCATCACCGTCCTTGTCTAGATCCGCAACGATCATCGGCAGACTCGCGTGCAGATCCCAGTCCGCATGAAATTTCCATGCCGTACTCCAAGGGTCACTGCTGGGCTGCTCGTACCACCCTTGCCCGACCAAGACGTCCGCCAAACCATCACCGCTGATGTCTCCGACCGCCAATCCATGTCCATTGCCTTTCTCGCCAAGATGATGCGGCTTCATCTCGTACTTGGGACTGCCATCAGCAGGTGGCTTTCCTTTCTTCGGCTTTTCCTGCTTCGGCTTGGCTTCCGCAGGCGACTCTTTTTCTACCAGGCGCCAAACCACTGCCGGCACATCCTTCTTCCAACTGTTGACAATCCACTCAGGGCGTCCGTCTCCATCGATGTCTTGCATCATCTGGCCCTCGTTGCAGGTGTTGCCCGTATCGACCAAGACATGCTTCGGCCATAGCTTGCCCAGCCGCAAATCCTCAGCGCCAGGATTCTCATACCAGTGAATTTCTGTTGGCAAGAACGATCCCGCAATCACATCCAGGCGACCGTCCTTGTTGACGTCAAACAGATAGTCCCCATTGCTTTGCACGTAACCGTTCCAGTCCTCGATCGTGCGAAGCGGTCGGGGGGCCCACTCGCCGCCGCGAAACCAATTGCGACCAGCAACCAAGTCCATCTTGCCATCACCATCGATGTCTCCAGCAGCAATCCCCTCGTTGGCATCCAGAGCAAGCAGACGGCTTTGAAAGGCCACCTCCTCCGCCAAAACGTGGGAAAAGGCGAAAAAACAAGCAAAAAGGGGCAGTAAATGACGCGGTAGCATGTTGGAATCCTCTTCTCTGCAAAGTCGCTGAACTATGCTGGCAATTGGGTAAAAGGGCCGCCCTTGCTACCCACACTACCGTCTCTACTTGATTGACAAGGTCGTTGTGACCGAAACGACCCGAGATTATCTCAGATTGTTTCTTCGTCAGCAAAGGAAGACGGGTTTTGGCGGGCGCCGGATGACGCCATGATTGTAACCCCACTGACTACGGAAAGTGAGTTGGCAGAGAAGAAGCCCTGATTGCCAGGTCCAACCTGGTAAGCAACGAAGACGAGCGATCATTGGATACATCCACCACTGAAACCGAGCCCCTGTATTTGGAAGATATGCAGGTTGGCGACCGTTGGCTTAGCGATTGGCGGGAGATCACGGCGGACGACGTCGCGGACTTCGCTGTCCTGACTGGCGATCACGATCCACTTCACACCAACGAAGGGGCTGGCTCACCATTTGGCGAACCTGTTGCCCACGGCCTGCTTGGCCTAGGAGTGATGGCGGGACTTAGCAGCAGCAAACCAAATGTTGCCACACTCGCATTGGTCGGCGTCGCAGACTGGCAATTTGAAGCGCCTGTCTTTTTCGGTGACCGCGTTCAAGTCTCCACGGAAGTTGAGTCCATTCAACAGCACGGCCGTCGCGCCGGACGAGTCACCTGGTTTCGCCAGTTGCTGAATCAACACGGTCGTGTCGTTCAGCGTGGACGAATCATTTCACTGGTTGCGACGAAAGCACGAGCTCGTCGCCTGTCCAGTCAAGAAGAAACTCAGCGTGGCACGCTACCAGCGAGGTAGCGTTTGCGATTCAAGCTTTCAACAGGTTCACGCGTGTTGAGCAGCAACAAGATCGCCCTTGGGTTGGTCGATGGCTTTTAATAGCTCGCCAAACCAGGTTGAATCGATATCAAACGGCTTGCCGCCCTTGATCCGTTCGAATTCAATCGCGCGAAGTTCATTGCCGCGATCTTCGTCTTCTCCGATCACACCGCCATCACCCGTCATCGCACAGGCGACCGCCTTCTTGGCGCACTTTGCGATCAAGTCGATGTCCTCAGCATTGGCGCGGGCGGCTCGGCTGTAGTACCCGCTCTTTTGGATCAGTGTTTTCTCGGCACCGATCATCTTTGCGAACTGTTCGCCGAACCATTTCCCGGGATTCACCGCATCGAGCTTGTAGTGCCCGAATGCATCGGTAGGAACATCTTCCCCACGTGATTGCATCTCTTGGACGATCGTATCAACGCCAGCCCCCTCGGAGATGAAGATGTTCACGCAATCGATATCGTCCATGATCGCTCGTAGTCGTTCTGCTTCTTGGTTCAGATCGAAGTGCATTTCAGGGACGTAGACACCGTGAACCTCTTTGCGTTCTCGGCTCAATCCAGTTTCCGGAAGGAAGTCCAACTCATTGAGTCGATCCCGGTACTTATTGGCCGTTGCAGCGGTCAGCCATCCACAGTTTCGGCCCATGACTTCGTGGACGATCAACATCCGTGGGTTGGCATTGTGCTCGGCGACGACATTCTCAAAGAACCGAGCGCCTTGCTCGGCTGCCGTCCAAGCGCCCAGACTCTGCCGAATCGGAATCACATCGTTGTCGATCGTTTTGGGTAGCCCAACAACGGTCAACGAGTAATCATGCTGACGCAGGTAAGCCGCCAAGTCGGCAGCAGACGTGTTCGTATCGTCTCCGCCAATCGTGTGAAGTACATCGACCTGATCGGCCTGCAGTCGCTCTGCTGCAACTTGCAGCGGGTCTTGGCCCTCTTGAACCAAACCGCGGGCAACGCAGTCGGCAACATTGGTCAGCTTCACTCGGCTGTTCCCGATTGGGCTGCCACCATGCTGGTGCAACACATGAGCGTGCTCGCGGACCGCGGGTGTGACCACAAAGCTGTCACCCAGCAGCAGACCTTTGTAGCCTGATCGGTAACACAGAATCTCCACTTCAGGTGCTTGCTCGGTGTAGCACTCGATCAGTGCGCCGATGGCAGAGGAGAGGCAAGGGGCGAGCCCACCCGCCGTTAAGATTCCAACTCGTTTGACAGACATATTGAAGGTTCCCAAATGACGTTTGAAGCAATTCGTAGAGCTGGCGCCATCCATGTCACCAAAAAGTAGGGCTGGCAGGACTTGAACCCGCGACCTAGGAATTATGAGTTCCCAGCTCTAACCAACTGAGCTACAGCCCCAGGAGTGCTGACCGGTGGTCTACACGAGGACGCATTCTATCGAAGCGGACGCAGAAATCTAAGCGGGCATTTTTGCTTGAATTCCCCGCTCTTGGCAGCCTATCCGCTCTCAAAACCGGAAATATCTCTGGCCAGGCGTCATATCACACAACGTGTTAGAACCGTTATACTCCCCCACAGGTGCCCGTTCGTTGCCCCGGACTGGGCACTTAGGCCACGGTTGATCAATGCCCCGATCGCCGTGGCCGCCTTTTCAGTTGCATTGTGACTGCACGAGGCGAAGGTCATTTCGGTGGCTGTCGTGTCGTCACACCGAAAACGATCTGGGGTAGCTGGTGCAAATCCGATTCTGACAACTCGCTTGTCTTCCATCGACGTTATGCGCAAAAAATGAACGCCTGCACCTCACAGGTACAGGCGCTCGAAACGCAGCTGTGAACTCCACAACAGGCTTTCAGCCTGATTCGCATTCGTGAAAGGTCAATGGTGGAACGTCCAGTTCGACACGTTTCTCACCAATCTCATGCTGTGCAATATTGCTCTGCATCAGTCCCTTGCGACCGCATCCATCACTCCTTGCCCATTTCGGCTTCGGTGTCGTTGTTGGGGCGAATCGCCTCGAAGTAGGTGCGGACGGTTTCGCGATGCCCCATCGGCAAAGGCTCACTGTTCAGAACCGCTTCCGCTTCCCGCTTGAACTTGTCGTACTTGGCAGCGAATTGCCGAGCTGCTCTCTGCTCGCCTTCAGGTGCCTGTAAAATCTCTGTTTCACTGGCCCCTTCGCCCTGAACGCCCGTCAACTGCTGCTCGTTGCGGACGCTGTCGATCCTGGTCGCTTGGTCACCGAGAGGCTTGCCGCTGGCTCCTTTGCCCGCCTTGGTACTAGGCGTGTCGGACTTGGCGACGGAGTTGGATTCGCATTGGCCACGGCACTGGCTCTTGCACTGCGACAGTCGGTTGAGCTGACACGCCATGCAGTTACCAATCTTCTTGCACTGACCTTGCTTCTTGCAAGCGGAGGCAAGCTTCGAAAGACACTCTTTGCACTGCGAAGAATTCTTCGACTCCAAACCCTCTGCCAATTCACCAATCGACTCACTGAGTTTTCCTTGCTGGCCTGGCTTCAGCTTCGCCAGCATTTTTTTCAAGTTGTCCGCGACCGCGCGTCGTTGCTTGTCTCCCATCTTTGATGGGTCCATGCTCTCCAACTGCTCGCTCGCTTCATCGTACTTCTCGGACTCCAGCGCCGCAGCCGCTTGTCGCATCATGTCCGATGGTTTCATTGCAGCTGCCAAAGACTTCATCATCGTGTCCGTCATTTCCAACTGCAGCGACTCACGTGCTTCGGCCAATGACTGCTCCATTTCCGACAGCGTGGCCAGCAAATCTGCCTCGTCCATCGCCTCGGTTTCCATCTCCTCAATCTTCTCCATCAACTCTTTGACGAGTTCTTCGACCTCGGGGTCGGCCTGTTCTTCTGCAAGCTTTTCGAGTTCCGGAAGCATCGTCTCGCGTAGCTCGCTTGATTGCTGCTGCGCGAGCGGCAACACCGATGTCGCTTCCACCTCGGGTGCAAACCAACTTCCCGCCACTAGAACCAGCAGCGTTGCCGCGCACAAACCACCGGCCCATCGAAGATGGCTGGTCGATGCACGCAACGGAACGCACTCGACAGGATCAACTTGCTGCAGGTGCTGACGTGTCTCGGCGATCTGAAGTTGACGGACCTCGTCAGGTTCCGACTCCGCTGCGAACTGGAGCGAACTGATCGAACGATCCTTCAATCCATAGCGATCGTCAACCAAGCTAGCCGCCGCTTGCTCGCCATGACGTTGGAAGAACCCGACAACGACACCGGCCACTAAACCAGCCGCCAATGCCGCGAGCGTCCACCCCCAGTGCAACGTCGGCAGCATTGCCAATCGCACGACCGCAACCAACAAAGCGACGCCTGTGCCACAAAGCAGTCCAATGGTTGCGCTTCGCATCACCGATGCGAGCCATAACCGACGTTGAATCGGGCCAAGTATCTCGTGGAGCATGTTTCTTCTCATCAATGAAGAGTTGCGAGCACTATGTGGTACTGGCTTCCAGTCTGTCTTTCATCGACACAGACTTTCAGTCGAACAGAAATATTCTAAGGCCTACTGGTTGATTGAGCCAATCCTAAAAGTGAACGCTCGACCATTTTCCGGTTTGCCTATCTCAACAAAACAACGTTTTTCAGGCGAATTCGATCCTTCGCAGCGCAACATCGCCAATGAACAAAGCCAGCGCTGCCATCATCAACCATGGCCAAAGCGGTTTTGGTTCTCTGGCCGTACGTTCATCACCTTCGACCACCGCTTCAACGGCTGGATCGTATCGCCCGCCACTACTTGTTGCGATTCGCTGCAGAGTCGATTCGCCTAGCGGCAACAGCCTCAATTCATCGGGGTACCCGATCGTGATTCCGCGTGAACTTCTCTGCGTTGTGCCGTCGGCCCGAGTCTGAGCGATGTCGACGTGGTACGCGCCTCGTCGTGGCGTATCAATCGACGCCTCAAACCGCCCCGGAGCCGTTTGATGCATCTGAATCTTGTCACCCTTCAGCATCGGATCGATCAGTGTCAACTTGGTTTCCGCTTCCTCAATGAAGCGGCCCTCTAAATCCACCGCATCCATCACGACCCGCGTTTTGTCACCTTTACGTTTCACGTCCACGAACACGCCGCGGTTATCATCTTTGCGCATCGCGTGCCGAATGGTCTGTGCCCAAAATGTCCCAAAGTCTGGCCATGACAACCACTCACCGGCCCATCGATTCTTCGCGTCACTGGTGAAAGCTACTGTCATTCCCAATCCATATCGCCACCACACCAAGAGCGGGTCTCCCGACTCACTGGCCAGGATGAACTCGGCAGTTGGTTTCGGCCGTGTCACGACATAACCAAGTAGCAATGGAGCGAGATCCATTTCGATTCCATCCAGCACAGCAGTCGGCCGCACCAATTGGGGAGTGAACGGCAGTTCGTTGATCGCGGACTTGCTGGCCTCGACGGTTTCTTTGGCAAACACTTGAGGAACCGTCTCGGGCTGATCACAGAAGTAATATCGACCACCGCCAATCTGCGACAACTCTTCCAAAAGATCCTCGCTAGCTCCCTGCCCCAGTGCTACCGTTGACAGGGTGATTCGCGAAGCCGACATATCGCCAGCCACTCCCTGAAAATCACCTGGGGATGACACGCCGTCGGTCATCAGAATCACATGTTTCAACTTGGCCGATGCGCTAACCAAGGCATCGTACGCGTCGACCATCGCAGGATACATGTTCGTACCACCGGACGCCTCAATGGTGCTGATTGCATCGGAGATAGCGCCGTGGTCCGATGCAGATCGCAATTCAGACACCGTGTACGAGGCTCCGTCAAATGCGATCACACCAAGTGCATCTTTGGGGCCCAAGAGCTCGACCGCCGCCTGAGCCGCATCTTTGGCGAGCTCGATTTTTTGACCACCCATCGACCCGCTCTTGTCGATCACCAACATCATGGCCAATGACGGCTTCTCACGTTCCTTTTCGAAGTTGCTGCGAACCGGCAGGATCTCTTCGATCTGAGTTCGATAGTAGCCGCCCAAACCGAAAGATTGATCACCGCCAAGCATGATCAGTCCGCCTCCCAAGTCACTAACATAGATTCGAATCAGATCCATCTGTCGCATCGACATCGCTGTCGCGGGAACATTCGAAAGAATCACGCACTCAAAGCCCTGCAACTCTGCCAAGTCGGTTGGAATGCCTTCGGGTGGACGGACTTCAACATCGATCGATTGTTCGTCCAATGCCCAGCGAATGGAATCCGTTTGATCGGTATCGATATCGACCAACAGCACGCGAGGTTTCCCTTGAGCGTAAACGACAGTGGAAGACTCATTGTTGTCCAACAACGTGTCCTCGAATCCTCTCAATCTTGCTGCAAACGTTTCCTGCCGCCGGCCCAACACCGTCTGTCGAAATCGAAAACGATTCTCACCCTGCTTGATCTTGACCGTGTCCTGCTCTGACTTGCCAATCTGAATGTCACCGCGGTACATGTCGATGTAACCTTCGGCCTCATGATTGCTGCTGACAATCACCTCGACGAAGAACGGCTGTCCTTGGCGAACTTGAGTCGGTGCCCCCACTCGAGTCAACTGAACTTCGGGTTCGCTGCGAACGGGCAATGGCACCGTCCAAATCGGCACACCAGCATCCGCAGCAGCAGCCAACGGATCACCGCCCTCGGTCGCGTTTCCATCACTGAGCAAGACCACCTTGGGAACGCGCGACGGCGGCATGGATGCGACCGCTGTGCGAATTGCCGCAGCCAAATCCGTCCCCTGCCGAACCAACTCTTTCTTCAAAGGCTTCGCTGGCTCGGCTTCCTCCGACGCTCCCACTGCATCCACCGTCTCTGGTTTATCCTCAGCGACGAGTGGCTCTTCGGGTGAGTCCTGCGGCTCAAGATTCTCTGGAGGCCAGGTGGTGCGCAGGCTTGCAGGTGCATGATTGAACGGCAAAAAACGAACCTCGGAGCCCATTTCCGCTGCTTGCTCTGACGCTCGCTTGAGAAACTCGTTGGCCTTCTCTCGCGCAGCCGCATCAATGCTTTGACTTTGATCGATGGCGAACACAATCATTTGTTGGTCCGTCGAGCGCAGCAGGACGGGGCCGCAGATCGCGGCAACCAACAGCGCCGTGATCAGAATTCGCATCACCAACGAGATCATTCGCTGCTGGGCAGGAAAGTCGCTCAGAGTGCGCAAGTGATACCAGACCAGCAACGGTATTGCCGGCACAAGAATCCACGCCCATTGAGGATGAGCCCACTGCAAAACGCCTACCCTCTTGGATACGTGTTGGCGAAATCGATTTCAATTTGCCGCATCTCTCTCACGCCACCACTCGTCGGTTGAACAAGACCCATTCGCCAACCACTAAACCAATCGCCAAAAGCGCCAAATAGAACCATGCTGGGGCGCCGCTACGGGGCGGCGTGCCATGCTGCTGTTCCGAAAGCTCCGGGAGTCTCAGATCGCTCTCACTTGCGTCACACAAATTCACCGCCAGCAAGTTCCCTTGCGTGCCTGACAACTGCCCAAGTTCGAGCGGCGATGTTACTTCCGACGACTCGTTCACCGCAGCCAAGGATTCACCATCAAACAATCCAAACACTCCGACTCGCTCGAGTGGCCCGATCGCGGCTTCACTATCCGAAACCGTCACAAGACGGCGATCACCCCGTGGACTGACAAGCATCGCCTCACCACTTTCGTCCCCCGCCAAATCCCAGGGCACCGCCGTTGGAATGCCTGTACTGAGAGCAGGATGGATATCCCCGGTCTGCCGGAAAAACCAATTCATCGCGTTCGTCATCATCACCGGAAACGCGATTCGGAGGGGCAGATCGCTGGTGTCCAAGTCTGCCGACAGAATCAACAGTCGTCCCGAGGGACGTTCGACAGCAACAAGCACGCGAGATCCCTCTGCGGTTTCCAACAGCGTTGTTGGCTCACCGATCGCCCCGTCGACTTCAATATCACGGCCTCCGTCGAGCAGGACGTTCTGCAGTTGAACATGACGCAGCAACGGAGTCTCAGGATCCTGCTTGGCAATCAGAGGTGATTCGATTTCCTCGCCAATTTTCCATCCCGGCGTGTTGTTTTCATTGGCAGGGCCATCGCCGCTGGCACCAACGACTAGCGTCGGACCTTTCGGCATCCGTTCCGGTGTGACGCGGTTGAAGACTGTCAGTTGGTTCGCGGCATCGGCCTGTTCGATATTCCAATCCGCGTCAGCAATCGAAAGTCGCACCAGAGGAATCGCATCCAACACGGTTCGCAAGTAGAAGGATTCGTCTTCGGCATCGGAGACCAACGTGACCGGAATCAAGGGTCTCGCAGGCACAATGGCGCGCGCCATGTTATCAACCGCAAGCCCATCATCACTTTTGAACGAAGCGGCTAGCAAACCTCCCTCACGCGACGTGCCGTCGATCGTCTTCCGCCATTTCCCGTTCGCCTCGAGCGTGATTGGAATCACGTCCACCAACGCGTCGGCAAGTTCCAATCTCAACCGCGTCTCAACGGGATTGTCCGACAAGTTGCACACTTCGATCAAAACCGCATAGCCGATCGGATCGACCGTGGACCGGCGGACTTGAAACGTTGTGATCGCCACGTTGTCCTGCGAAACTCCTACCTGAACCCAACGGAGATCCTGATCGATCGAAATTTGCTCGCGATCGGGCAGACAGGTGTCGCTGAATACAATCACACGACGACGCTCTGAATCATTTGCAAGTCGCCGTGCTGCTTCGATTGCCTCGTCAACTCGAGTTGGCCCATCGGTGGCAGTGATGGTTTCCAGAGCTTCTTCGATCGTCGGCCCGAAATCCGACATGCCGACCACCACTTTCACGCTGGATCCGGCTGTGATCAAGGCGATCTGATCCCCTTGCCGCAATCCTTTGGCGACATCGGCTGCTTCGGAAAGCGCAGACTGCAATCGAGACATTCCTGTCTCCGGATCGATCGCCTGCATACTGGCAGAGTTGTCCACCACCAGAATCAGCTCCTGGCCCGAATCGGTCTGCGAACGCCAAAGTGGATCCGCCAGCGCGAAAGCGACCAGCCCCACAAAGATCAACTGCAACAAGAGCGAGAGCCAATGCCGCAGGTTCTGCCAAAGGGAACGCTGGCGTTTCTCTTCAAAGACTTGATCCCAGAACAATAGCGTCGCAACTTGCCGACGGCGCAATCGAGTCTTCAAGATATAGAACCCAATGATTGGGATCGCAATCCACAGCCACATCAATCGCTCTGGTGACGCTAACGACATAAGCTATCCCACCGCCGCCATTCGCATCATCCGTAACAGCACCGCATCAAACGGGACATCCGTCGTCGTCCGTGTATGACTCAGCCCCTGTGTACGGCAGTAGGTTTCTACTTCTTCAATGAACTGCTCGAACAACTGTTTGTACTGCCTCAACTTTCGCTCGGTCACTGTGACTTTCTTCTCGACGCCCGTCTCGCAATCGATCAGCTCGACGTCGCCAAGAAAATTGGGAGCGGCTTCTTCGGGTGTATGCAACTGAATCACATGCGGCTCAAACCTTGCATACCGTAAACGGTCGACACCGTCGCGAAAGCCCGCTTGGTCGTACAAATCGCTAATCACAAGGACGAGTCCCGTGCGTGGCGCCCGCTGCACGAATTCACCCACCACACTCAGCAGATCTGTTTTCTCACCGCCACATTCCAATCCCTCTAAGAATCGCAGCAAACTGAGGATTTGATCTTTGCCTCGCATCAGAGGCATCGTTGCTCGCACGCGTGAGTCGTAGGACAGAATCGAGACTCGATCGAGGTCCGCCAGCGCGATGTACGAAAGTGCGGCAGCCAGCTGGCGAGCGAGTACGAACTTACTGGTACTACCTTCATCGCCACGGTCCATGCTGCTGGACGCATCCAGTAGCACATACACGTGCAAATCTTCTTCTTCCTGAAATCTTTTCAGCAGCAGATCGCCATGACGCGCGTAGACATTCCAATCCAAATAGCGCAAATCGTCGCCGCTGATGTACTCACGATGATCAGCGAACTCGATACCACCGCCGGTCTGCATGGTCCGCCGCTGGGCCAGCAATTGCCCTTTGAACATTCGCTTGGAAAGCAGCGAAAGGTATTCCAGACGTTTCAAGAATTCGGAGTCAAACATGCCGTGATGCTCAGACGGTGGCCGATTCGACACTGACGTTTAGGATCAAGTCGTCCACGATCGAATCGACTTCGACCCCTTCGGCTTGCCCCTCAAAATTCAACATCACACGATGCCGCAGCGTAGCATGTGCCATGTCGCGAATGTCTTCTTTGGCAACGTGATAGCGACCATCAAGCACAGCACGAATCTTCGCGCACAAGATCAACGCTTGCGCGCCACGTGGACTGCTTCCGTATCGCACAAACTGCCGGACCATCGGCGTCGCGGCTTCATGATCCGGATGCGTCCCCATGATCATGAGAATTGCATAGCGACGCACCTCGTCAGCAATCGGAATGTGACGCGAGAGATTCCGAAGTTCCAAGATTCGATCCGCGGACATGATCTTTTCCGGTGGCGGAATCTCGCCGGCTGTGGTGCGGTCCATGATCGTTTCCATCTCATCGGGGGCCGGAAACGGAACCAGAAGTTTCATGATGAAGCGGTCCAATTGCGCTTCGGGTAGCGGATACGTGCCTTCCATCTCCAGAGGGTTCTGTGTTGCAAGAACAAAAAACAAACCGCCCAACTGATGGGACACACCGGCCACCGTGACGCTGTGTTCCTGCATCGCTTCCAACAACGCGGACTGCGTTTTCGGCGTCGCTCGGTTGATCTCATCTGCCAGCACGACGTTGGCAAACACGGGCCCCCGTTGAAACTGAAACTCTTTGCGACCGTCATTGGTCTCGACCAAAATGTTCGTGCCAATCAAATCGGCTGGCATCAGGTCTGGGGTGAACTGAATGCGACTGAACGGCGCTTCCAAGACATCCGAAAGCGTCTTCACCAAGAGAGTTTTCCCAAGCCCGGGAACACCTTCCAGTAGCACATGGCCGCCCGCGATCAGTGCCGTCAATACTCCGTCGACAATCGGTTGTTGTCCAACGATCCGCTTGGAGACTTCGTCACGAAGCTTCTTAAAATCACCGCGAAAATCGGCCAACCGATCTCGCAACTCATTGTCGATTGATTCTGTCATTTCCCACCCATGTACCACAGCGATATGCAAATCACGTGCATGGGCAGCCCACAAGATTTGCGAGTCAATTGCCCACCACAGAATTCACGAACAAGACAGCCGAACGCGTCGGATTGATATTTCCCCAGTTAGAAAACCACACAGCCACAAAAAGATATAACAGATCCAACATCGCCTGTGGGAAATTCATTGCTGACTTTCGAAATCTCGACATTGGCAATTGACTGACGTTCATGACGGCGGATCACTCACGAAAACCCTAAAAGAAGTCCGAAGTTTTTATTCTTCCACAAGCTCGCGGAAGTCGTTGCATCGCGATTCTTCACTCCGCCATACTGAGAAGCACATTCATCGTTTCCTGCGTCCGAAAGACTCGCTGACGAGAAACGTTTCTTTACCAGTATCGAAAACTGTGGGGTTATCGTGAATTGGGGAAAAGCAAGTTGTGGGAATTGCCGGCGTTCGGCGTGGGTCTTTAGGACCATGCTGTTGGTCGGAGTACTCTTCGCGAACGGTTTACATGACAGCCCTGCTGTTGGACAAGACTCAGCGACTGACAAAGATCGACTCGTGGCAGATCGATTCCTGGAAGTCTTGATGCGGCGTCCGCGCCCGGGAACAGCGCTCGACCGCGTCTACGGGTACCACGTGCAGAACGGATCGCTGGAAGAACTGATCACCTCACTCGAGGTCGATGACGACGCGGAGAACGTAGGTGCCAGCACGATGATCCTGGGGCTGATTCAGTCTCAACGTGGAAAACCTGCTCTCGCTGTCCGTGCACTGGAGAAGGCCGAAAGACTTCTCCCCAACGATGCGGCCTGCAGTTACTACTTGGGCAAAGCGATGTTGGCGATTGGGCAAACCGAGTCAGCGGCGGACGCGATCGCGCGCTCCATCGAGCGCAAACCGGCTCGCAACGAAGCATTGCCGATCTTCACGGAGCTTGGCCGAATCTACGGCCGAGCGGGACAGAGCGAAAAAGCACTTGCGGTTTGGAAACAACTGGAAGCAATGTTCCCGGGCGATGCGAGAGTGGGGGGCCAAATTGCCCAGACGCTGGCCGAAGAAGGCAATGTTCAAGAAGCTTTGGATCGCTACGCCAAATTGTCCGAGTCAACACGTGACGAAGAAGACAAGATCGCGTTCGCGGTGCGCGCCGCAGAAATGCGACGACGCCTTGGCGAAAACGACGAAGCAACGAAGGAGTTGGAACACATCCTCACACGCCTTCGCCCCGGAAGCTGGCTTTACACGGACGTCCGAAATCGGATCGAAGACGGCTTCCTCAAGTCCGGTGACTACGACGCGCTCGCTGATTACTACATCAAGCAATTGGCGGAATCCCCGGACAACTTGGAACTACAGACCCGGCTCGGTCGAATCCTCGTTTCTGCAGGTCGATTGGACGAAGCCAAGGAGACGCTTCAGAAAGCTGCCCAACGGGCTCCCGATGATGCCAACGTCCGACTGGCATTGATCGACGTTTTGGTTGGAAAAGGCGACATCGCCGAAGCAGCCAAACAGTACGAGGCACTCGCAGAGCAAGATCCTGAGAATCCCGACTACCTGCTGCGATGGGGATCAATCCTGCTCGAAGACAAGCAATCCGAATTAGCAGCGAGACGCGTGGCCGCCGCAAAAGTCTGGCAGCGCCTAGCGGATGCTCGAACCGACGACGCTGTGACGCTCTCGCAAATTGCAGATCGACTTCGCGGCATCGATCAAAAAGAAGACTCGATCAAGTTGTACCGAGAGGCGATTGAGGTGGACCCGAAGTCGCCTCAGTATCGCGAGTACCTCGGCGAATACTTGTACGAACTCGATCGCAAAGACGAGGCAGTCGAAGTCTGGGAGTCCATCGCTGCCGACGATCGACGTGATCGGGATTCACTCGTTCGCCTCGCGGAAGTGTTCGGAACCTTCAATCTGAACGATCGTGCAATCGAATCCTGGCGTGAGGCGGCCAAACTGGACTTGGCATTCGCACAGGAACTTCGTTTTGCAAAGAAGCTTTCCGACGCGAAACTTCACGACGAGGCTCTTCAACGATTGGACGTCGCTGAGAAAATTTCGGAAACGCCGGACGAGCACGAGCAGTTGCTGAAGGAGCGAATCGCTACCTATCAAGAGGCCGGCAAATTGTCGGAACAAATCGCTTCCCTTCAGGCAGAAGAGCCCAGCGCAACGAACTTGCGCAAACTGGCATTGATGCATCAAGCGGCAGGACAACTGACCGATGCGGGCGCAGTGATCCGAAAGGCAATCACCGCCGAACCCGAAAACATCGATGTATTGATCGTTGCCGCCGACATCTCCGAAAGGCAGAATCGATTCAGCGATGCCGTCGATCTGTTCCATGATTTGGCGAAGATCGATACACGATTTCGAACCAACTATCTGCAGCGGATCGCCGACCTCCAAATGCGACTCGGGCAAATCGATGAGGCGCTGCAAACTTGCGAGTCTCTGATTGACGCCAATCCGGCGAGTCCAGAGTCGTACCAGTTCTATGCACGTACGGCGTTTCGCGCCAATCGTGAGGACCAAGCGGTCACCGCACTGCGTCGCGCCATGAATGTTGCTCCCCGTGACAACTCGCCTCGACGCATGCTGGCGTCGTCTTTTGGCGAACAATACCGGACCGACGAAGCCATCGAACTGTATTGGCAAGCAATGCAGTACGAATCGAAATCGGACGACCGCATCGCGCTGATCCGACTTCTGGCGCCACTCTATGATCGCAAGACCGAAACCGAGGTATTGATTCAGCGAATTGAGGAACTGGGTCGAGAAGCAGGTGACAGCCGAGTCACCCAACTGATGATTTCAGCGGCACACGAGGCGGTCGAAGACTATGGAGCAGCCAGAAAGCCAATCGACAGGTTGCTTGCCGAGCAACCTCGTGACGTGACCTTGCTCGAGGCGATGGTCCGCTTGAGCGACTTGGCAGATGAAGTCACCGTTGCCGCTGAGTTCCAGGAGCGAATCGTAGCGCTCGCGGACACTCCGGAGAACCGTTACAAGATGGTTCAACTGAAACTCGATGCGGGCATGATTGATGTCACCGCTGCGCTCAGCGAACGGATTTCACTCGCTTCGGACCCAACTCGCTTGGGGGCAATGATCCGTTCGGCAGCATCGCGGGGTGACACGCAAACGGCGATTAAAATTTGTCGCGAAGCGCTTCAACGCGACCCCAGTCTGTGGGATATCAAACTCACACTTGCGCAGATGTTGCTGCAGACCGACGGGGACGATCAAGCGCAACTGCACGAAGAATCCGCCAAACTATGCCGGGAAATCCGGGACTTGAATATCGCTTTCGATGCGAAACCACCGACTGCCAAGCAGATCAAATCCCAAAACCGGAACCTTCCGGCGGGCTACCTCACCAACCCGATGTATTGGACTCGAAGCAACTACGAATTGGCCCGCACGTTTCGGTTGGGCCAATATGCTAATGCGAACTACGGCTACAGCTACAGTGGAGGCTCAACAGCAATTGCCCCCTCCTCATTCGGCCACGCTCGCGTCTTAGCCGCATCGCTTTTGATCACACACAGTGCGCTCGAAAAAACGGGAAAGGAACTCAATGAATCCGTCGACCAGCTAACCAAGAAAGAGTTCCCATTGCCCGCGGTGGACGAGATCACCGATCCACACGTGATCTGGGAGAACCGCGCAGTGAAGTCGTTCGCGTCGATGGTCAAAATGTCACCGAGCCAACGCATTTCTGCGGTGGAGGTGTCCGATGAGGAAAAAGCACTTCAAGAGGCTTTGACTTGGCGACTGGCCGAACTGGATCCGACCAATGGCGCGTCTTCACTCATCTCGACGCTCGCAGTTCGCATCGAACGCCCCGACGACTCCGCTGACGCGGCCAAGAAGACGAAAGAAGAAGTCGATCGGTCGCCCCTGACTCAGAAACAGCTCGACGTGCTAGCGCGTCTATTCGAGCAAGCGAAAACGCGGACCGACAAGAGTGCACAATCTCAGCCAGGGATGATCCTTTATCACTCCGTTCTGACCAATGAATTCACGTTGGCCGGGCAACCTGACAAAGCCGAGCAGTACCAGATGCCAACTCCTCCCGAGGATGCATCGCTGGCAGACTTGTTGGCAACGATCGCATTTTATCTCGGCTCGGACGAAGTCGACAAAGCCGACGCATTGGTCGAACGCCTGATGCCCGCTGTTCGCCAAAGCACATTCAACAAGAGTCCTACCGGGCCCAGTGTCACGGGGTCGGTGGCCGGTTTCAGTCGACAATCGAAAGCTGGCAGAGATTTTGTCGAGCGACATCGAATCCCCTTGCTCGACGCAGTGCTTGCTGCGGCCATCGCAAAAACAAGCAGCTCACGGAACCGCAACAGCGCTCCCACCAACGGGACTGTGCAAACCTACTATCTATCCACCCAGAACTCCTATCGCTCGATCCAAATCAAGGCTCCCTTATCGTCGAACCTGATGAGCCAACCGGTCGTCGCGGAGTTGGCTGGGTTGCTGAGCCAGAAAGACAAGAAGGTCAGCGGTGGGGACATGACACTGATCGTTCCTAAGGCAATCATCGATCACCTCCGAACGCCACTTGCTGGTGCATCGCCACAAGAAACGAAATCACGACAGGTGCTGGCGGCCTTCGCTCATTGGTGGGACAAGCGACCGTCGCAGTGTTATCAAGAACTCATTGAACTGTGCGAACAGTATCCCGATGATGTCGATCTACAAATTGAACGGGCTCGACTCGCCAGCGAGTTACAGCAACCTCGAGTCGCGTTGGACGCGTTGGACTCGTTCGACCCGCTCGATAGTCGAATGCTGGTCCGCAAAGAGATGGCCGCGATGAACTTGGCCGCAAAACTGGGTGACCTTGATCGAGCCAAACAGGCAGGGGAACGGCTATTCGGAATGCGCATGGACACGAACACGCAATTGGCACTGGCTGATCAATTGCGACGCATGGGCATGGAGCAGAAATCGGCTGCCGTGCTGCGGAGAATGCGTGGCGGAAAGAGCCGGACCGAAAGCACCGAAATCCAAATTGCTCAGGCATTCTTGGCCAGTGAGGACAAAGACTCTGCTGCCGAAGTGGCTTACACCTTGCTCAGACGCATGGGGAGCGGACGTCGCGGCAACAACAACCAAGAATACTACCGACAGCAAGCTGTTTCGATTCTGAAATCTGCCGGTCGCATGAAGCCATTGATCGAACGCGCCGAGCGACGCGTGAAATCGGCTCCATCATCCACTCGTGCTCGCATTGAATTGTCCGAGCTGTACACCGCGGCTGGCCGTGCTGAAGACGCGGACAAATTGTGGGCAGAGATCGCTGCCGATCGCCCCAACGATCCACGCCAGTTGCTCGCGCGTGCTTCAGCTTTGTCGCGAGCTAAAAGGCACAAAGAAGCGATGATGCTGTATTTGGACGCGTTCGAGAAGCAGCCTCAATTGTTCAGCAACAACTACTACGACATGACCAGGGCTGCGCAACAAGCGAAAGCCGAAGATGAAATGTTTGAACGACTGCTGGAGTTCAAGCCCGAGTCCATTCCCGGCTTCCGCATCGACGAACTCGTTCGCGTTGGCGGTTCAAGAGACTTTAGCGAAGCGAAACTGAAGTTCGTCTCTCACGCGTTGAAGAACTCTTATGCGAGAACGAACTTCTATTCGATCATCGACTCGATTCCCGACGAGCAGGCGGCCAAAGTTCCAGAAATCCGCGAGGTCATGGTCGAGTCCGTTTGCAGCCCGGTTGCCTTTACCCCCGCCTCTCCGACCTGGCAGGTTCGCAGCCGATCCAGCGGCGGTTTTGCGAACGGGCCCTTGGCGTCCCTTGTCGATTTGATCAGTACAGATGAAGAGGTTGCCAAGAAATTCTTGCAGGCTGCCAAAGACGCGACAGAAGAAGAGAGTTCGAAGCCAACCGCCGATTTCTTGGTCGCTCTGGTCAAGATCAAGAACGGTGTGGAGAAAGAACAATCCGTGGAGACCTTGCGAAGTCTGATTCCGAAGCAGTTGAACGAGGAGACTTCCACCACGATCATCAGTGGCGGGTTGCTTTGGCAAGCTGGTCAAGTGCTGGAGAAAACCGATGGCATCAAAGATCGGCCGGCGATGCTGATTGCGATCTATGAGTCCGCGTTGCTGGATTCCAATGTGTCCAGAAATGACTTTCGCTATTCCGCATCCGCGCGGCTGGTGGATGCGTTGATCAAGAACGAGCGAACCAGCGAGGCACGTCAATACATCCTGGAAGCCTACAAAGCGATCGATCATTCAGACCAGAACCAATACAACCCTGGCTATGGTGACTATCAAGAATTGAGCGAATACCGTTCGCTCGCCGAGAAGTTGGTTTCCATGGGGTCACCGATCGACGCGTTGGCAATCTATCGTCGCGCTCTCGCACAACCGGAGAAGTTTGAGAACGCGAAAAGATGGAGCAGCTCGACCTCGCTCCAACGGTACAAAGACGGCGCCAAAACGGCTGCTGAAAAAGTGACGCCAAAGATCGCCAGCGATTACCTGATCAACATCAGTCAGGAAATGATGGAGAGTGATCAGACTCCTGCAATCGACTTACTTGACTTGCCGCTCGATTCGCTGCTCTCGGGAGAAATGAAGCCAGGACTTAGCCTGGCAATCGAAACCGCAATGCAAAGCGACAAGGGTATCGACGCGATCAAAGCGTTCGGTGAGAGCCTGGCCGAGTTGGCCGATAAGAATGCGTCCGACTGGTCCATTCCGGCCGCCCAGGTCTTGGTCGCGACTCAAGCCGATGCGGAAAACGTTTCAACTCTCGTCGAGGTGATGATGAAGCGACTGCCTGATATCGATGCGATCAAGGCGGTGGCCAATCAGCCCACCGCAACGAAATATAGCGATCTGCTTGATCTCTACCCTGTCGTTGTCGCGGCACTGAGTTCAGACAATCCGGCAACGAAAGAATCCGGAACTGAGTTGGCTTCCTATCTGAAAACCGTTGCGAAGACGATCAACGAACCACGCCTGGACCTGGC
The DNA here is from genome assembly GCA_045110715.1 of Rubripirellula sp. GTDB lineage: Bacteria > Planctomycetota > Planctomycetia > Pirellulales > Pirellulaceae > Rubripirellula. Next base: position 42,636 of record JBGCGI010000136.1, read on the forward strand.
GTTGGCAAACCTGACGGGTGACGGCAATTCTTTAGCCGAATACCTAACCACGATCGAAGCCAACCTCAAGCCCGGTGTGCCACTTGCCAATGAACAGGTGATGACGGCTTTGGGAGTTGCCAGAACGGCGGCGCTCGATGGAAACATCACCACTTCGACGCGAGCTTTGAAAATTGCCCTTGGCAATGGACCGCCACTACGCAACATGGCTGTCGGTGGCGATGCCTTCGCCATCGCTTCAGCCAATAGCAGAAGCACGCGTCAGCAAGATGATGGAGGAATGGGTGCCTTGATCGTGAAAGTCAACAGCCTTGTGGATATCTATTCCAAAGTGACAGGCCAGAAGATGGGCGCAACCGATTCCGAACGAATTGATGGTCCGATCGACGTTGATTCGATGAAAGAAATCGCGTTGGCTCTGCAGGCCGTCGTTTTGCCCGAACATCGTTCAGCCAACTGCTTCCCGTACGCCAAACCAATCGCCTCCACGTCAGGCTACGACTCCAGTTCTCGACCGACGATTATTCCTGAATCACTTTCCATTGCGATGGTCCGGGCAAGCAAGCTTGCCGGTCGGTCCGATCAGCTCCTGGAGACCATTCAAACGCGTCTCCCAAAAGCAGCGGACATGCCTACATCCGCAGGTGTCTTGGTGGAAGCAGCGGTCGCCACAAACGATCCCGATGTCCTCTCCGACGCGTTAGCAACATTTGCGACAGCGATGGATTCGAAGCTACCGAAGACGGGATCGCCGGTTGACCTGTCCTCGCGAACAATCACTTCGCAGATGCAACAAGACTCCTATCGTAAAAGCAAAATTCTCAACATTGCATTGCAGGCGATTTGGCCCGTCATCGAGTCTAGTGAACTCGACTCCGAGGAAGTCAACAAGCAAGCGTTTTCACTGCTAGAGCGAACCAGTCACTTGATTGGATCCGACTACTACACAAGCAACCGCCATCGTGGAATTGCCAGTCAGGTCCGTAGAAAAATTCTCATTGCTGCTGCCAAGAGCAATGACAACGATCTCATCCAAACTGTCCTCAAGGCCGAGAGCGACACGATTGAACAGCGCTACTCAAGCTCAGGCTACGACGAAGAGCGTGCCAACGAGTACAAAAAACGCGCCTACGAGAGTCTGCTAAGCGAATGGCTAAAAGAAGGTCTGCTCCCAAGCATCACCGCCAACATTCGCAATCTGATGCTGTTGGACCAGAAGGTGGGCACAAATTTCCAGTCCCAAATGCCAGCGGGCATCTGTCTGGAAATCTCCCAACTGCCAAAGGAACAGCAACTTGATTTGCTGATGCAGATCACCCTGGGGGAGAAGGACGACGGCCCCGTTGCGAACTGGGGAAGCTTCGTTCGCTACACAAATCCACCACCCATGTTGCGGCGTCAAACGCCCTCGTTGGCCGCCATTCATGCGTTGCCAACCTGTGATCCGCAGATGCCAATCACAGACACCATCTTGCTACTGGCAGACTTGGCAGCCGAACTGGACAGATCCGACGAGGTTGCCGAATTGATCGCAAGACGAAGTTCGGCCGCCGGAGACAACGCCGATATTGCTGCTGCTCTGGTGCGGATGGCGGCGTTCATGAAAGAACCTGCCACAGCCCCCTCAGCCAACACCTTGAAATCCCTGGATACCACTTACGCGGCAATCGCAAAGTACTTGGCTAGCAACAAGCCCCAAAAGACAGATTCGAAACTGAAGTATCCCGCCCTAGCAGCCTATCTGGCCACGCGCGCGATCCGCGCGGGCTTGCCGCAGGCACAGGCGAGCAAATTGATGCAAGACTTGAAGCCCTATTCCGTTCGATCGAACCGCAACATGATGACTTCGGCAATCGGTCGCGTGATCGCGCAGATCGGTGTCGGACGAGCAGCCAATGCCACGGAGACTTCACCGCTGGAACACTTCGTCCCGGTCGCTTTGCCAGCGCGTTACTCTCCCTCCACCGAGAGTCTGAATCCACTTTATGCCATCGACGGTGCTGGTTGGATCAGTGGAACCAGCGGCAACAACACGACCCTTCTGATGCTTCGCTATCCGTTGGCTGGCACGTTCAACCTGACCGCGGACATCTTCGACGGTGGTTGGGGCGAAGCCGACTTGAGTTATGGAGGCGTTTTGTATCAAGCCAATGGCTGGAACAGTCGAGGGCAAGTCACGTCCCTGCTCGGCAAGACCGCCGATTTTTCGGTTCCAAAGATTACCCGAGGCGCGCTGAACTCCGAAGGCATTCAAGTCACATCGGATGCAGTCATCGCAGCCTGCAACGGCGTGGATTACGTCACGGATTTGAAAGTGGACTCGTACCCCTGGTTCGCAGTCACGCATCACATGTACCGGACAACACGCTTCAACAACATCAAGATCAGCGGCGAGCCAACCATTCCACGCGAAGTGAACCTGCTGGCATCAACGATGCGTGGATGGAGCTACCCAGGTTCAGGCGTCAGCCTTCCCGACCCACTGTTGCCAATTGGACCGAAACAGGACGCCGATAAGATCAAAGTGGACCGTAAGAAATCGGCTGAAACTTTCAAATTCAAATGGCGGATGATCGATGACGAACTGAAGTTCACGTCCGACGAGAACGACGGCGGCGAATCGCACATCCAGTATCTACGGCCGCTGTTTGACGGTGAATCGGTCGAGATCTCTTTCTGGTGGGAGAAAGGCACAACGGCGATCCATCCTGCCATTGGACGGACGGTCCTTCAGCTCAGCCCGTCGGGCACACGTCCGAAATGGACAACGATCACCAACGATCTAACGCGGCGGTCTTATGTCGAAGCTGACAAGCTTGAACCGCCCATGGAGCCGCTTGCGACCGAAAACCTACCTCTGGATAAGGCTTGGAATACGATCAAGATGACGCTGGTCGGTGACCACGTCGCAGTCACCTTGAACGAAAAACCGTTGGTTGAAATCCCAGTCAGCGATGCGCCACGCCCTGGGCTGGTCTGTCCCAAGGGTCACGAGGCACGCGTTCGGGCCATGAAGTTGACTGGCGACTGGCCCGAGAAATTGCCCGAAGACTTGATGAGCAAGTCAAAGCAGTGACCGTCGCGGAGGGACAGTGAAGCAGCGTCTGGACCAGTGCTAGGACAGCGAGGACAGCACTTTTTCAGCCGCAGCAATGGTCTCGTCGATCATCGCTTCGGTATGCGTGCGACTGAAGAACAGTGCTTCAAACTGGCTGCACGGCATGTACACGCCCGCTTCAATCAAGCCCCAAAAGTAGGCCGCAAATTGCTCTCGATCGCATCGATCTGCATCGGACCATTGGTTCACCGGATCGGGATTGAAGAACAGCGTCATCATGCTGCCAACTCGTTGCAACTGATGAGCGATGCCGGCTTGGGTCGCCGCTTTTCGCAAACCTGACTCCAACCGTTCGCCGAGTTTCTCCAAGTACTCGTAGGGAGGATCATCTCGCAAGATTCTCAGCGTAGCGCTGCCTGCAGCCACTGCAACAGGATTCCCGCTCAGCGTCCCTGCTTGGAAGACTTTCCCTGCAGGCAAAACCTGATTCATGATATCGGCCCGACCGCCATAGGCTCCCATTGGCATCCCGCCACCAACGATCTTGCCGAGAGTCGTCATGTCCGGAGTGATCCCGAATCTTTCCTGGGCTCCTCCAAAGGCAACACGGAAACCAGTCATGACTTCGTCGAAGATCAAGATCGCGCCGTCTTTGGAGGTCTCTTCTCTTAGGCAACGAAGAAAATCCATCGATGGTGATACACACCCCATGTTCCCGACAACCGGCTCCAAGATGACCGCAGCGATCTCTTCAGCGTGCTGGCTGAACGCGCTTCTCACACCATCGCAATCGTTGTAGTCCAAAACGAGCGTGTCTTTTCCTGCACCTTCGGTAACCCCAGGCGAGTCGGGCACACCCAAGGTTGCAGCTGCACTTCCAGCGGCGACAAGCAGACTATCGACGTGACCGTGGTAGTTGCCTGAGAACTTGATGATCTTGTCACGTCCGGTTGCACCACGGGCAACACGGATCGCGCTCATCGTTGCCTCGGTGCCGCTGTTGACCAGGCGAACCTTCTCGATGCTCGGAACCGCGTCGACGATCTGCTGCGCAAGTCGCGATTCCGCTTCAGTGGGCGCGCCGAAACTGGTCCCTCGCTGAGCGGCTTGCGTGACAGCCTCGATGACTTCCGGGTGGGCATGCCCCAAAATCATGGGCCCCCATGAACCGATGTAGTCGATCAGTCGCCGACCATCGATATCGTAGAGATAAGGGCCCTCCGCTCGATCGATGAACAAGGGGGAACCGCCAACGGCGCCGAAGGCGCGAGCCGGACTATTGACGCCACCTGGCATCAGTTGGCGAGCAGTCTCGAAAGCCGAAGCACTCTTCTCTCCGACAGCATATTTGGGCGAAGTGGCCACAGTCGTATCTCACGTTAAGTCGGGGCGGCTTCCAACCGCCCACAAGTTCACCGAATCAATGGCTGGAAACCATCGTGACGGTTGCGACTATAGCCGTAGAACGATCACCTCGCCAAGAAGACGTCTGACGAAGCGACTCGCGACGCTTTACGCGGAAGCCGACGGAGTTCTTGCGAAACACAGTTTGCCGATGACGTAGATTCCAACGGCACTCCAAAGACCGATCGAGTCCGCCACGAAATCCATCGGATCGGGATAGCGACCGGGAACAAAGTGTTGAGTCATCTCGTCCAGGGCGGCATAGCCCATTCCGATCAGCCCAATTGTCCCGAAGCGACGGAGCCAGCGAGGTGAGTTGGTCACGTAGCACAGAATGCCTCCCAACACGAAAAAAGCTCCAAAGTGCTTGATCTTGTCGTTCACCCGGGGCGAAATGTCCAGCACCGCCGGAAGGTGCGTTCCAACAAAAATTGCCAGCCAATACAGGCATAAGACCACGACAGCGAGCCTGAAACCGAATATTGTTATCTTGGTGACCGGTTGCACTGTTGCACTCTCCTGAGGGTGGACCAGAAACGTTGACGCGCTGGATCGAAGGGAGTTCCTCAGTTTTCGCTGACGTTCAACGCCCGCGTTCGGTCGGATGCGTAACATAGCGACTCGTCTTTCCCTGGCTGTCGACAAACTTACCGTCACGAACTTCCATCGTTCCTCCAAGGTCTCCATCGTGAATCGAACTCCGCCTGCCTCCTTGATTTCATCGGCTATTTACGCAATCACAGCATTCGCTCTGATATCAAACCCCGCCACCTGCTCGGCCGACAAACCGACTCAGCCAGCCGAAAAGCCTGCAGCCGCGACGGAAAAAGCTGCTGCCAAAGAGGAGGCCAAGAAAGACTGGAAAGCACTCAATGGAAAATGGAAGGTCAGTCAATTCGGTGGCGATGGCCCTGTCGAAATCAAAGAAGACTTGATCAAGATGGAACTGGGCGACCCTTTGACCGGTGTTCGCTGGGAAGGTGACGTGCTGCGGGAAAACTACGAACTGACTCTGGAAACGCAGCGAACCGATGGATTCGACTTTTTCTGCGGACTGACGTTCCCTGTTGGCGAAGACAACGTGACTTTCATCTTGGGCGGTTGGGGCGGCGGTGTGGTCGGGATCAGCAACGTTGACGGCCACGACGCCAGCGAGAACGACACGACCTTCTTCCGCAACTTCGACAACGACACCTGGTACAAAGTCCGCGTGCGGGTCGACCCTCATTTCATCCGCTGCTGGATTGACGAAAAGAATGCTGTGGAACAGGAACGAAAAGGGCATAAATTCGACATCCGTTATGAAATGGATCAGTCCGTTCCTCTCGGCGTTGCCGCTTTTCAATGCGACTCCGAAATCAGAAACGTGCGTCTCCGCAAGCTGACGAAGAAGGAACTTGCTGCTGCGAAAGAGAAAGCAGAACAGGAATGAGCGATGACCTGGAGCAACGTTTGCTCGACACCGACATGCATTGGATGACGCGTGCTTTGGAGTACGCTTACCAGGCGGTCACGGCAGACGAAGTTCCCGTTGGAGCCGTGATTGTTCGCGATAGCACCATCGTCGCTGCTGCAGCCAATCAGCGTGAATCGCTACACGATCCCACCGCTCACGCTGAAATGATAGCTATCACGCAGGCGGCCGCTTCGATTGAAAACTGGCGACTGGAGCGTACGACGCTGTACGTGACTTTGGAGCCCTGTGTGATGTGCGCAGGTGCAATCCTGCAGTCGCGAATTCCCCGTGTGGTATTCGGAGCACATGATCCCAAAGGGGGAGCCGTTCATACGCTGTACGAACTTCTGGCGGACTCCCGCTTGAACCACCAATGCGACGTGACCAGCGGCGTTCTGGCGGAACCCTGTGGTCGTGTGCTGACCGAATTCTTTGCTTCAAAGCGGGCAATGGGAAAGAAATAGTGGTCGCGTAGCATGTGAAACTATGACGGTTTTGCAGATTCTCGGACTTTTGCTGTTTCCTCGACCAAACAAGCTAAGCCTTCTTGCTAGTTCGGACCGATACTATCCTCACAACCCGAACCTATCCATTGAGTGCGTCCAATTTCGACGTGGCAATTCCAAGCAATTGGAAGAGCGATTGGTTTGGGGGGCGTGTGTCAGGATCGATAGTGAAACTGGCGTGAAAGTGAATTCGGCAGTAGCCGAGTTCTTCAGCAAAACTAACTGCAAGACGGTGGAAAAGCGATGTCGGTACGGAAGCTGACTGCAAGCCTGCTCACAGCCCTGATGCTCCTGAGTGGAGTCGCAACGGTGAGTGCTCAACAGATGGAGCACATGCCTTTGCAAGACCCATTTGCGTTCGATCCTGATTTTCGCTGGTTCGAGCCGGTGTATGACGCGGACCTGATGGATATGAAGCCAAAGAAGCGAGCAGCCCATGGCTGGTTCGCGACTTACGACCGGCTGAATCTGTACGGTTCGCGGCCTGAGACAACGGAACCTGATACTGCTCCGACCAGATTGGACAGTGGCTGGGGTCATCGATACGAGATCGGCTACATGCTTCCTGGTGAAGACAAGGGCTGGTTGTTCAACTGGACGGAAACCGGTGTCGGAGCGTTCTTCACACAACGCCACGAAGCTTTGAACCGATACAACGGCGACCAAGTGATTGGTGGCAGTGGGGGTGGCTCAGCAACGTTCCCTCCCTTCGGATTCACGACACCACCGGGCGAAGACAACAATCTCGGGTTCCCCTTTCGCTTCATTGACGAGCAAGACACTGAAAACGTGTTGAGCTACGACAGCTACGAGCTGAACAAGACTTGGCGAATGGAGCCGTATCACTACGGTGGCATCCTGGAGCCGATGGTCGGTCTACGTTGGATGCGAATAAAGGATACCAACGCAGCTCAAGACTTCACCAACACACTCGGCACCATCCCTGGCTCAACGCCTCTGGTCAGTCCGTTCTTCGGAGCTGCGGAGCAGTTGACGACCAGCTTGGCTGAAACGGACAACGAGATGCTTGGCGGCCAGATTGGATTCCGCTACTTCAAGTACCGTGATCGCTTCACCTTCTCGAGTGACTTCCGTGTCTTCGGTGGTGGAAACTGGCAGTCCTCGAAGTCACAGCGTCGTACAGATCTGACAATCTACAACCTGACCGCGAACACGGTCACGATCGGCGATCCGCCTGTTGAAATCAGAACGGCTTCTACGAAACCAATTTACTCTCGCAACGAAGAGTTCTTTGTCGGCTTTGATGTTCGAGCAGAAGTCGGCTACCAGCTGACCAAGATGGTCTCCATCCGAGGTGGCTTTCAGCTGATCGACATTGGACGCGGCTTGTGGCGTGGAGGAGACGGAAGTCGTCTCGCTGGTGGCGACAACGACCAAGACCTGCAACTGGTCGGCGGTACCTTCGGTATCAACCTGAATCACTAGGCGGAGTGAACCGGGGCAGGGCAACGATGGGGCGTCATTGGGGCAGTACAAAAAACAACCCCGCGAAGACATTGTCTTCGCGGGGTTGTTTCGTTTTTCAGTAGAATTCGCAGTTCTTGCTAGCTCTTCTCAGCAAGCGTTCGTAGCTCATCGAGCTCAGTGCTGAGGCGATGTCGGAGTGGGCTCTCTGGTCGAAGCTCGTCTTCCAGAAGTTCTTCCGCCTTCTCAAATACTTCTTCGTTGCGTTTTGGATCGTTCATCAGCTCTCGAAACATTCGCTCGACGGTTGACTCAGTAAGCAAGAGACTCTCCTTGGATGAGTGAAAGATGACTGCGAGTCTAAGGTGGTGGTGGATTAGACGTCGGTGCGCAGTAGTTGCATATGATGGGGAGAGTCAATTCTAAAGAGGACCGGGGTGACTGCAAGGGCTTTACCGCTTTTCTCCCCTCGAATTGTCTCTCACGTCTGCCATCTGCTTTGCACGCAAATCGTTTGGATCACCCGTTTGAGCGGACTGCGCGAGGGCGAAAGCCCAATTCCCCTAGATGGTAGGCCGTTCGCTCAACAGTGAAGCGAATCTGTTCCTCACTATGCTCGCTGGTGATGAAGAATCGCAAACGGGCCGCTGATTCATCCACCGCTGGATACAGAATTGGCTGAACGTTGATCCCGTCCGACTTCAATCGATTTGACAGGCGCAGTGCAACCATGGAGTTGCCTGTGATCACAGGAACAACCGGCGTGCCTTGACTATCTCCAGTGTCCAGCTCGGCTTCCTTGCAGAGATTCAGGAACAACTCGCTTCTTTGACGCAATCGATCAACACGGTCTGGTTCGGATTCCAACGTGAGAATCGCAGCCAAAGCAGCGGCGACCTGAGCGGGAGGCATTCCGACACTAAACACAAAACCGGGTGCCGTGTAGCGCAACAATTCGATTAGTGCTTTGTTACCCGCAATGTAACCGCCACAGGATGCAGCAGACTTGCTCAGCGTGCCCATCCAGATGTCAACATCGCGGGCATCGATCCCAAAGTGCTCCGCGATGCCACGTCCGGTCTTTCCCATCGTGCCGAAACTGTGGGCTTCATCAACCATCAACAAAGCCTGATGACGCTTCTTGACGTCAATCAATTTGGGAATGTCTGCGAAGTCGCCGTCCATGCTGTAGACGCCTTCGACGACCACCAACACGCGACGATACTGAGATCGCAACTCGGTCAACATTCGATCCAGAGCATCGTAGTCGTTGTGAGGGAACGGTCTTCGCCGAGCTCCAGACAGCAAAGCACCCTGCACGATGCTGTTGTGGGCAAGGGAATCGTGGACGATCAAGTCGCCGGCCCCAACAAGGTGGCCAATGGTGGTTTCATTGGTAGCGTGACCGCCGACCATCAGAATCGAAGCATCGACCCCGACCCAGTCCGCAATCTTACGCTCCAACTCGCCATGAATCGGTTTCTCACCAGAGACGAGCCGGCTAGCCGAAACGCTCGTGCCATACTGATGCACCGCATCGGCGGCAGCCTTGGAGACGGCAGGATGACCGCTCAACCCCAGGTAGTTGTAACTGGCAAAGCTGATCAACTCTTGACCATCGACGATCGTCGTGTCTCGAACAACGTTCTCGTGAACGGTAAAGTACGGGTTGGGCACCCCGGTCATCAGCAATTGTTTCATGGTCGTCTTGAGCCGACGAAACTCCGCGAACTGCTCAAATTCAAATTCGGGCTCGACGTTTGGTTTTGGCGCCCCATTGCTGGCTGCGTCGCTAGCAACCGCTGGCTGCGAGGTGCGTCCACTTAGGAATGCATCGGCCCGTGATTCTGCGCCGGGTGGCAGATAACGCTCGATGGCTAACGCGGTTTCACCAATCGTTTCGATCTCATCCAACACTTGCTCAGGGAAGCGACCATCGAAGGTGCGTTCCAACTGTCGGGCGATCTCAAGCCGTTCGAGGCTATCGAGGCCAAGGTCCAAAACAATGTTCGTGTCGAGCGAAAGCAGATTCGCTCGCTCTCCAGCGACTCCACGCACATGCAGCTTGATCGCTTCCACGATTCCCGAGTTGACTTCGGAAGGATCGACCGTGATACCACCGGCTGCAGCCGCCTGCATCATCGGCTGGCCGCCGAAGTCCAATGTGCCGCCACCACTTTCATTCTCTTCCCAGCGAACCCATTTTGCGATCAGCTTCAAATCGTGATCACGTACAGCATGCAAACACGCGTGACGTTGAATCTTGCCGCTGCTGGTTTTTGGAACGCTGCTGTTGCGCACTAAGAACACTGCATCCGGTGGCAACTCGTGCTCGGCGGTGACAGCGCGACGGATCGCCTGGATATGAGAATCCCAATCCAGGTCTCTCAACCGAACGGTTTCTGCGACGATCACCAATTGCTCACGACCGTCGTGGTCCATGGCGAATGCTGCCACCGAGCCGGCTTCCACCACATCGCTGGCGCGTTCGACTGTCTCCTCGATGTCTTGCGGGTATCGATTGACACCACGCACAATGATCATGTCTTTCAAGCGACCGGAAACGAACAGTTGACCCTCGAACTGAAAGCCCAGGTCGCCGGTTCGAAGGAAGGGACCTTCGCCGCTGATCGTGTACGCCCCGAAGGTGCTTTTGGTCGCGTCAGTCCGCTGATAGTAGCCCTGACCAACCGAAGGACTCTGCACCCAAATCTCACCGATCGAATCGCCCGGCAGAATTTCGCGGGTGTCCGGATCAACAATCAGCACGGTTTCATCTGGCAGCACGGCGCCGCAACCAACCAACTGGCGTGCCGACTCGTGATCGGCACTGACGGGACGCACGATTTTTTCGTCCAATCCGGTGCCATCAAAGTTGGTCAGCACTGGTCGCGTTTCGGCGGGGCCACCGGTAACGATCAGCGTTGTCTCGGCCATTCCATAACATGGCAGCAGAGCTGACCGACGAAATCCGTACGGCTCAAATCGTTTCGCGAAAGCCTCAAGGGTTGATGCGCGAATTGGCTCTGCACCGTTGAAGGCGATCTCCCATGTCGACAGGTCCACGCCCTGCATCTCTTGGTCGGAAATCTTGTCAGCACACAACTGATAGGCAAAGTTGGGTCCACCGCTGATCGTGACTTTGTATTTCGAAATCGCTTGCAGCCAACGAACCGGCCGCTGCAAGAAAGTCATTGGGCTGGTCAGCACACAGCACTTGCCCATGTACAGGGGCATCACGATTCCGCCTACCAAACCCATGTCATGGTAGGTTGGCAACCAACTCATTCCGCAAATTTGTCCCTTCGGCTCAAATCCATGCAGAATCAATTCGCTGTTGGCGATCAGATTGGAGTGATTCAACATCACACCTTTCGGTGATCCCGTTGAACCTGACGTGTACTGCAAAACCGCCAGTGAGCTGCTACGACGCTTTTGATCGCGCCACTTCGACGCATCACGACAGGCAGGATCATCAGTTCCCAACAACTGCACGCCGATCAGGTCGTCGTGACTCTTGTCACCGGTCAACTGCTCGACAACCGCTCGCGTGGACAACGCCCATCTTGCGTCGGCATCCACCACGATCGATCGAATTCTGGATGCCTTGCGATTTCGTCGCGGGGGGTACGCAGGGACTGCGATCGCGCCCGCCGCGTGGCAAGCGAACAAACCGATCACAAACTCCAGTCCGGGCGGGTACAGCAACAGCACTCGATCACCGGATCGAATGCGGCACCGCTCTTGCAGATAACCTGCCAGCGCGCGGACCTCTTCCCACAATTGGGCGTACGTCAGTTGTTCCTCGACCGATTCAACGTCCGAGAATAGGTACGCGGGTGCATCCCCCTGGTGCTCGGCCCAGTGCTGCAGGACTGAGACGAAGTGGTCCCGGGGTGGTGCGTGTTTTCCGAAAAACTGCTTCAAATCCACGGAGGAAATTACCGCCTGGGATCAAATGAGAGAATCATATTTGGGGAATCACCTGTGAACGTCACCCAGAAAATGTAAGCTGTAAATTTAAGCTGTAAACGCGTGTTGAAGGAATGGTGGGAGTCAAAATTTGGACTCACCACAACACCGTCGGCTCACGTCACTCCAACCGACAGATCTTGCCATGTTCATACACCCGTCGAAAACCCAGTCGACGCAACTCGACGGGATCTCGCAACCACAGCCCTCGTCGTTTGATGGACAAGCAGCGGCTTTGGTTGATCGAGTCGTGAATCTGTTGGACCCAGCAGGCAACATTCTACTCGGGACGAGCCAACAGGAGGCAGAGGCGGCAATTCGACAGGGAGATATTGAAGCGGTCCGGCAAATTGGGGGGCAATTCGCTATCTGCCAGCAATCTGGCAAAACCATCCGGATGGCCCGGTCGATCGGTCGTCCCATGAGATATTTCCTAGCCAAGCGAGCAGAAGGCCCCGCGTTGATCATCGCCGAAAGGATCGACGAAATTGCAGAACAACTCAATCGCGAGGGTCTGGGCGACCAGTTCAACCCAGCCTACACCCGAATGGTCCCTGCGCACCACATTCTAGAGCTGCAACTAGTGGGGTGCCCCGATCCGAACCCAACTCTGACGCGTTTTTTCGCCCCAGCCCGCAATCGGCTGCCTGCTGACATCGATACGATTGGCGCCGAATACATCGGAAAGCTGGCAGAAGTGTGTGATCAATGGCTCGACACCATTCCCAAGGATGCCCCGCTGGGCGTGATGTTCAGCGGGGGGATCGACAGTGGAAGCGTCTTGCTCGTTTTGGATTTCCTACTGCGAAGACGAGGCCATTCCCCCGCCCGACTCAAAGCATTCACGCTGGCCGTGCAAGGCAACTCGACCGACAGTCAACAAGCTCGTGATTTTCTGCGACAGGTCGACCGCGAAATGTACTTGGAGGTCGTTGAGGTTGCTCCCGAACAAATTTCGTGGCGTGACGCGATGGCCGTGACCGAAGACTACAAACCACTGGATGTTCAATCGGCCACGATGGGACTCGCTCTCCTGCGCGAGGTCCGCTCCCGCTATCCCGATTGGCGTCACTTGATCGATGGCGATGGCGGCGACGAAAACCTCAAGGACTATCCCATCGAAGAGAATCCAGAACTGACCGTTCGCAGCGTGCTCGGCAATCGCATGCTCTACCAAGAGGGCTGGGGCGTCGACGCAGTCAAACATTCCCTGGTCTACAGCGGCGGGCAAAGTCGTGGCCACATCCGCACCAGCGCCCCTGCGACAAAACTTGGCTTCCTTGGATTCAGTCCCTTCGCCGTTCCTGATGTGATCGAAGCCGCCGAAGCCATTCCCTTCGTCGAACTGACAGACTGGAATCACGAAAAACTGTACGAACTGAAGGGGCGTGTGGTCGCTTCCGGGGTCCAGCAAATCACCGGTGTCAAAATGCCCGTGTTCCCAAAACAACGTTTCCAAAAAGGCGCTGCCGACGCAGAGACGTTCGCGAAAATTTTTCCTGACTCTGAAAGCGAATATCGCAATGCCTTCGCTGAAATGTTTCGGTAGACTCCAAAGATGTTGATTCACTGCCGAACATGCAAATCCGTCATCAACAACGATTGCTGTGAGTGCCCGTGGTGCAATCAGTCACGCCAGCCAGTCACCGGTGCGGCGAAAAAACAGTTCGGGTTGTTGGCCTTTCTCGCCGCGGTGACTCTGATCGGCGTCTGGCTTGGATTCGCGCTTCGCGACAGTTTTCGCTGAGCGTGACCGTGCCTCACCAGATTCGTTTCGAATTCAATTCCGCACGTCTCGAGGCCCTCGTGGCGTGCGGATTGTTTTTCGATCTCCGCAAATTTTCTCAAAAGAAACTTTTCCTTTTGCTGACAGAAAAGGCGGCGTGCTGCGAGTAATCACTCGAAAGGCCAACGAATGTCACAGTATCCAACCACTCGAATCAGCCTGTTGATGCGGGTCCGAAACCACGAAGACCACCAAGCGTGGAGCGATTTTGTCACGCTCTATCGCCCGGTACTTTATCGGTTTGGACGTCGTCGTGGACTGCAACCCGCAGACTCGCAAGATCTTGCTCAGTCTGTTCTAGCAGCCGTGGCAGAAAAGATCGGTGATTGGAATCCTGATGAGAATCGTGCTCGGTTCCGTACATGGCTCTCGCGTGTTGCGCTGAATCAAGCGATCACGATGTACCGACGAAACCAAGCGAATCGCTCCACCCAGGGTGTGGGCGGCTCCGGCATTTTGACTCAACTGAATCAGCATGCCGACTCGACGGAAACCCACTCCGAGGAATTGCTCGCGGAGTACCAGCGTGAAGTCTTTCGACATGCAGCTAGGAAGGTTCGCCAGGAGTTTGAAGAATCGACCTGGCAAGCATTCTGGCTGACGTCTGTCGACGGCGTATCGGTTTCCGATGCCGCTCAATCGCTCGGGCGCAGTATTGGTTCGGTCTACACAGCTCGAAGCCGCGTCATTGGGCGCATTCAACAAGTCGTCCAGCAAATCCAAGCAGATGACGACACACTGTCGCCATCTTCGCTCATTCCCGGAGACACTCAATGAGTTCCAATCAAACTCTGTGCCAGCCCACATTCGTTCCCGCCTGCTTGCAAGACGCATTACTCGAACATCAGCAGAACGACTTTGAATCGCACCTGGAGAACTGCGAAAAATGTCGCGATTCACTGGAGTCCAGTGCTGCGGAAAAAGACACCTGGGAATTCGCTCATCGCTTTTTACAAGACGATGAAGACGACCTGCAGAAACTGGCCGATGAAGCGACTGGTGTGATGGGTAGCTCGCAAGTACTGATCGATGCGTTGACGCCAACCGATGACCCACGAATGCTGGGCCGACTTGGTCCCTACGAGATTGCGGGAGTGATCGGCTCTGGGGGAATGGGAGTCGTTCTGAAGGCGTTCGATCCAGCGCTTTCTCGCTTCGTCGCCATCAAAGTTCTCGCACCTCACTCCTGGCAGGATCACGATGCCCGAGAACGGTTCTCACGTGAAGCCCGCGCTGCCGCATCGATCGTTCACGAGAACGTGATTGAGATTTACGGCGTTTCGGAAACCAACGGGATCCCCTTCTTTACCATGCCCTACCTACGCGGCGAAACACTTGGACAAAGAATTTGTCAGCGAGGCCCTCTGGAACAGAACGAAATCTTACGAATCGCAAAGCAGTTAGCCGACGGGCTGAACGCTGCCCACGTCCAAGGCCTGGTCCATCGAGACATCAAGCCTGAGAACGTGCTGCTGACCGACGGCGCTGAACGAGTCCGCCTCAGCGACTTTGGTTTGGCGCATTCAAAACTCGATGATCGCATCACTCACACCGGAGTGCTGGCTGGCACGCCTGCCTTCATGTCACCTGAGCAGGTTGCCGGAGAGAGTCTCGATCAGCGCAGTGACTTGTTCAGTTTGGGAAGCGTGATCTACACAATGTGCTGTGGCAGGCCGCCGTTCCAAGCCGAATCGATCATGCAGCAACTGATGAAAGTCTCCGAAGCTAGGCAACCCCGACTCGAAGAAGTCAATCCAACCGTACCAACTTGGTTGGCTGCCATCGTTGATCGGCTACTCTCACTGGACCCCGGTGATCGATATCAGTCAGCCACTGAACTCAAAAACGATCTGGAAAAGTGCTTAGCGCACTCACAGAACCCACAACATCATCTGATTCCACAAACGGTCGTTCGATTGCAACAGCGTTATGAGCGTGCTGCAAAACCCACTCCACTTAAATCGATTTGGATGGGCGGCATCGGACTTGTTACTGCCTGCCTGATCGGATGGTTGTCTTTCCATGCCGTCGGCATGCTGCTTGCGAATGCCAACGCGCAAACGGTTGCCGTTCGCGGACGAGTGGTTGACCAAGACGGCAAGCCCATTGCTGGAGCACGTGTACTAGCCGTTCAAAAAACTTGGCCAGGAGGTCGCTATCGACAGGGCTACAAAGAAACCAAAACCGACGAACAAGGAACGTTTCGGTTCGGTAAATTCGCAGTGTTTGGCAGCAAATACGCGTTCTTACTCACGGCGTTGCCCGATGGCCACAGCATGACCAGCGTTTATCGCCTTGTGAAAGATGGTTCCGTTCAAGACCCTGTCGAATTGAAAGTGGAATCCTCTCGCCCCATCACGGTGACGATCAAGGACCCCAATGGCAAACCGCTGCCCGACATCAAAGTCCTGCCCCACCAACGTACAACGGGGACTGGAAACGTCCACATGACCTACACGCTGCAAGTCGTTCGCTCAGGGGAAAAAACGGATCAAAACGGCCAACTCAAACTCAGTGCTTTCCAGTCAGGCGACAAATGCAAGTTGACTTTGGATGCGGGTGGAAAAGTCTCAGGTCACGAGTTCCAAATCAACGACGATCCTAACGTCAGTATCACGATGGAGGCGCCTGTCCCTGAGAAGCCCGCAGGTCCACCTATCAGCGTGAAGGCTCGCGTGATCGACTCCAACGATCAACCCGTTGCCGGAGCAAAGGTGATCGTGGTTCGCAAGACCTGGCCCAACAACTTCTATCATCAGGACGGCTTCGAAGGAATCACCGACAATTCCGGCAACGTCTCTTTCGATGAATTCGCCCCCGCAAACAAGCAGTACTGCTTTCTCTTGACCGTTGCCCACGATGGATACGCGATGATCAGCGAATACCAAATCGTAGAAGATGGTTCTCAACAGAAACCTGTTGTGCTGAAACTGGATACCGCCGATCCGGTTGAATTCACACTGAAGGACAGTAGCCAAATGCCAGTGAAGGGCGCCGTGCTCGCTCCCAGTGAACGCACGATCGGCTCCGACGAATACATGAACTACCACTTGAACATGAAGGCATTCAATAAGACCACCGACGAAAACGGAACCGCCACCTTCACGCTATGGAAGCCAGGTGACTCGGGAAAACTGTACTGCGAACTCGGTAGCGAAACGGAAGAACTTTCGTTCAAAGTCGACTCCTCGAAAAGAGTTCAACTGGTCCTCCCCTAACACGCTGCTTGCAATGCAGACATATCGTCTATAAACTACGAGGATTCCTTCTCCTCCTCGCAGCTAGGTCACATGATGCGATTTCCATTTTACGTATTTGCGATTGCGGTCTCCGCTTTGCCAGGCGTTGCTCAGGAGGCAGCGGAGACGCCCAACGCTCAGAAGTTCATCGAACTTGCCGCCGAGGAAGGCGAGCGATATGACTTTGCGTTGGCGGGACAGAAGCTGAAGCTACGCGCTGAACCGGTATTGAAGTGGTCGAATCCCATTGCGGGTGAAATCTACGGCGGCGTTTTCGTGTGGACTCTCCAAGGGCGGCCCAAGTTGGTCGGCTCCTTCTACAAGTGGTATCACCCGTTCACTCACGGAACACACGAGTTTGTTTCGCTCGCCGAGGGAGCCTTGATCGGCAATCGAGACGGGCGTCCGGTTTGGGAGCCTAGCGAGCCAGGAATCAAGTTCCAACCAATCGCAGGCGCGCCCGTGGTCGCTGGGACGCCAACAGCAAGGCTCACCCAAATGCGACTGTTGGCCAAGCAGTTCGACGTCGAGATGACCGACAAAGACGGCACCGTTCGCCGACTTCGCCTGCTGAACCAGCCGCTCTATCGATACAAACTGGCAAAGGCAGATTCTGGCGATGGAGCGCTCTTTGCATTTGCCAACGGAACCGATCCTGAAACGCTGTTACTGATCGAGTCGAAAAAGCAAACGTGGCAATACGCCTTCACAAGATTGAACGCGACAGCAATGAAAGCGTCGCGATCAAAGTCAACCGCGTGGGAGGTTCCTCCACTGTCTTCCCAGCAAGCTTATCGAAGCCATGAAACCTATCGGAAGTTTCAATTCGATTGAAACTTTGGGGCGACGGGTTCAATTCACCGAAAACGGTTTCGCTGCCTCAAAACTCTTTCGATTCACCAAACAGAACTCCCGGCACGTAGATGGCAACGCCGACCAGCGCTGCGACCATCCAAGGCTTCAGCAGCTCGCCCACACCTGGGATTCCGAGCTGAGCCCCAAACAGAATCGCAACCGTGGCAAACGCTGCAAAAGGCGTCATTCGCCAACCCGAAACGAAAGCGGATAGAACGAGCAGGAAGCCAGCCACACCGATCGACCAAGCACTCGTGTTGCTTCCCAACATATTCGTTTCTGCATTCATCTCGCCCGCTGCTCCGGCTGTCCCTCCGACGATGCCCGAGAGATCGGTCTCTTCAATGTTCTGAATGTCAATTTCCTTCAGACCATCGAACAATCCATTGCTGTTTCCCCAAATCGCGAACACTGCCAGCAACAAGCATCCGGCCAACAGCCGCGTCTGGCCGCCCAGAACAAACTTGATGGAAGCAAGCTTGTCTCGTTCCTTCTTGTACTTTCCACTGCGAGCATCTGCGAGCATCGATTTCATGCTCTCGCGTTTGGCCTCGGCAGCCGCCTCTGCATCAACAGCGGCAGGTGTAACCGCCTTCGCATTGTCCATGACAGCCGCAGCCATCTGCCAAGCCCGATCCCGAGCTTCTGCTGCGCTGACGCCTTCACTCTGCAAACCGCGTTGCTCGATCTTGGCGAGTTGCTGATGATCACGCTCTTCCCGCGTCGCCTTCGCCTTCGCGTTCAGTTTCGCGCAAATCTTATCTCGTAACGAACCGGCCTCTGTCGATGCAGAGAAGGAAGGATCACTGGCCAACTGCTCTCGGATTTTGCAAAGTGAATCGTAGCCAAACAAGGACTCATAAAGACCTTGCCATTGCTTGCCTGCGTAACGAGCGGTGAAGTTGCGAACACCATCTTCATCAGCTCCGTCGATGCGAAGGTCGCGAACAAACCTTTCCGCTTCTTGAACAACAGCTCCGCTCTTCTTTTGCGATGGCGAGATCAATCCAAAGTGATAGGCCGCACCTGCAATGACACCCAGGAACAATCCAACGATCACACCCAGCCATAGCCCAGCCATGGTCGTCACAAACAGAAAAACAATCCCGCCCAGAACTGCAATTCCGTAGTCGATCCAGGAAAGCGACCCGATCCACGATCGAATGCTGCTGATCACTGCACTTCTTCCACCTCCAGCCCCTAACAGCAGTCCGGTTGCCAAAGCGCTGCCCAGCAATGTTGGCCCCATCAACATCCACCCCAGCCCGGCAAAAGGCATCACAATCGTCAACAGTCCGCTGACGGCAACCAGACATGCTAACAGCGGCTTGGATAGTCGTTGCCAGGTGGTTGCCGAAGCGTACTGCTTTGCAATCTCTTCCCAACGATCTGCCTGTTCCGAAGATGGCGAAAACTGGCCTTCGGCATTCACGCCCAAATAAGATTCGAGATCCGTGATCATCTCCGCCAAAGAGTCGTATCGGTCACTCGGCCGTTTGGCCATCGCGCGCTCGACGATCTGCTGCAGCGGATTGGGGACGCGCGAGTTGATCTGACTCAGGCTGGGCAGTGGTTGACTGGCGTGTTGCTCCAACACTTCGGAAACCACCGCCCCATCAAACGGGGCCCTTCCCACCAACAGGAAGAACAAGGTGCAGCCAAGTGAATAGATGTCGGCGCGATGATCAACCGCAGCCGCATCAATTCCTTGCTCCGGTGCCATGTACGCAGGCGTGCCGACGGCCGTCCCCTGCATGGTGACTTGCGTGCCACTTTCCATCCCGCTGATTCCGGAAGCACCGACATCGGACTCGGGATCAATCTGATCAGGGATTTTCACCAATCCTAAGTCGGCGACTTTCACGACTCCCTCGTCGCTGAGCAATAGGTTGGCAGGCTTGATATCGCGATGCACCATGCCGTTGCGATGCGCGTATTGCAGGCCCCTGGCAGCTTGCAGCACGTAGCCACCAGCCAACTTTGGATCGAGCGCGCCTTTCTCACGTACCAATTCGTCCAACGGCCCCCCTCGCACCCATTCCATGCTGAAAAAATGCCGGCCACTGTCTTCGCCAAAGTCGTAGATTTGAACCACGTTGTGATGTGTCAGCTGAGCCGCCGCGTAGGCCTCCCGCGTGAACCGAGCAAGCGAAGCCGGGTTATTGGCTAGCCTTCCGCGAATCGTCTTCAAGGCAACCAGACGATCAAGTGATACCTGCTTTGCCTCGTAGACGGCCCCCATCGCTCCGCGGCCAAGCAATCGCAACACATGATAGCCTCCTAAACGTTCGGGAATCTCATCCGCTTTGCCTGAGGAAGAACCGACTTGCTTTCCGTTCGAGGCCGAGCCGTCGGCCGACACAATCGCCTTTTCAACATTCCCAACGTATGAGCCACCAGCGCTCACCTTCGCCGACACCTGATCGGCAGATGATCCGTCCATGGTTCCATCCATCGTCGCTTCCGCGTTTCCAGCTGTGCGTCCAACCGCTAAAGCACCCGCTCCAGCCGACACGCTGGCCCTCACCGATGAACGACTCGAATCAGCCGCCGAGTCCATCGTCGCGTCCACTGCGGTGACGTTAGCAGCGGAGGCGGGATCGACCGTTGCCCGAGCCTCTGGAGTGGGTGCATCCGGTTTCGGTTGCGGAGGGCGAAGTTTCCCGATCGCAACTTTGGGAGGTTCGTCATCGGTGACTTTCAGCCGAAACTGCTTCGCGCAGTGTTTGCATTTCGGCTTGTAGCCACCGGGTTTCGGTTGGCTAAGCGAAAGCACAGACCCGCATTCGGGGCACTTGATTCGCATGAAACGGATCTCGATCGATGGATATCTTGCTGAATGAATACACTCAGAATATCAGATCCACCCCAACCACGTTTTTGACGTTGCAGCGGCAACGACCTAGCCGTCTGCGCGCGTCAGCCACTGGGCGAATCGATGACGCCACGACATTCGTCCCAAGACGTCTCCCCCCTGCGTGGAGACATCCGCTTGATTGATCAGCATCTGGCCAATTTCGTAGCAGGCATCTCGTTGATCACCCTTGCGATGCCGCCAACGATCAATCAGCGTCGCTGCCCCAGTATCATTCCATTCCAATGCAACAGAGACAACAAGCCTGATCATGTCCTGCACGTCGATCCCCAAACGTTGCTCAGCCGAGGCGACACTACCTGTGGTTTCCGGATGCGTCAGCCACTTTCCCAATCCAATCCGACTAGACGCTGCGTCCAACACGTGCACCTTTCCCTCATGATCCACCAGTAGATTCTCGCAGTGCACGCCGCCGTGTGCGGCCCCTACCTTGTGCGCCGCAGCTAACGTGAATGCCACCGATGCCAACAGCCGCATCTGCGCACTTGTGTCAAGCGTGGAAATCACCTGCTGCCAGGGCCGCGCAAACAACCAAGGCCGAATGACTCCCAAGTGACGCTGTTGGATAGCGGCAACACTTGGCAAAACCCAACTTGGATTGCGAACCTTTGCGGCCGTCTCGCAGGCATCCAAGATCTGCTCGCTTTGATCTGCAGTCAATTGCATTGGAAGTTTGGTCACTTTCAATGCGAGCGCGGTTCCGCGTACTGAATCCCGGCCGCGAATGAGCCAGCGTCCAGGACCACTCGCAACGCAATCAGCTCCGACAAACCAATCAGGCACGTCGACTGGATGACTGGCAAAGGTCGAAACCTCCGTCGCAGGTTCGCGTTCTCCACGAACAATCTCGACAGAAAACTCTTCCGACCCCGCGATAGAATGGACCGTGGCATCGATCGCCGGATCGCACGTTGAGCTACTTTCCTGCGCATTATCCTGCGCATCAGGAAGCGAACCGGAGGATTCACGACGACGGGGTTCCAGTCCTGGACTAACGATGCCACGTGCAAGAACTTTCTCATTGCCGCATTCTAGATTCCCAAGCTCATGGATCTGCTTCGCAAATTGTGGAAATCGATCCACGAAACGATCGATCTCAACAGGAAGCCCAAGCTCTTGCAGAATGCATATTTCCGCGTCGATGAGATCGAGCTGATCAGAACAATTCGACAACACTGGTAGATCTGCGACGTAGTCCTCAACGGTGACCGACACTCCTGCGCGTCGGCGCTGCATCAAGTCAATGCAAGCGACATCGATCAATCGCGTCTGCTCGACCGTCCAGTCCTTCAACAATCCAGATAGCGGGGACATTGGATCCTGTCGGCGCAAGCCGCGCAACCATTGAATCAAATCATCAACAGAAGAAGCCTTACTCGGATCGAACGTGTTGCCCATCAGTCAACCTCATCCACACCAATGGCTTGACGAACACGCTCCAAGGCTCGTCGAACCCGCATCCGAGCGGTATCCGGCTTCAGGCCTAACACATCACCGATTTCGCTCCAATCACGATTCTCCAACATCATGTCGATTGCCTGGGCATCTTGTTCGCCAAGCATCGACCGTATCTTAGTAATCACCTCGCGTCGCAGTGCGATTTGGCTGGGTGTGACCTGCTGGTTCGCGACCTTCATTTCTTCAACCGGCATGACCTCGTTGCGGCGAAAATCGCGGCACTGACGAGCCAACGTCCGGAAGGTGTCCAACACTTGGTTGTCGATCGCACGCATGATGTAGGCCAGCACATCATCAGGCGTCACTCCTTGTTCACCATATCGCCGCGTGAGATCGGCCATGACATCGTTACAAATGTCCATCGACTCCGCTTGCCCCGTCAGGCCGTATTGACGCAACCGCGTCCGCGCGCGGCGCCGGAGTTGATCACCAAACTGATGCCAAACCATTTCCAGTGGTTGCGCGCCTGGCGAATCTTTCGGGGAATCCGGCTGAGTGTCAGGATCGGTCGAAATTACAAACTCCGCGCGGAGAAGAGCTAAGCGGGCTGATTGTCGATGACGCGAACGCGGAATGCATTCGCTCTTGCTAATGAAGAGTAGCGACAAACAAATGCAAGACCGAACACGCGAAATGACGCGAAACCCATTATGCACAACTTTGGTGAAGACCGCAGCGTGCGACGGGGTTTCCTGCGAGAATCATTGGCGTTGGTTCAGCTACCGCCGATCGAGTTCGCCATCTCGGCAGAAGCTCGCTCAGCCAACATTCGTGTTCGGCCAGTCAGGCTACCCGCAAAATAGACTGGTGAGATCCAGGAGTTTCCTGAAACAGGAACCTCAACCAACACCTCGACTAGTTCTGTGTCGTCTTTGATCGTGCCTGGAGAGACCGTCACTGTCGCGCCATTGAGCTGCATCAAGCTCAAGTGGGCTTTGGCAGCGGTTTTGACATCGTCAGCCTTGGCTCCCATGATGATTCCACGCCTTGCTCCCAAGTAGGAAGCATGCTCGACCGAATGCATCAACATGTTCAAACGAACGAATTCGATGGACGCGAAGACAACCGCCAAAAGCACGGTGATCGCCACTGCAAACTCAAGGGCAGCAGCGCCGGTTCGACGATGACATTTCCGGCTGGATATAGTACGTGCCATGATCTTACTCGGTCAGAATCGAAGGTAGTCGGCGTGCGATGTTGCGAAACGCATCGTTCAGCTGCTGTGCGTTGACCGCGTGATAGTGGGTCCCGCCCGTCATGTCTGCGATCTGCTGCATCAGCGTCGTATCGGCTTCATCGCTGAAGCTAACGGTGTAGATGGGAATGTCTTCTGCGACGGCCTGTTGCGCGGCAGTGATTGGATCGGTGCCAGTATTGTGATTCCCGTCGCTCATCAACACGATCGCGTTGTTCGCCCAGGGCCGAGCTTTCGAGGGGTGATTGATCGCGAGAATCCCCGATTCAATCCCGCCACCCACATTGGTCGCTCCGCCAGCAAAGGCGGCCGAGATTGCTTGATTGTTGTTACTGATCTCCGCATAGTTGTCTGTCAACTCCACGTCGATCGTAGCACCACTTGCATAGCTGATCAGAGCGACTTTCTCTACCTTTGAGGTGGTATTCAATTCATTGCAGAAACCGTCAACTGAAACAACCAAGTCCAACCATCGACTACTCGGTGGGACTGGATCTCCAAACGCCCAACCCGGTGGTGCTGCGGCTGGATTGCCGCCGCCGGTTGTTTCGCTTGCAGCAAACGCCATCGAACCGCTGCGATCAATCACGACGGCAACGTCGAGAGTTGTTTGCGAGTTGGTTGCCTTGCAAGTTGGACGAATATCGAAAGTAGAACCGTAGATCGAAAAGTACGGTTGCAACGCTGTTCCGCTGCCATTTGCGAACGAATTGGTTGTCAATCGCACGGAGTTTCCATTCGAACCTGGCGTGAATGTATATGCCTTGTTGTGCCCGCTGCGCTGGCTGAGCCCGAACTGCAAGTCCGTTGCCGCGATCGGTACCACTGTCGACTGGATCGGATTCAGTGCTGCGACCTGCTGTGCAGATTGAAGGGCGAGCGTCTCGTCTCCTGTTTCTGCATAGGTCCGACCAGCAGCACGCACGGAGGCATCCGTCACGATCTGAACTTTTGTGTTCACGACTTGGATGTGAGCAAGATTGATCGCCATCGCCGACAGAATGAACAGAACGGGTAGCAGAATCACGACGGCAACCATGGTGGCAGCTCGTCGCTGGTTCGTTGGTCGCTTCATTGGAATCGGCGTCATTGGAGTGTCAATCATGATCGTGGGATCCATTGCTGAGTAGCGATGTCGGCTCATTCGGCTCGCATCACGACGGATTCGTTGATGGTTCGTCCTTGAAAGAACACTCCCCCGAGCACTGAGTTGGAAACACAGTCGGCGTCGACCGTTACCGTGATCTGATCGCCCTGACTTGCAGTGGACAAGTCGCTTGGGCTGGTCGAGATCGTATAGTTTGTGATGCTGCGGTCATCCAAAAGCATCTTGCACTGCAACTGGACCTTGGCCGCTTCCGCACCTGGCATGATGCCGATGCGGGCACCTTCGTACGCGGTCGTCGCAACATTCTGCTGAAGCTGTAGCATTTCACAGGCTTCGATCGTCGCTAGTAGAATCAGGACGATGATCGGCAAACAGATTGCGAGTTCGACGATCGCGATGCCATCAGAAGAGCGTCGCTGGTCACCATGGTTCACTCTCCGCTTTCGCGAAAAGGAATTGCGAGCCGCTCGTTTGAGGAACATTGTGGTTTTTCCGTGTTGGTTTCGTCCCGGGCTTTGCTGATCCGAAGACCTTCTGCCCATTTGCTGAAACCTAGTGCGCGGCTGCCGCCTGCTTCCCCTGCGGTTGAAGCGGGAACCGGAAATGCAATGAATCGGAACGGAAGAATCCGATCGTGCGGCTTGTGATAGCGCAAGAAACGGGACAGGCTTTCAGTGGAAAGCCTGCCCCTACTCGGCACGACGGAGCGCTTCGTCGCAATCCGAATTCTAGACGTGCACTTGCGAGTCAGTCACGACTCACTCTTCAGCGGCTGGCCGACGTCCGCCACGGTCACCACCGCGATCTCCGCCACGGTCACCACCGCGGCCTCCACGATCACCACCTGGGCCACCGCGACCACCACCGCCACCACCAGGACCACCGCGACCACCGAAGCCACCTCCAGGTCCGCCGCGACCTAGGCTCTCTGGCATCTCAAAGGGCTTGCCTTTCATTTCCTCAAATTTCTTTTTCTGATCGGCTGTCAGTACATCCAGAATCTTGCCTTCCATCTCTTTACGAATCCCAGTGAATGCTTCTCGCATCGCATCGCGATCTCCACCTTGCATCAACTCTTGCATCCGCTCGCGCATTCCAGATTGAATCTCATCGCGAACCTCTTTCATCTTCTCTTGTTGCTCGGCAGTGATGCTCAATTTCGCCGCAATGCCCTCATCGGAAAGAGCTTGAATCCCGCGCACTTGAACACCAATTTGCTCCAAACGCTCGAACTGCTCTGGAAGCAAGACTTCTTCCAACTGCTCTTTCATTTCCTTCGTGCGAGCCTCTTGTTCCTCACGCATTTTGGCGAAGAATGCGTTTCGCTCTTCCTCGTCCATGTCACGGACTTTGCTGAAATCGACGCCGCCGCCAGCGGTCCGTCCCCGCTCTCGCAACTTCGTTAGAGCAGCTTGTTGGTCTGGATCGATCTGCAGTTCGTCCCGAACTTCTTGACTTTGCAGCAGCCCCAGTGTGGGATCACCACCACCTCGCCCTTGGAAACCTCCAGGTCCGCCGCGACCACCTGCACCGCCGCCACGTCCTCCTCGGTCACCACCGCGTTCACCACCACGGTCACCACCGCGACGGCCGCCATCTTGTGCGACGACGTCGGAGACCATAAAAGCCAAGAGTGCGACAGTCAGGAGCCCTGTCACCGTGCGAGAGAGTTTCATCGAATTTGCTTCCAAGGGTGGGGAGAAGACATCTACCCAGAACCACGGGACGACAAGTGTCTCGCCCAGTTCTGGAATTACAGTGCTGATTGATACAGTTGAAACCTAACTGAATCGCCAGAGTTTCGCGTGCATGTTCTAACAGATGTGAAAATCTTGTATTTCACGTATTTACTCGGGTTCTCGTTGGGCAGGAGCCCGAAAACCCCTGCCGAGCAACCCACCAGAGGGGTGCCTTGTTGTGCAGAATGCTACAACTGGAATAGCAATCGCATTGCCCAGAATTCGGACTCGCAATTCGTTCCCAATTCCGAAGTAATCAGTAAGAATGGGTTGATTGCGGTACCGAAAGGCGTGCTGACTTGTTCAGCCTCATGTGATGGTGTCTCCCACCATCTCCCCCTGAATGAATCCGATGACTCAGCACAGAACGCTTCCAATCCCGGCCCACGACGCGTATTCAGGGCGTTTTTCGATCCGCCAACTGATGATGTTGACGGCGATGATCGGAGCTTGGCTCGCGATGTATCAACTGCTTCCGCACGTTGCAATTCTTGTCTCGGGCATCTGGCTGGCTTGTGCGGCGACCCATTGGTGGGTTAGTACACGGACCCGAAATCCCCATGTGTTACTTCGCCTGATCGTGATCCTGATCGTCGTCAGCTCATGGGCCTATTTGTACGTGGTCAGCATTGGACCGGCCGGTGTCATTGCCAGAGAACACGAAGAGCGGCGGGATATGATCGGCATTTACGCTCCCGTTGGCTGGTTGCACGCCAACACGCCACTTCGCGAACCACTGCAGCGGTACAGCGAACTCTGGAATTCTTGAGCCCTCACGCGAGTGACGGTGCAGCAGCCGACTGCCAAACACGACTCGGGTTGACGCAGATCCAAGTTGACGCTGCGTGATCATTTCTGCTAACGCTCGCATTGTTCGATAGCGTTTCACGGTCGTTTCGTTAGCCACGGCCCAATCCACTCAATCCCGCTGCAATCAGCGAAAAGGGCACCGATGCGTCACCACGTCATGGCAGTGTTTGGGCTCGGCCTACTCGTCACCGTGCTTTGCGATTCGGCCAACGGTCAGCTGACGATCACCGACCCAGCCAACGCTGCGAGTGAGATTCGGCAAGCTTCGTTGTCCACGCCGGTTCCAGCCCCCGAGCAACTCTCTTTTGGAAACAAGCGACCAATCAATCGAGACCTCAGTCAGCTGACCCAGATTCGAGTCAGCGTGCAGTACATTCACGTGGATGCCAAGACACGAGCCTCAATCTATGCGGGTGTCAGCGTTGACACGATCAAGTCGGCAACGCACGTTGCCATCAAGGCAAAGTCAAAGCCACTCGAACAAGCCTCGATCGGTTCGTCCTGCCATGGACAGATCAAATCCCCGACAAGAGTCAGCACCTGCGTGCTGCGCAATACGGACTCAGAATCGATTCTTCAGATGGCGCGACAGGCGGTTGCCTCGGATGTCTCACGGGCGCCGAGCGTGCTATTGCTTGATGGAAAGGAGGCGGAGCTGAATGATCTTGTACAACGGCCATTCGTGATCGACTTGCAGCCCGATGGAGCGGTGATGAAGCCGGTCGTGCACGTCTTGGACGACGGCAAGCGACTACGTCTGCTTGCGAAGGTCGTCGACACTGATCAAATCCAGTTGACCGCTGAAATCGAAGTCAGTCAAGTTCTGGACATCAAAACCATGGAAGTGTTTGGCGAACAAGACACAGCACTCACTGTCCAGGTTCCTTTCCAACAAATCACGACTTCGGTCGCGAAAGAACAACTTGAATCCGGTCAAACTCTGTTGATCGATCCACACCTGACGACGAAGAAAATTGTCCAGAGCGAGGCCAAGGTCCCGGTGTTGGGCAGTATCCCGTATGTCGGGCGTTCGTTTCGCAACGTCAATCAGGCGTCGGTGGAACAACACTTGCTAATTTTGCTGCAACCCTCGATTGAAAAAATCAAGCGCTAGTCGACTCTCGACTCAAGCCTGCTTGGACCCATCTTGCCCTTCTTCGCTACTGCGGATCTGGGCGCGAGGCTTCTCATTGACTGTTCCAGGAACCAACCAAACTCCGGTCGAGTTCTCTTCGATCACACGAGTCAGCTCGTCACTGTCGATTGATTCAACTTCCAACAACCTCTGCGTCACCATTTCCAATACTTCACGACGCTGTTCCAAGATCTCTCGTGTTTGCACCAATGCATCTTCAACGATGCGAGCGACT
Organism: Rubripirellula sp.; assembly: GCA_045110715.1. GTDB lineage: Bacteria > Planctomycetota > Planctomycetia > Pirellulales > Pirellulaceae > Rubripirellula. The sequence goes on from JBGCGI010000136.1 coordinate 70,892, forward strand.
TCTTTGTCGATCAACTTGGCCATCTCTTCACTGTGCATCATCTGGAATCCGTCGCCACCGCCGCCAGCCAGGAATGGCGAACGGGTGTTGCGACGAAAGTTGATCCGTCCCAGACGGCTCATGCCATACTCCATCACCATGCTTCGCGCGATTTCCGTACAGCGTTCCAAATCGTTGGAGGCACCTGTACTAATGTCCTGGAAGATCATTTCCTCGGTCAGCGTGCCGGCCAACAGCACCTTCATGTTGCTTTCCAGCTCACTCTTGGTCATCAAGTACCGCTCCGACGCGGGACGTTGCATCGTGTAACCAAGCGCGGCCAAACCACGCGGGATGATGCTGACTTTGTGGACCGGATCGGTATTGGGTAAAGCCGCAGCGACCAACGCATGACCTGCTTCGTGATAGGCAACGCGGATTTTCTCGTCCTCGTTCATCACACGGCTTTTCTTTTCCAAACCAGCTGTCACACGCTCGACAGCTTCGTTGAATTCTTCGTTGCCAACGGCGTTCTTCTCTGCTCGAGCTGCCAACAAAGCGGCTTCATTGACCAAGTTGGCAAGATCCGCGCCGACGAGTCCTGGCGTGATGGATGCGATCTCTTTCAAGACAACGTTTTCGTCCAGCTTCACATTCTTGACGTGCACATCCAAAATCGCCTCACGGCCAGCAACATCTGGCCGATCGACCAAAACATGACGATCAAATCGACCAGGACGCAGCAAGGCTGGGTCAAGCGTCTCGGGACGGTTGGTTGCCGCAACCACGATCACACCAGAGTTGGAATCGAATCCATCCATCTCCACCAACAACGCGTTCAGAGTTTGCTCACGCTCGTCATGACCACCGACAGTGGATCCGCTGCGACTCTTGCCCAGCGCATCGAGCTCGTCGATAAAGATGATGCAGGGAGCACGGCTCGTCGCCTGTTGGAACATATCGCGCACTCGCGCGGCACCGACACCCACGTACATTTCAACAAAGTCGCTGCCGGACAAGCTGAAAAAGGGCACACCTGCTTCGCCCGCGATTGCTCTGGCAAGCAAAGTTTTTCCTGTGCCCGGAGGCCCGACCAACAAGACACCCTTGGGAATCCGTCCACCCAGCACTTGATATTTTTCGCTGTTCTTCAGGAAATCGACGACCTCACGGACTTCTTCAACCGCTTCATCGATTCCAGCTGCTTCATCGAAAGTGATTCCCAGTTCTTCTTGGCCATACAACTTTCCGCGGCTACGGGAGAACGACATCGGTGAGCCAACGCCACCGATACGACGCAGCATCATCACGCCAAGCATCACCAAAATCAAAATCATCAGCAACTCTGGCCAATGATCCTGCAGTAACCGACTCGGTCGCGCGTTGTCCCATTCGACACCCGAAGCATTCAAGTACTCATAAAGCCGATTGTTCTCGGCCTCGTTGTTCTTGTCCCGGATCGTTTGGAACGTGATCTCTTTCTCTTCGCCTGGTTCTTTGCCGTTGGCACCTAAAGAGCGATACGTGGCCGATCCCGTGATCATGCCTTCAGCGACTTCCAAGCCCTGCAACTTGCTGTACTCGATCAAGATCTCTGGATTCTTCAAAGACGGAACGACGATCTTCAGCGTTTCACTCTCAGAATCACTGTCCTCAGCAGCGGATTCGGACGGCTGGTTCTGGTCGCTCGAATCGGGGCCTTTCGCCTGGTTCGCAGTTTCCGCTACCTGTGGATTGGCTGAATCGCCCGAAACCGCAGCTGCCTCGTTGGCCTGGACATGCAGTTCGAGCAATGCCATCAGGTCGGGGTATCGCAACCGCCGATCGCTATTGCCAAACAAGAAGGCACTCAAGAGAACCAAACCCACAATCACGATCAACACCAACCAAGCGTTGCCACCTGGGCGTGGATCATTGTTTCGGTTCTCGGGGTTTTCGTCGCTCATGCTCTATTTCAATGGATCGGGACAATAGGTCTGTGAAAAGGAAACGCGGTTGTCGCCCCCAGTCTCATTGGGCATTCTTTGGGGGACTAGCATCATCGGCAACCGGGGAAGAGGACAATCCAACTGGTGGTCGGGTCGTAACGATGATTCCAATCGTCCATCATGGCGTCGATCAGCCCGAGATCGCGTGCGCTTTCAACGTGCCGTTTTCGAACCTTTTTATCTTTCCATTGTACGAAAGCACCAAGTGTCGGACGCTTCCCCCAAGCCGGTTGCCCGCCAAACCCACCCAATGGATGAGTCACGTCCGATCAAAAATGTGGCCGTGCTGGGCGCCACAGGCAGCATCGGTACTGGGACCGTTGAGGTTCTTCGCAACCTGAACCAGGTGGATACGGAATTTCGATGGCGACTGTGGGCTGCATCAGGCCACCAGAACGTCGGCCGATTGGTCGAACTGGCGAGCGAAGCCGACTTGCCTCCGCAAAGATTGATATTCTCAGGCCCAGCCGCCACCGGCCAAATCGATCTGCAGGAGATCCAAGTCCATTCCGGCCCGGATGCCCTGATCGCAGCGGCCTGCTGTGAAGAAGTGGACACCGTTGTGGCCGCGATTGTTGGGCGGGCAGGCTTGGAAAGCACGCTTGCCGCCGTTCAAGCTGGAAAACGCGTGGCACTCGCCAACAAGGAGACTCTGGTCGTCGCAGGCCCGGTCGTCAGCGAAGCAGCAGAGCAGAGCGGCGCGGAGATCCTGCCGGTCGATAGTGAACATTCGGCGATCTTCCAATGCATCGGTTCTTGTGAGTCTTCTCCGAAAAAGCTGATCCTAACGGCCAGTGGCGGCCCCTTTCGCACTTGGTCGACCGGAGAAATGGAAGCAGCTTCACCCGAATCGGCACTCGCGCATCCAACCTGGGAGATGGGCCCCAAAATCACCATCGACTCAGCCACCATGATGAACAAGGCTCTGGAAATCATTGAAGCCAAGTGGCTATTCGGTGTCCCGGCCGAATCCATCGAGGTCGTTGTGCACCCGCAATCGATCATCCACTCGATGGTCGAGTTTCACGACGGATCGGTGATCGCACAGCTGAGCCCGCCCGATATGCGACTGCCGATTCAATACGCCCTGACGTATCCACGACGTTTACCCTGCGAAACTCCGCCGCTGGATCGAACCGCGAGTTGGGATTTACAGCTGGAGCCCGCCGATCGGGAGCGTTTTCCCGCTCTAGAGCTTGGTTTTGAAGTCGCTGAGGCGGGAGGAACCGCCGGCGCCGTGCTCAATGCGGCCAACGAGGAAGCGGTCGGTCTGTTCTTGAGTGGGCAAATCCGGTTTACTGACATAGTGACGGGATGCCGTGATGTGCTTCAAAATCACACGTTTGAGGCACATCCACCACTCGCGCGGTTGCTCGAACTCGACCGTTGGGCACGAGCCGAATTGCGACGGTGCTTGAAAGTGGGCTGACTCCACCTTCCCTGCACACCAACGACCAAGATGTCCGGTCCATGAACGAAGACAGTCACTGCTGTCCAACAAACCTTGATACTGATCCCAAGGCACACCCTCGATGTTGATTGATTGGCTCGCTGCGTTCCCACTCGCGGCCACCGACGATGCAAACTTCATTACCACCCTCTTCACGTCCATCATGCTTTGGGGCCGCGTGGCGCTGGGCATTGGCTTGGTGATCTTCGTCCATGAACTCGGGCACTTCGTTGCGGCGAAGACGTTCGGTGTGAAGTGCGAAAAGTTCTATGTTGGTTTCGACGTTCCGATTCGCATCGGGCCGATCAAATTTCCGCGAACGCTCGGAAAGTTCCAGTACGGAGAAACCGAATACGGAATCGGAATCATCCCACTTGGCGGTTACGTCAAGATGTTGGGCCAGGACGACGATCCGCGCAAGCTAGAGGAAGAGAACAAACGCATTCAGGTCGATGGCGAGGATGCTGCCGAAGAGGACGTCGCCCCGCAACTCGATCCGCGAAGTTTTCCCGCCAAACCCGTTTGGCAAAGAATGATCATCATCAGCGCCGGCGTGGTTGTGAACGTGATCACCGGTGTGCTCTTCGCTGCGATCGCCTACGGCTACGGCGTTTCCTACAGTCCGGCGATTGTCGGCGGTGCCATGCCTGGTGGTCCAGCCTGGCAAGCAGGAATCGAGCCAGGTGGCAAAGTTGTCGCCGTTGGCACCTGGAAAGATGACAACATGCATTACCGTGAGATGGTAATGGAAATCTTGATGGAGGGCATGGACGAGCCAGAAGCGCCGCTCGACCTTTCCGTTCAATACGGTGATGAAGTCCAAGACTTCAAGATCATCAGCCAGCCTCGGCCGGCAATGAAGGAAGCTCGCATGGTCGGGCTCGCGATGCCCCACTCGACAGTTCTTCGAGAACAAGCCGGACTGTCAGGCACGATCGCTGAAAATGTACTCAGCGAAGACGATGCCGGAGCTCGTATCGTCGCGTTCGACGGAACACCGATCGATGACAGCCTGCTCGTCGCAGGCACCCCATTGCTGCACTACATGTATTCCAATCCAACCAAGACCATTCAGTTGGAATTGAAACGCAGCGATGACACAACTCACAAGGTTGACCTCCCACCGCAGTCCACCAAGTTCATGGGCCTGCGATTCGCCATCGGCCCCATCACCGCAATGGTCGGCGGCGGCCCTGCCGAAAAAGCAGGCATGAAGATTGGTGATGTGATCAAGAAGCTCGGTGACAACGAGTCGCCTGATGCCTACGGACTGGCGCTCGCGTTGGTCGGCACCACCAAGCCAGTCTCACTAACCGTTGAACGAGGCAATGGAGATGAAGCCGAAGAAGTCGCCCTCATCATCACGCCTAGCTTTTCGGCTCAAACTCTGCCGCCTACCAGTACCATCAACGGCGAGATCGCGATCAACAGCGTTGGGTTTGCCTATCAACCACTGACCAAAATCGCGTCCGTCGTTCCCGAGCCTGCTGGCGATCAAACGGACCCTTCGGGGGAACAGGTTGCCCTGCAGGCCGGCGATGAAATTCAAGAAATTCGATTCGTTGTCCAAGGCGAAGAGAAGCCCGAATGGCTCAAAAACGAACGTTTCGTACAGGTCTTCGACGAGTTGATCAACGGCTGGGAGTTTTCGGCCATCACGCCACTCAGCACGTTCCGCGAAACGTTGCAAATGATTCCCGACGGCACCGAACTGAAAGTCATGGCTACCCGACCTCCAGAAGATCGTGTGATCTCCACTACCGTGGTCGTGCGAAATGACAGCGAGGATCGAGTCATGTTTGAACGTGGACTCGCACTCGGACAAATGGAAGCCACTCAGCAGGCAGAATCGCTAAGTGAAGCGTTAGCGCTCGGCGTCAAAGAAGGCAAGCGACGTTTCTTCGACGTCCTTCGCTTCTTGAAAATGCTGCCTCAAGGACGCATCAAGCTGAAGCACGTTGGCGGACCGCTGGAAATCGTCAACATTGCCAAGAAGGAAACAGAGAAGGGTACGGCACAACAACTGATGTTCCTGACAATGCTCAGCATGAACTTGGCGATCTTGAACTTTTTGCCAATCCCCGCGCTCGATGGTGGACACATGATGTTCCTGCTCTATGAACTCGTTGCCGGAAAACGCGCAAACGAACAACTCGAGTTTCGTTTGACCGTGGCTGGTTTGCTCACGCTCTTGATGCTGATGGTCGTCGTGTTTGCCAACGACATCATGAGACATCTGCCTTAAGTCAGCAGAAGACCGAGAACAGAATCGCTGCTCTCGCTATTCCATCCAAAGCAACAGTCCCTTGGACGGCCCCTTCGGAGTCATGTGCCCTTTGCCAGCAGGCTTGGGCACCATGAACCGTACGCGAACCAACCTCCCCGATCCATGACGTGAGCAGTGATTTGTGTCTCCGAAAACTCGAACCGACAGCGTTGCAGAAACTCACCTGCTGCGGAGCGAGACCTGCTGCCTGATGTCGAACCACCGATTCCAAAGCCCTGCCGCTCCTTCACGTTCAATTGCTCGGGGTAGTGGCAACGCCAAAGCAGATGGGCCGGATCCCCCGTTTCAACGCGAGTGATCATGTACTTCTTTGCATCTTTGATCTCAAGCATTCCGTACTTGATCGCCAAGTCGTCTCTTTCTGATCGAACCCGAGCCAGTGTCTCGCGTTCTCGCACCAAACCGTAGAGACCAACGACAAACGCTAAGAGCAATCCGGCATTCACCATTCGCGTCATGGATCGCGATCCCCCCGTTTCATTGGCCCGAATGACATCTAAGACAGATCCACTGGTGCGGCATAGGGATTCATTGAAAGCTCTGATTGCTTCACTGGATTGACCACAGGAGCCATCGGCTCACAGTATCGATGTCCCTTTGCAATTCGACGGATCTGCTCGGACAAGTCTACCGTGCGTGCATGCCACTGAGACTTTCGAATCAACAGTTCATCGTTCAGGAATCCGATCGGCAACTCGACCATGCCGTCTGCTGTTCTCACGTGGATCAAAACCAGATGCCTGCAACTGACCGAGATGGGCTCTCGGATCGTTTCACATTCCACCGCCATGATGGATTCGGCAGGCAATTCGTAGCCATACCAATCGCCCTTCATCCAGACACCTCGGTCATCGATTTCCATCAACATCAGATCCGTTGCCATGCTCCAACAGATCGCCTTTTTCCACCGCTCGCGTGGAATCAAGGCAACGACTTTCGCCGTCGTATCAAAAGGCGAAATGATCGGGTTGGCACGGAGATCGACTTTGTGGAAGAACCTGCGGTGCATACTGCGGTTCATCATCCACGTCACGCCGGGTCCGAAAACCATACAAACAAAGCAGACCAGAACCGTCAGCAAGAACATCGCCATGCCCACTTCGATCGATCCCACGAAGAAGCTGGTGAGGAACGCACAGCCCATCATCAACACAAGCTGCAGTGCCATGGCAACGACGAAGGCTTTGCAGGCCAACCATGCATTGAACCATGGGTTCAACGTGCGACCGGCAACGCTGGATTCGAGCGGCGTGATGCGAGCGAGGGGTTGATTGGATAAATTGGCCATACTGCGGTCTCACGTTCGCGTAGCGGACATGAACCCAGGATATCAGTCGCCAGCCATCAATACAGTTCTTTTCACGGAACTGCTTCAACTTCAGCGTTCGGTTACACCGGTTGTCTTAGTAGCGACTGACACTCGAGTCGATTTCCAGACTCCAGTGATCAATCCCTCCGGCCATGTTCTGGACCTGCTTGAATCCATTGTCCAGAAGATGTTGCGTGACTCGCATGCTACGGCCGCCGTGATGGCAGTGAACGACGATCAAGCGGTCGCGATGCTCGTCCAGTTCGGCCAATCGTTCACCAATCTCACTCATTGGTAGCAACTGGCTGCCATCGATTTTCGCGACGGCATATTCGTCGGCTTCGCGGACGTCCAATAACAAGAAGTCGTCACCACTCTTTTGCATGGCGGCGACGGTGGCGACATCGGTTTCGATCGGCAAGTTGGCTGCTTCTGACATACGTTCATCCAGAGAATTCTGTGCGGCCGATCAGAGTCGGCAATTGGAAATGACAGTTTCCATGATGGCAGATGCGCCCAGTGTTTCCAACCGCTCCATCGAAGCAATCACGTCACCGCGTTTGACCATCACTCGCACACTACACCAAGCTGCATCTTCCAGGGTGTTCACCGTCGGTGAATTGAAACCTGGCGTGATCGCCTCGGCTTCACTTAACTTGCTGCGCGGAATGTTGTATTCCAACAACGAGTAGTCGCGTGCAATCACGACGCCCTCGAGCCGGCGCACCACTCGATCGGCGGTCTCGGGATCACGGCAACGGTTGTTCTGAATCAGAACCGTTTCATAAGAATCGATCGGTTCCAAAATCCGCAACCGATTCGCAGCCAGAGTACTGCCGGTTTCGACGAGGTCGACGATGGCATCGGCCACACCAAGTTGGATCATGACCTCCACCGAACCCGACAGCGAAACCAGATGTGACGCTGCGTTGTGCTTGGCCAGGTACTGCTTTGTGATCTCGGGAAAACTGGTTGCGATCCGTTTCCCATCCAAGTCCGACGCGGAGGTGAAGGGGGCATCGTCGGGAACGCAGATCGCAAGTCGACATCGCCCGACGCCCAACTGCATACGGACAGGGGTGCTGGCACCCGATTCGTCCACCAAGTCGCTGCCGGTGATCCCCATGTCAATCGCGCCTTCAGCGCAAAGAGTGGGGATGTCATCGGTGCGCAAGAAAATCAAATCGACGGGCAAACCGCTGACACGAGCAAACAGTCCGCGACTCTGCCGGCGAAAATTCAGCCCCGCTTGGCGAAGTAGATCTCCAGCGATCTCGCTGAGTCGCCCTTTGCTAGGGATACCAATCCGAAGGTTCTGTTCTGTGGCCAACTTCACTCTTTACCATATTGGAGGGAATTCTAAGTTCACTCAGAGGGATCTTCGCTGGCACGACTAGCCTTTTCCGCCAATCCGGACGTGCCCTCGCGACGAGCCAGTTCGTCGGCGACCTCTTCAATGCCCACGCCTCGCCACGCCAACAACACCAACGTGTGATAGATCAGATCGCCAGCCTCGTAGACAAAGTGCTCACGCCCCGCGTCGCCTGGCTCACCAGCCGCCTCGATCAGTTCCTCTGCTTCCTCACGAATTTTCGCCCCGATCTTCGCAGGGCCTCCGTCTAGCAGTTTGGTCGTGTAAGAACCTGCCGGACGCTGCTCAGCTCGCTCCTGCAGCGTCTGCATCAGTCGAGCGATTGAGTCGAGAGATTCTGACATGGGACCAAACGGGGCCAAAAGTGCATTTTCGTGGTCAGTTGATGTTAGACCGACAACTCAAGATTGCCAACGCGGCACCGACGACCGATGCCGAACCCAATCACGGGGTTTTGTCTCTCCCCAATGGAGAGGCCAGCACAATTCGACCTAAACTTGCTAGATTGATCGGCCAGCACGTGCTTGCGTGCCTCCCGCAGGACCGCCCGCTCTCCTTCACACCCTCCGCAAGATAGCTTCATGATCACCATCGTCGATTACCAAATGGGAAATCTGCGCAGCGTTCAAAAAGGAATCGAACGCATCGGTGGCCAGGCCAAAATCAGCTCCGACCCCCATGAAATCGCGGATGCCGAAAAATTGATCCTCCCTGGCGTGGGAGCATTTGGCGATGCAATGGCTGAGATCTCACGGCGGAAACTGGACGATCCCATTCGTGAGTTCTGTCGTTCAGGGCGTCCCTTCTTGGGCATCTGCTTGGGCCTGCAACTGCTGTTCGAGCGTGGCTTCGAGAACGGGCAGCACGAAGGCCTCGGAATCCTGGCCGGTGACGTGGTCAAATTTGAGTTGCCCGGTTCCTTCAAAGTGCCTCACATGGGCTGGAACACCATCCAAAAGAAAGCCCCAGCCCCACTGCTAAGCAACACCGCAGAAGACACTCACTTCTACTTCGTTCACTCCTACTACGTCCGTCCATCGGATCCTTCGGTGATCGCCTTGGAATGCGATTACGGCGGACCGTTCTGTGCGATGGTCTGGAGCGACAATGTCTATGCGACTCAGTTCCACCCTGAAAAGAGCCAAGAAGAAGGCCTGAAGCTTCTCCAAGCGTTCGACAATCTCCCCAATCCCAAAGCGGCCACCGCCTAATGGAATCCAAATCGGTAGCCCCCATTGAATTGGTCGGACCAGACAACCAACTGACGGTGCGTTTCTTTTGGAACGGCGATCGGTTTGCGCATGAGTTGATCTGTCGTGGTCAGTCGATCGCAAGCAGCATCGACGGTGACGCAGAAAATGCCTGGCCCCCTTCGCCGCCAATTCAACAACTCTCGCTCGAATCAATCGACGGGAAAGATGTCGTCCTGGGTGTCGGCGCCGCGGGTCGCGGTCACTGGAGCATCAGCGTTCAATTTACAGCCAATTCAACGGTCAAGTTTGAATTGGCCTGCCGCGGAAAAGAGCCACCTCAGTTTCTCGGCAGCTCCTATCGTTTGGAGTCACAGGTCTCACTCGCGCCAGCTGATGAATTGACCGAAATCGATGGAAGCTGCGCCAAATTCTCAGCCCTCGATGAATCGCATGAGACCAAGCAGTGGGCCTACTTCGTTGCTGTGAACAACTGATCCGGAAAGCGACCTCGAAACTACCCATTTTAACATTTGGGAATTCTTTTCTGCCAATTTCTTTGGCACGGTCGCCGTGCTCTAAGTCGTTGCCCGAGCGACGATAACTCTTGTGCCAAAGTCTTCCTCACCAGAATATCTTTCCGCGACCCCCCATTCTCCCCCCTTTACCTCGATTGGAACATCAAGATCCTTTCGGACCATGCAAAGGACGCGCGGGCGGCAAGTCCTCCCTGATGATCCGCCAGTGTGTCCATTCCAATGCCTCAATTCACTTTTGGAGACAGGACAGAGATGCGAAATTTAGCTTTGTTGGTAGCGAGTTTGGCGATGACGCTGGGTTCTGTGGCGTCCGCTCAGCAGGTTGCAAATCAATCGTACGTTTGCCAAAAATGCGGCAAAGTGCATGTACGATCCAGCCCGGCAGGGGCTCCGACCTTCTCAACACCAGTTCAACAGGTCTCCTACAACACTCCAGTTGCCTCGGGCTCTTCGATGCGTGCCTCCGGTGGCGTGTCGAACGTGTTGGGTGCTCTGAACGCACAACGATCTCGACAGGGCATCCATAGCCTGCGATATGACCCTCAGCTACAAGCCGTTGCGGAGCGTCGTGCCCAGACAATGGCCTCGATGGGATTGAAGAACCATCCTCCTGGATCGTTCTCACCAGGACGATACGAGGGAGTGGGATGGTCCAGCTCATAT
>JBGCGI010000137.1:0-3354 GCA_045110715.1 Rubripirellula sp.
TTGTGGCGGTTTGTGATTCGATACCGTCCGTCCCTCGAATTAGAACCATTCTGATGTCGACCTCCGAAGTAATGCCCACCGGTACTGATCACGATCCGTCCTCGGCAAAAAGCGGAGCCAGTCCGGGTGACCAGGCAGCCGCCCAGTACGACCCGATGGGCGACGAGTTACTGCACCAAGACGACGAGCCGTCTCGCGATCCTCAGCGGATCCCCAAGCCGGAAGAAGTGCAGCCGATTCAGGTGATGTGGCAATACGTGATTGTGCTTTCGGTGCTTCACATCGTCGCCGCCCTCGCGTTCATTCCCGGAACGGCCGGGTACCTGTTCACTTGGCCTGCTCTCGTCGCCGCCATCGCTGGGCACTTTATTTTTGGAATGATGGGCATCACGATCGGTTACCACCGATTGTTGACGCACCGCGGATTCACGTGCCCAAAGTGGCTCGAGCACACCCTCGCCATCCTCGGCATGTGCAATCTCCAGGATAGTCCCGCTAGATGGGTCGCGATTCACCGCATGCACCACCAGCACTCTGACCATCAACCGGACCCACACTCTCCACTGGCGAGCTTCCTGTGGGGACACGTTGGCTGGGTCGTGTGCCGACACCGCGATCTAGACCGAACAAGCCGATACGAGCGCTACGTTCGCGACTTGCTCCGAGACCCCTTCTACCTCAAGCTCGAACGAAAAGACGGTTGGTTTTTTGTCTTCATGGCTCACGCAATCGTCTTGTCGCTCATCGGCGGAGCAATCGGATTGGCTGTGAGCGGCGGCGACTGGTCCGTCGCACTTCAGCACTATCTCAGCTGGGCCGTTTGGGCAGTCGCGATCCGAACCGTGTTTGTGCTGCATGGCACATGGTCAGTCAATTCGCTCGGTCATGTCTTCGGATATCGCAATTACGAGACTCGCGACAACAGCATGAACAATTGGCTGGTCGCCTTGATCAGTCATGGCGAAGGCTGGCACAACAACCATCACGCCGCTCCGCGATCGGCAGCGCACGGTCACCGTTGGTACGAGTTCGACATGTCCTGGCGAGTGATTCAGTTTTTGGAAATGGTTGGCCTAGCCAAGAATGTCCAACGGCCCAAGGCAGTCAGCGTCGCTGGTAAAACGATCGCGTCTTAAGTTTCCGGTACATCTTCTGTGGCGTTGCGGGTCGGCTCAGCAATCCTTTGGCGATCTTGGTTCTGTTCCCTAATCATGTCTCCACGTTAGGGGCCTCGATGGCCAAGCCTGATTCATTCCATCATGGCACGCCGCTGTGTGGTCGAAGACGACCGTCCCTAAAACGATGCTTTTCTTTCGATCGTGTCGGACGCATCGACCCACATTAAAATTCGCAATCGCACATCATGCCAAGCAAACAGAGCCGGTGTTTTGCGGAAGGTGGGCCGGGAGTGAAAATATTCCACACCGATTGTGGCAAGGTTGCGATCTGGGTTTGTTGCGACAGCGAATTTCTCCCGTGAAGGTATCGGATCCGAAGCCAACGCGACCATCATCCATAACGTCGCTTTGGGCCTGCTTTGCCGACTTCGTCAACGCGGCAGCGCGACGAGCTGGGAAATGCCGCACGGACTGCTTCGGAGTGTGTTGTCTGCGAGGCTGATTCGTTTGCCTCCGGTTTGAGGTAGCGTTGGACTTTATCGCTGGCCCGGTTCCCGCTGCATGCCTGCGCGGTTTCTGGTGCTGGCTTGCGTAAACAATGAGCGGCTTCGGATCGCGTGCGTTGGCGAAATGGAAACGCCGTCCATCTAATGGCGTTGTGGGATCCAACTTCGCGAAGAAGGGATCATCTGGGACCGTTAGCGTCGGTGGCGGGGGACCGGTTCGTCGAAGGCACGATCTTTGCACCTTGCGGCCTCGCTACCTGGGCGGAGGGTAAGTGGTTCGGTTTCTCTCTTTGGCAGTTTGATCGTCATGACTTTTCGCGCCCGACTCGTGACCAATGACGACGGTCCCCACTCCCGTATCTGTATCCATCCCGGGCAGGACTACGAACTGACGCTCCAAGTGACTGACTCCGGCCGCCCGGTGAACTGGTCCGGTCACCGGCCGCGATTCCGAATCTACAGTCAAATGGTGGACCGACTGGTCGTGCTCGAGATCACGGATCCGCATCGATGCCGATTTGAACCCGAGGGGATCTGGAGGCTTCGGCTGACCAGCACCGAAACCGAGTCTTTACCTCGTGGAGGGATGCGTTTCACGTTGGAACACGGTAGCCCAGGCAGTGAGGACTACCAACTCGCGGTCATTGGTGGCGTCAGTTGCACTGAACTTCGAGTGGACAACTCGCACACGATGGCCGCCCCGAACTATCCACGATAGTTCTAGTCGGCTACGGATCGTGGGTTCAGGGCTGGGCAATCACAGGTGTTCCGCCTGTGATGATTCGATTGAAAGTCGCCTCGCTCCACTGCCGATTTGCGGCATCGCTGCCGGACCTGGAAATGGATTGTTGCTGGTGTTTCAAAAACTTGCGTTGACTCCGATGGCACTTCGACCGCCGGGAAGGTTCAGGCAATCGGTGACAGGAAGATGGCCTACGCGATCGGTTTCACGTCCGGTGCGTGTGGCTCCCAGTCGTCGCGTTCGAAGTAACTGAACGTCGCCTAGCAGTAACGACCAGCAAATCAAAGTAGAATTCAAAGTGGGTCCCATGGGTCTACTTTAAACCAACCCGCGTTGGAACAGCGTGCGACTGTATCAGTGTCGCGAGTTGGTAGCTGATATTGATCGGAGATCTTTAAGATCAGTCAAAACCGACATACTCTCGTAGACGCCGTAGCACCCTAAATTTAGCCTGCCGAATGGCTCCCGGCGTCATACCGAGTTTAGCGACGATCTGGGGCGTTGGCATGTCATCCACTGTTGACAGCCAGAACGCTTGCCATGTGCGATTGTCAAAGTCGTTCTTGACTAGCTCGGCGGCGCGGCGCACGACTTCACCTTCGGCTTGTTCATCACTGGGGCAAACCGTGTCATTGATCCAATCCGGAATCTGCTTCAATGAGTCGTTCGCAGTGGAGCCGCCTCGCGCATCGGGTGACTGATGGAATTTCTTGAAGTGCCGTCCAAGCTCGTGACGGGTGATGGTCCACAACCATCCTCGAAAACTGTTGTCTATCTGTCCAAACTGAAGGCCCTCAAACCCGCTGACCACCGCCCTTAAGACGTCCTGGGTCACGTCAGCCGCGTCCGACTCCTGCAAACGGGCTTTTCGGCACCAGGAGTAGATCATGGGCGTGTAGATGTGAACGAAGTAGTCCCAACTGTCTGCGGTGCAGTCTTTCCTCTCGTTGAGCAAGTCAATCGAGGTAGCCGACGTTGAGCATGAGGG
>JBGCGI010000138.1:0-14789 GCA_045110715.1 Rubripirellula sp.
TGCTCGGAGAGTTCGGCGAGGTTCATGATCTCGTCCGGATCTGTCTGCAAATCATACAGCTCAATCTGGTCACGAAACAGGAACTTTTTCACGCTGCGAGGTCCAATTGTCGCGTCACCCCTTTTGACCGTTTCGGTCCAGGTCGCACGCCGCAGGGTGTCGATCGGTAGCGGGTATTCACTTCGCCAATCAACATTCCAAATCATCTTGTAACGTCGATTGCGGATCGTTCGCATTGGGTAGTACATCGTGACTTCATGACAAACGTGGCTTAGCAGTACCTCGTCCCAGCCCGCAGGATCGGCTTGCCCCAGCACCGGCAAAAAGCTCCTTCCATGCAGCGGGCTTTTCGGTGGAGCGGTTTGAGTCCAGTCCAGGATCGTGGGGGTTAGATCCGCCAACGTGACAAGGGCTTTGTTTGTCGTGCCACTGCCAATGCCTGCGGGATGGCGCACGATCATCGGAACTTGGATACCAGGTTCGTAATGGTTTGCCATCGCACCGGGTTCTGATGAGCCGTGATCACTTGTAAAGATCACAAGTGTCTCTTTGTCCTTCCCGGTCTCTTCCAGTACTTTCATGATCTGGCCGATTCCATGATCCAACCGGCTGATTTCTTGGTAGTAGCCGGCCAGCCCTTCGCGAACTTCGGGTTGATCCGGAAGGTAGCTCGGCACGATCACGTTGGCAGGATCGTATTGGACCACGGGAACGGTGTTGTCTTTGCGGACGATCCCCCAGCCGGGACGAGGAATGGAGGTCGGGTGAGGATCGCTGTAGCCAATTGCCAGAAAGAATGGTTCGTCACCAGCCTCCGTGATGAACTCCTTGGAAATTCTTGCAATCTTCGTGACGTCACGTCCGCTGACTTTGCGGCTGAACGTGAACGGATACGATTCGGGGTGTGTGGTGTGTTGTTTGCCCAACAGAGCGGTGTGGTATCCGTTGTCTCCCAATGACTTGAACACGGTTTCGACTTTCGGGTTCAGCCGGAATGTATGAGTCCCATGCCCGTGACCGTATTGCCCATTGCTGTGCGTTTGCAGCCCCGAATAGATCACGGCGCGGCTGGGCCCGCAGGAAGCCGTCGTTGCGAAAGCATCCAGGAAGCGAACGCCCTGACGTGCTAGCTGATCAATGTTCGGCGTCTGGATCACGGTGTTACCGTAGCAACCGCAGTCATCCTTGTTTTGATTATCCGAGATCAGCAGAACGACGTTGCGGCCTCTGGCTGCCTCGCAAACATTGGCTACCAAACAACCGAACGCAAGAACACAAACGGTTGGAGTGACCCGCGTGGACCATTTCACTAACTTCGCAATCGTCATTCTGCGTTTCCAAGGTTGGTGACAGAGTTGGTGGATCGTTAGATCCGAAAGAACATTTTGTTGCGGTAAAGATACAAACAGGCTAACCAAAATACACCAAACACCATCGCTGCCTGAATGGTTGCCCCGTAGGGCCCAGCGAATAGGTTCTTGCTGAGCTCCAGATTCCACGATTGACTGAGCCACGCTCGTAACCATTCGTCACCCAAGTAGACCTGCAATCGCTCGGAAACCCAGCCCTTGAGCAGCGATCCCATCAAGTACATGGCCAGCGAGTTCATGCCCACGATCACCAGTGGAAGCGTCCACTTCTTCCAACCACGGACGTCGATGATCCAATACAGACCTGCCAAGATCCAAACGACCCAAGCGCCGCTGTATAGCGTCCATGCAGGTGTCCAGATTTTCTTGACGACCGGGCAAACGGTGTAGCTCAGTAGCACGGCGATCGTCATGCAGACCGCGCCAGCGGCTACGAGCTGCAACACTTTTTGTCGATCGTCTCGTTCACTTCGCAGCAGAGTTCCTGCCATCACACCGAACAGCATCGTGATTGCCGACGGAATGAAATTCAGCGTGACATACCCCGCAGGGTGGGCGCCAATTTCTTTGCCATGCGGCAAGCTGTTGAACAGTTTGACATCCAGTTCCGTGGCCGGATCAACATTCAAAGCAAACCGTGCAGCGACAGAATCGGGAACCGACAGCCCAACGATGCTTTCGGCCGCAGCGGGTGGCAGCGGGTCTGGCGTTGGGTGCTGGATGAACCACACCCAATATCCCGCCAGCACGATCACGGCGGTCAGCACGTGGAGTCGGAAGCTACGACCGAGCAGCAGGTAGACGAAAAAGTAGCCGAGTCCGATTTGGGAAAGCACATTGGTCAACAGGCGATTCGAGTCGAGTCCGCTGTTGCGTGTTTGCAAGAAGACGCCCAGAGCAATCAGCACGAGTGCGCGAATCAGTGCATGCGAGCTGAGCTTCAGACGTGAGTGACCTTGCTTGCGACGGCTTGCAAACGAGTAGGGCATCGAAACGCCAACCATGAACATGAATGATGGCTGAATCAAATCCCAGTACGAGCAACCGATCACCCAAAACTGCGAGTTCCAAAATGGATGGCTGTTGTGAAACGCCAGCAGTTGCCAGACCCGACCGGTGAAAGTCGTGACCTCCACATCGGGACCGTAGCCAAGTCGCTTTGCGGTGGCGGCAAAAGCGAGCCCGTTGATCGCCAGCGAGCACATGATCAAGCCACGGAACGTGTCAAGCGACAGCAGCCGAGCGGGTTTGCTGGGAGATTCGGGAACGGACGCCGCGATTGAATCCGAATCGGTCGGTGATGTCTGCGGTTGATTCATAGCGATCGGGTGCTGTTGTCTCAGGCTGGCGAAGTCAGGAAAGGCTGTTTGAAAGACAAACTCTTTGGAATCGTACTGGTCATACTATCCGTCAACTCTTAACAACCTTTGACAGGCCGATGCTGCGTCGAGGCCTTACAGCTTGCCGAGCTAGCACCGCTGTCACTGCTGCCCACAAATATACCGTGCTGACGTGCTGTGCATTGTGCCGATGGTAGCGGGACTGCCGAGAATCAGCATTAGAACGGTCTGCAGGATCGTTCGTCAGAGGAAACGTCAAGGAAACACTTGGGGATGGTGATAGATTGTCCAGGCCGAGCATCTTTCTAGCAATTTCATCGATGCGAAAGAAGCTGCGTCCGTTGTCGGTGCTGATGGCTCTCGGAGCGGTCACGCTAACGCTGCAGTCGTCGGCCAGGGCGGACGAGGCAACAGCAGGATACTATGCGCCACATCCGAATGATGAAGGATTGGTACTTCCGATCGCGTCTGGGTTGGATGGTGAACTTTTTCGAGCCATTCTGAAGACCCACGCGACAACACTTCAGGAATCCGACGTCGCGCCGCTTCCATTGACCGATCTCGAGCCTGATTTCGATGCTCGAGAGATTGATGTTGAGAGCGTGCCAAGCAGTAGCGATCTACCTGCGGGCGAATCGATTCGAGAGTTCTTGGATGGCTCGGGCGAAAGCGATCAGGCGAACGACGTTGATGGTGAATCCGTGCCGGTGCAGAACAATGCTCTGTTCACACCAACCCCGTTTGCTGCAGACAACTTGCAGTCCATGGATCTGCCAGTTCCTGTGGCACCGGCGAATGGATTTAATGAATCAGCGAGGTCCTTGAACAGCATTCGTTCGTTTGGTGCGGTCGCGGGGGCATTGTCGGCAGCTCCCACGATGATTGGCGACCATTTTGGTGGCACTTTCCTGGGCGGGTCGTTTGATTCCATGGATAATATGGGGTCGCTGGAAGACGAGTTAGGGCACAACTTGTCACTCGCTGGCGGTGATCGCCGATTCAAAGTGGCCGAAAACACCAGCCCTATTCCGCGGGACCGGATCTTCTTCAACTACAACCATTTTCACCGAGCGCTTCGCGATGTGAACGGCAAAGTTTTGGACCTGAACCGCTTCACGTTGGGCATGGAGAAGACGTTTTTTGATGGGCAGGCTTCCATCGAATCAAGGCTGCCAATTGCCCGTGGTTTGAACTCAACACAAATGTTTGGTGACGTGGACTTGCAGAACACGGAACTCGGAAACGTGGCGTTGGCCTTCAAAGGAATCCTGCTTCGTGGAGAGACCTGGATGTTGTCGACCGGCGCTGCGATGACGCTGCCAACGGGCGACGATTTCGAATTGCGATACTTCGACATGTTGGACTTGGCTGTCCGAAACGATGCGGTTCACATTGCACCATTCTTGGGGTACGTGGTTGCTCCTAATGATCAGTGGTTCGCACAGGGGTTTGTTCAAGTTGACGTGGACTTGAACGGAAACGAGGTCGTCGGTCCGTATGGTTTTGAAGGAACGCTTCAGGATCAGAACTTGCTGTTCCTGGATGCCTCGATTGGCAAGTGGTTCTTCCGCAATCGATCTGCCAATGCACGCGTGACCGCGGCAGCGCTAATTCTCGAGCTTCACTACACAACGACGGTCAACGATACCGATCAA
Organism: Rubripirellula sp.; assembly: GCA_045110715.1. GTDB lineage: Bacteria > Planctomycetota > Planctomycetia > Pirellulales > Pirellulaceae > Rubripirellula. The sequence continues at coordinate 4,366 of JBGCGI010000138.1, forward strand.
GTCGCTGGGATCTCGAATTCCTTCAATCGCATGGACGTTTTGAATGCCAGTACTGCGCTGAATCTGCAGTTGGGCCGAAGCGAGTTGCGGATTGGTGCGGCCGCGCCATTGAGGGATGATGAAGAGAGCTTGTTCGATGGGGAAGTGATCTTTCAGATCAACCGATTCTTTTAAACACATCAGCACGGGAAGGCGCAAGCGTTCGGTCTACTTGATGACTTGCAAGTCAAATCAAGGAGGCCGAACGCCAGTGCCATCGGTTTCGCTGTTAGCGTTTGTCGTCGGAGGATGGTCGTTCGCTAGCGAATGTCCAGTGTCCGGCGAATGCGGAATGCGACAGTCGGATCACGCTCGTCGACCATGTGCATTCGCAGTCGTTGCTCGATCGCGGGATCGTTCATGGTGCCAAGCACCGATACAGTCCGCAAACGGACTTCACGGTTTTGGTCGTCAAGCAACATCAACAGCCAGGGTCGTGGGTCAAGCCCCGATGAGGCTGCGAGCTTCTTGACCAGTTCGATTCGTGTTGGCACGTCTCCTGCTGCAACTTGCGTCGCGATCGCAATCTGAGTTCCATCGAAGCCGCGTTTGATCAGTTCTAGTTTCGCCTTCTCACGCAGGACATTGTGTGGACTGCCGAGCCAATGCATCACCGACTTGTCGTCGAAGGTTTCCATCGGTGAGTCAACCAAGTGCGTGACGGATTGGATCTCGGTGGTTTGATGCGAGGTTTCTTGCGGTGCGTGAACATCTCGCAATACCACGGCTTCTTCGGTCGGGATTGGTTGCAGCTTGGCGGCACCACTGCGATAGACCGAGGCCGTCTGTGCGAGCGTTTGCGTGGGTTGTCTATCAACGCTTTCCGGCGGCGGTTCAGATCGGTTGACGATGTCGATCGCTGATGCTTCCCGAGCTTGCGTGGGAGGCCAGTCGGTCCATTGGTCGACCGTGTCGACTTGCGATACGGGCAACGGTTGTTGGCGAGGGGTGAGGCGGCGAGGACGGAGCGGATCCAATGGCTCTGGATTCAGAATGCTGGGGCCAGCTCGATCAGAGATCGACAGCATCTCCATGGCGTGGCTTGCGTTGCGATAAAGATCACGAGCAGCGGTCTCTTTGCGTTCGACCGTTGACATCAAGGTCTGTTGTAGCAAACCCGTCGCCCAACCGGTGCGGTCGTCTGGGATATGAATCGCGACTGTTTCGATGGCAGCGACCATGGTGGCGTGACGACGATTCTGTTCATCGCGGCCGAGCAACGACCACTGAGTCTGGGCTTCCCGAAGGAGGGCGTGTGAGGTCCGGGCGACCTCAAGGTCAGGATCCGCTAAACGCTGTACCAGTGGCTCTATCCCCAGTGCGCCAAGACCAGCGATCTGAAGCACACGCGAGTGCTTTTCGGAACTCGTCAGTGTGTCGAAGTCGTTCGTCAAGCGATGGACCAACCAACGTTGGCTCTGCGAGGCGAAGATGATGGTGATTATGAGGCAAGCTGCGACGAGAACCAAAAATTTGAACGCGGAGAAGACTGCCCGGCGTCGGCTAGGCGAGAGTCCCTTCGACGTCGCTCTGCGTTTTTTCGGCTTCGCCTTCCCTGTGTCGGTCGGCTCGATCGCGAAGGGGTTTTCGCCAAAATCCATTTCGGGTCAATTTCGTTGATTGGTCGGGCAGTGTTGAACGTCGTTTCCGGTGCTGTCCGGGCCAGAATCCTGGGTGACGGATTGTCGCGGCGAGTTCCCCGTCACCGCAAGGTCATTTTTGGCTGCGATCACCAGCGTTTTGAGGTCTGGGGCTAACCAATTTGCCCAACTATCTCTTGCGCGATCGCCAGCGAGGCAGTCGCCGCTGGTGAGGGGGCGTTCAAGACATGAATCATGTGGTCTCGCTTTTGGATCAGAAAATCGTCCACCAAGTTTCCATCGGCAGTCACCGCTTGGGCGCGAACTCCGGCTCGGCCTGGTTTCAAATCCGCAGCACTGATCGATGGAATCAGTTTCTGCAATGCAGAGACGAAGGCGGATTTGTGAAGCGAGCGATGAATTTCACCCAAGCCCATTCGCCAATGCTTGATGGCCAAAGAGCGGAACCCTTTGTACCTAAGTGTTTCGCTCAAGTCTCGCAGGTCGATGTCTCGCCAGCGATAGCCTTCGCGTGACAAAGCGAGAACGGCATTGGGACCGCATTCGACTCCGCCATCGATCATTCGAGTGAAGTGCACTCCCAGAAATGGAAACGATGGGTCGGGTACGGGATAGATCAGGTTGCGGCACAATGACTCTCGCTGCGTTACCAACTCATAGTACTCGCCGCGGAACGGCACGATTTTGACCTCGGGGTCGCTGCCCGACATTCTGCAAACCCGATCGCTGTTCAGCCCCGCACAGTTGATCATCAGCGAGCAGGCAAGAGAGTCGCCAGTCGCGCTGTGGAGTTCAACACTGTTTGCTCCCGAGACGATCTTGGTGACTTGGAATTCCAGACGAAGATTCCCCCCACGCGACTGAACGATCTCCGAGATTTTCTCACAGACCTTTGCGTAGTTGACGATTCCGGTTCCAGGAACATGAAGGGCTGCGATGCCGGCAGCAGCAGGCTCGAGTTCCCTCAGTTGATCGGTGTTGATCCTTTCAAAACCAACACCGTTCAACACGGCTCGTTCGGCGATGCGATCCAGTCGAGGCAGCTCCTCTTGCGTGGTGGCCACGACAACTTTGCCGCACTGGTCCCAATCGATGGCGTGTTCTCGGCAGAATTCCTCCATGGCAAGCTTGCCTGTTCGGCAGTTGATCGCCTTGCGACTACCAGGTTGGTAGTAGATGCCGGAGTGAATGACCCCGGAGTTGTGACCGCTTTGGTGCCGTGCCACTCCACCCTCGGCTTCTACCACGGTGACAGTCCGCTCAGGGGCCTGCGTTTGCAGCGTCATTGCCGTCGCGAGACCGACGATTCCGCCGCCCACAATCACGATGTCGGGAGATTTCAATTGGTTTCCGCTAGCTTTCTTGGGGGGGAGGGGCAAGGAACTCGAACGCCAAAAGATCACATCATATCGTGAACAGGTTGCACAATTGGAACAGCCCGAACTCCCTGCCCAAAACTCTCTGCGGTAACACGCAGCAATGCTAAGAATTAGCATGCTCCAGAGAGATGACTGCCCTAAGGTTCACCTTGTGCACTGATCGCCTAAGGGCGCGCAAGTTTCGAAATACTTCAACGAAGGGTTTTCCTGGTGGCGCAAGGGGCTGTCTCCATTTCGATCGACGAACTACACGTGGGTGCCACGTGTAGTTATCCGATTGAAGGTGAAGGCAGTGTCATTCTCGTCGCAGCGAATACTGCGATCACAGCGCAGATCATCAATGGTTTGCGGGATCGTGGAATCTTTGACATCGACGTGGATCCTCGCGACTTGGCTTCCCTTCGCGGGATTCAAAAGAAGAAGCCAAACGCAAAACAGAAAGCCACTGGAAAGCCGGGACAGTGGCAGCAATCGGTTCCTGTCAAAGAAATGCTGGTTGACCGGTTTGAGGAGGGACTGAGCGAGGAAAGAGCTCAGAAGATTGCCAAGAGCTTTACGAACGCAAAGGATCGATTTCAAAAGATTCAGCAGAGCCTGCAGGGCTCAGGGATCGATCCGAAGGAAGCTTTGCAAGAAGTCTCCGATGGCTTTGCTCGATCGATGGTGGAGGACCAAGATCAAACCGTTGGCATGTTGGCGACTGAAATCGACAACGATATCGATGAGCGGTCTGTCCGTATGGCAGCGCTCGGAATGGCGGTCGCGATCGAACTTGGACTCGATGGACCGCAAACGCTGGAAGTAGGAACCGTTGGTCTGTTGCATGACATCGGATTGCATGCGATGGATCCGCGATTCTCCTCTGCCACAAATGAACTGAACGAAGCCGACGCGTGGGAGTACAAAAAGCACCCGCTGCTTTCTGTTCAATGCGTTCGTTCGATGATGGATATTCCTGATTCGATTGAATTGGCGATCCAGCAAGTTCATGAGCAAGCGGACGGTTCGGGATTCCCACGAGGCTTGAAGGGCAATCGGATTCATCTGCACGCAAGAATCTTGAACGTCGTGGATGCGTATTTGAAATTGACCGCTTCGCCTCCAGGGCACATTGCACTTGTCCCCCACGACGCGATGGGGTTGCTGTTGCATCGTGCTAGTCACGGGCTGTTTGATCCGAAGGTGATCAAAGCCTTCCTCGCCATCGAAACGCTGTTCCCACTGGGCAGCATGGTCGAGCTTTCTACGGGCGATGTTGCCCAAGTGATCCGTCGCCCGCGCAACGGATTCGCATTGCCCGTGCTGCAAGGAAGCGATGGGGACCGTATCGAACTTGAGTCGGCGGATGTTCAAGTCATGCGCCCGGTTTGCGATCCCAAACGATCGCAATCGCGTCTATCAAAGGACTTGATGCAGACAAGTGAGTGGCATCCCTCGAGCGGCTCTCTGGTTCTCGCATAAATTCCGTTGGATGCAACGACGTCAACTCAGGTGTGCAGGCCACCATGATGGTGAAACTGATGCTGAAAGCCTTGCTCTTCTAAAAGTTGTCTTCTAAAAGTCACCAAGGATTTCGTGAGCGTGCTCACGCTAATTCAGCAGGTCATTGATCAAGCCAACGAAGACAAGCGAATCCGACATCAGCGGTGACAGCATCAAGACACGAAAAAACCGGTCGCCGATCTTAACGATCGACGACCGGCTATATCAATGCTTCGACCAGTCGGCGGCAAAATGGAGCCGCTGGGAGAAACGCGAAAGTCTTAGCGTGCTACTGCACAAGCCGTTGGTGACTCAGGCGAACCCTAAAAATGATCCCTCTGCCGAAATGGAAGGCCGAAGCCAGTGTGGGGCTTATTCAACCCAACACCTTTGATTTTAGACTCGCATGGGCGGTCAGCAAGTGGATCGGCATAAGTTTATGTCGGCGATCACCTTTTTTGGGAATCTGTTTCCACTGCCGTCGTTTCTCTTTCTTCGCTGGAACGTCATCAGGAGCGAATGATCCCGTGAAACAAAGTCAAGATTGTGCTGGTTTGTGAAGGCAGATTGCCCCAGTGAATCGACACCGTTTGCTAAGATGGACAGTGTGGAGGACGCCGCATTCACCGTTTTGGCGTTCGAAGAAACGATGCATCACGAGGCCCTTGCAATTTTCTCTGTTTATCTCGAGCCATTCTCTGATTTGGAGCCGCTGCGATCTCGCGTCCAGGACGTGCTTGAGGCACTGCCAAAGGAAGTTCAACAGGACTTCCTCACGGACTCGCGATTCACGGTTTCGCTTGACAACTATGCTCCGGGCAAAGGTTCGATGGTGTTCATGGCTCCCCCTGGAACGGATGCTGCGGGGGCACAGACGGTCAGTCGCTGTGTGGTTTTGAAGCCGAAGTTGGCCGATTGCTCGCGAGAGTTCGCAACTTACGTCATCGCACACGAATTCGCGCACGCTTTTTTGCGCAACGGACCGTGGGGGGAAATCACGGATATCGAAGAGGCCGCCGACGCTCTGGCCGCCTCCTGGGGGTTTCCCAAGCCTGCTTCTCGTTGGCGAGTGTTTTGAAGTTGCCAGAAAGTTTGCGTCACCTTGGCGGATCAGCAAGAATGCTCGAACTCTCTTCTTCTGCTCGTTTTGGATGACTCAAAATGTTGATTCGACCTTTGCTGATTGGTTTTGCCGTGGTGACGGCGTCGACGACCCTGGCTCAAACCGCGGACCCGTTTGGCGGTGGAAATCGTGGAAATCAGGCCGCACCAAGTGCGGCAGCGAGCGACGATCCATTCGCCGCTGATCCATTCGCCGCTGATCCGTTTTCTGCTGAACCGAGGCGAGGTCAGTCGCGAACCAAGAACGCCGCTCTTGCAGGCAAAGCAGTTCAGCAACAGCAGAAATCGAAACCGCCACTTTCAGCGGACGAAGCCGAGGAGCGAATTCAACACAAGTTAGGCAAAGAAACCTCAATGACCGCGGTCAGTTTGCCGCTTGTTGAATTCTTCCATCAACTTTCGTCGATGCATGAAATTCCCATTGTCGTCGACCGACGTGCCTTGGAAGAGATCGGCTTGAGTGCCGAGGAGCCTGTTACGATTTCCCTCAATAACGTTAGCCTTCGAAGTCTACTGAGGCTTGCGCTGCGCGAGTTCGATTTAACTTACATGATCAAAGACGAGGTTTTGCAGATCACGACAATCGAGTCCGCGGAGCAAAATCTGATCGTGCGGGCCTACACCATTCCTGGCATTTTTGTTCCCAAGGCCGATGATCTCGTCAAAGCACTTCAGACGACTGTTATTCCCGAAGCTTGGGATCTGATTGGTGGTCCCAGTAGGGCTGCCGTGGTGGAGAACGTACTGGTCGTTGCCGGCACCGATTATCTCCACGACGAGACGGCTGACTTCTTGAAGAAGGTGGAGGAAGCATCGGGAAAGCGTCCCAACGAAACGTTTCGAGCCAACTGAGGCCAGCGCCCAAATAACGCCAAGGTCTAGCTGGCACGCCTGGCTTCGACTGCGCCTCCGTAAATCTCATGCGCGACAAGCACGACCATTCCAAACAGTAGTGGAAGGATGTAGTACAGCAGTCGGAAGATCAAAACAGACGCCAGCACCGAATCGCCGACCGAATCTTTCAGCAGCGTCAATAAGATGACCTCCAAGACGCCCAGACCACCTGGGACCTGAGTGATCAAAGATACGGCAATCGCCACGAGGTAGGCTGCCAGGACGACGGCGAATGGCACGACCGAATTCCCGGGTAGGACTAAGTACAGGGCGGTTGCTGAAATCAGCAGGTCGACCGCCGCAACGGAGGCTTGAACTGACATCAGCCCTGGCTCAGGCGGACGCAAATGCAGTTTGCCGATTGGCCACGGCTTTCGCCACGTCGAGCAGACGATCAAGTAGCCGACCGCCAGCGATAGCAGGATCGCACCCAACGTTCGCGTCCCGAACGGGAGGGAGATGTCGGGAGGAAGTTCCACCGGAACCCAAACCAAGACGACGCCGCCTAAGAACCACAGCCCGCTCCAAAAAGTCAGTCCGAGGATCGAGATCATCACCACGATTTGGCTCGGGGACAGTCCCCATCGTGTGTAGAACCGAAAACGGATCGGGGTCGCGGCCAATAATGTGCCCAGATTGTTTCCCAGCGAATACCCCAAGAAGGAGACCAACGCGACGCGGCGAAGCGGAATCGAGCGGCAGAGGTATCGGAGTGCCAATAGGTCGTAACTGATCAACAATCCATAGTTCAGTGCGATCAGAAACGCTGCGAAGGCGAGGTACAACGGCGGAACACCGGTCAATCCGGCCATGAAGTCATCCCACGTGATGCTGCTGGCCTCGTGAATCAACAGGCGAATCGCCAAGATGAATAGCACTGCTGCGAAAGCAGGGCCGGCAATCTCGCGTAGTTTTCGCTTGGGCAAGTGATCGCAGTTTCGGAGAGGGGCAATTCAAGGGGAGCGACATTGTTGAAAGATGCCAGCGTAAAGTCTAGGGATCAGGACCGGATCCTGGCTCACGACTCCTGTTTTTCCAACGATAAATCGGCCAAACTGACGATGTTCCAGAGATTCGCATTGGCGAATTCAAGGTTCAATAGAATAGTCTCCAACAGAAACAGAGCGTGATGAAAACGGTGCGACATGAGCTAGTGGTTCTTGGCGGCGGACCAGCCGGTTATGTGGCTGCGATCCGAGCAGCCCAACTCGGAATGGACGTCGCTTGCATCGACGAAAACCAGCGTTTTGGCGGCACGTGCTTGCGCGTCGGTTGCATCCCCAGCAAGGCACTCTTGGAGTCAAGCCATCTGTTCGAGGAAGCCTCGCATCGGATGGACCAACACGGGATTCAGGTCGAAGGCGTCAAGTTTGACCTTGAGAAGATGATGGCTCGCAAGGACAAAATCGTCGACACACTCACGGGCGGCATCAATATGTTGTTCAAGAAACGTGGTGTCACGGGCTATCAAGGTCGCGGAAAGTTCCGCGACATCAACACCATTGAAGTCAGTGGCGACGAGCCGACATTGATTGAGGCTGACCGGATCATGGTCTGTGCCGGCAGTCGGCCTGCGTCACTCAGCAGCGTTGAAGAAGATGGCGATCGAATCGGCAACAGCACCACCGCGTTGTCTTTTCCTGACGTTCCAAAGAAGCTGGTCGTGATTGGGGGCGGTTACATCGGCATGGAGTTGGGGAGCGTTTGGAATCGGCTCGGCAGCGAAGTCGTTGTCTTAGAAGCTCTCGATCGGATCTTCCCGGGGATCGACGGCGAAATCGCTTCGTTGGCTCAGCGCACGTTCAAGAAGCAGGGCTTCAAGTTCCACACCAGCACCTTCGTCGAATCCGCCAAGCGAGCAGGTGATCGTTGCATCGTCGCAATCAAAGACGGTGATCCGATCGAATGCGACCGTGTGCTGCTGGCGACCGGACGCTCGCCGGCTACTGACAACTTGGGTTTGGAGTCGATCGGACTCGAAACCGATCGACGCGGGTTTATTTCCGTCAACGAGCACTTCGAGACTTCCGTGGAAGGCGTGTTCGCAACGGGTGACTGCATCGGTGGCGCGATGTTGGCTCACAAGGCGATGGAGGAAGGCATTGTCTGCGTCGAACAGATGGCGGGAATCAAGAGCCATATGAACTACGATGTGATTCCCGCAGTCGTCTACACCCATCCGGAAATCGCGATGGTTGGCAAGACCGAAGAAGAGTTGAAGGAAGCGGGGATCGAGTACAACAAAGGCGTCTGTCCATTCGGCGCCAATGGCCGTGCCCGTACGCTCGGCGAAGCAGAAGGCCGCGTGAAAATTTTGGCTGACACGACCACCGACCGTGTGTTGGGCGTTCATATCATTGGTGCACGAGCTGGTGATTTGATCGCAGAGGCGGCCGCGGCCATGGAGTTCGGTGCGAGTGGAGAAGACATTGCACGCACCTGTCACGCGCACCCAACCTTGTCCGAGGCTGTTCTGGAAGCAGCGCTCGACTTGGACAATCGCGCGATCCACACCGCTTAGCAAAACGGTTCCTCTTTGGCTCGGAACACAATGTTCGTTTCACTTGTCTCAGCAATCGATCGATGACGAATCCATTCACTACACCACCTGAATCTGTTGCCGAAGTTCCGATTGCCGGAGTCCCAACGTCCGGACGTCCGTCTGGCGTTACTGTGTTCGCCATTTTGGCGGTCCTGTTCGGCGGGCTCGGGATCCTGGGCTTGATTGGTTCGCTGGTGATGTTCAGCATCAGTAGCCAAATCGCTGCTCCTGGATCCAATCCGGTGATGGATTTGATGAACAATAGCCCCGCCTACCGGGTGTTCATGTACACCGGCATGGGGTTCGGCGCCGTGTTTTCTGTCTTGCTGCTGATTGGCGGAATTGGACTGTTCAAAATGAAGTCGTCGGCGAGGAAGATGCTTTTGGCATACGCGATCTATTCCATCGTTGCCGGAATCATCACCAACGTGGTGAACTACATCTTTGTCTTCGCGCCGATGCTTCAGAATAGCGGTGGGGGCCAGGGGGCTTCGCAAGCCGTGGTGGTGGGATCCATCATCGGTGGAATCGTCGGTGGCTTGATTGGGCTGATTCTTCCTATCGCGATCCTGGTCTACTTCAATCTCGGTTCGGTGAAAGATGAGTTTCGCAACTGGGATCACAAGGCGCAGATGCCAGGTTCAGCAACCACGATTTGATTCACCGAGACTGGGTCAGCCTCATCGCATCGAAACGAACCTTGGCGGTTTCGACCGGGGCCAACAGCATCAGGTCGACGTATTGAATCTTGGTAAGGTCACTCTGACGGTCGTCAGGTCCATTCAGGATCTCATTCCGACTGATACTGATTCGTTGGGTCTTTCCTCGCAGCAGCGTCCACTCGCCACGGTAGGTGTCGGTGTGATGTGTCTGGTGAAGTTCATCGATCACTTTGATCATGAATCGAGCGTCGCTATCGGGATAAGACGCATCCAGGGTCACGTCGATTTCGAGGGTCTTCATCCCCGACCAATCGGCTTTCAGTTCGACCAGCGTCGCGGCTGGATGGGGCGTTGGCTGATAGATGACTTCCATCGACCGATTCCCCTCGGTGACGTTCTTGCTGCTAAGTTCGCCAACGCATTCGCGAAAGTAGAATCGTGAAAGTTGCATCCGCGATTCAAAGGTTGCCAACGAGGGAAACTGCGACTGAACGGCTCGCTCATCACGCAACAAGGCAATCGGTGTCCACCAGGCAATCGCCAACAAGACACCTGCGGTCGCCAACAGAAAGCGGGGGATCGCCCGGCGTGTGCGGCGGCTACGAAGCATGCGCCAGCCCCAATACATCAGCAGGAAAGCCGTGATGCCCAAGCCGTTGTTGACCGCGTCGCCCAGGTTTCCTGTTCGGCCGAAAGCAGATTG
>JBGCGI010000139.1:0-18785 GCA_045110715.1 Rubripirellula sp.
TAGAAGCAGGTGTTCCCGGAGAAACCTACAACGTGGGCGGGAACAGCGAACGTCGCAACATCGACCTGGTCAACGCAATCTGCGAGATCATGGATGAAGTCCGGCCCCGGGCAAGCGGCGCCAAGCACATCGAGTTGGTAACCCACGTCACGGATCGACCTGGACACGACTTCCGATACGCGATCGACAGCAGCAAGATTCGCGACCAGCTTGGATGGGAACCGCAGCACAGCTTGGAAGATTGCCTCCGACGCACCGTCGATTGGTATCTAGCCAATGAGAACTGGTGGCAAGACATCCTCAATGGCACCTACCAACTTCAGCGACTTGGTGGACACGATGCTTCCTGAGAACCGGCGCCGCATTGTTGTTCTTGGTGCTGCGGGTTTCTTGGGATCGTCGATGGTCCGATTCCTCGCAGCCGCTGGTCATGATGTCGTTGCCTACTGGCGACAGGCACAACCCGAGATCGCCAAACTCGAAAACGTGACGTCGTTTGTTGGTGACCTCCGAGATACATGGACGCTAGCGGAGGCGTTCCAAGACGCAGACTTGGTTTACCATTTCGCGTCGTCCACTTACCCCAGTCTGTTTTACGCGGATCCCTCGGCCGAGTACTCCGAAGCGTTGCAGCCTTTGCTGGTCATGATGGAAACCGCCCAGCAACAGGGCGTTCGGAAAATCGTTTACCCTTCATCGGGAGGCACGATCTACGCTGATAGTCCACTGGCGAGGACCGAAGACTCTCCCGTCGATCCGCGCTCGCCCTATGCTGTTTTTAAACTCGCCGCAGAGCAACTGTTGCATCATGCAGCCCGGCAAAACCATTTCTGCGTCGATGTGTTTCGAGTCGGCAACCCTTACGGCCCCGGCCAGCGAACGCGACCGGGCCAAGGCGTCTTACCGCACTGGATCGACGCGTTACACAATGCTTCGCCGATTCGCATTTTCGGCGACGGATCGGCTTGTCGTGATTACGTCTATGTCGAAGATGCCTGCCGCCTGATGGCGATTGCCTGCGATCGACTCGAGGAGTCCGGGACTTTCAATTTGGGAACCGGAGACGCGACCTCACTAACGGAATTGGTTACGATCATTGAAGGCCTGATCCACTATCCTCCCGAGGTGGAGTACCTGCCGGGTAGGGCTAGCGATATCGCATCGATTTCCCTGTGCCCTACCAAAGTTCTCGCGGAGATCGATGACTTTCAATTCACGTCGCTAAATGACGGACTGCGAAAGACTTTGCAGCACCATCAGTTGATTGATTCTTAGCAGGCTAATCTTCCTCAAGCAGGCAACTCCACAAGCACTCATGGCCTGTGAATCTCGGTTAGAATCGTCGCATGATTGATTCACTTCGACTGCTTGTCATCGGCCTGTGCTGCACCGTCCCCTTGCTTTGCATGGCTCAAAAACGAGTCGTGCACGATGCCGCCGAACCGCTGGCGCCAACCGAGGCCGCGGCCACGATGCGCGTCCCGGAAGGATTCCGCGTCAGCTTGTTTGCCGGCGAACCAGAAGTGATGCAACCAATCGGTTTCTGCCTGGACGACCGCGCGCGTTTGTGGGTTGCCGAGGCCTACAACTATCCTGAACATGGCACCAAGGCCGGCGACCGCATCGTGATCCTGGAGGATTCTGATGGCGATGGAAAGCACGACCAACGAACGGTGTTCTATGACGGGCTGAACTATGTCAGCGGGATCGAGGTTGGGTTCGGCGGAGTCTGGGTGATGTCGCCGCCGTACTTCTACTTCATTCCCGATTCTGATGGCGATGATGTTCCGGACGCCAAACCCCAAGTGTTACTGGATGGGTTTGGGAATCATGCGAACGCACACAACATGGCCAATGCCTTTGCCTGGGGACCGGACGGCTGGCTCTACGGAACGCATGGGCGCACGAACTGGTCAATGATTGGAAAGCCTGGTTCAACGGATGAACAGCGCGAGCGTTTTGACGGTGGTGTCTATCGCTACCATCCCACTCAGCACGTTTGGGAACCCTTTGCCGATGGAGCAACCAACATGTGGGGCATCGACTGGAATGATCTCGGCGACGCCTTCGTCTGCAATTGTGTCAATCCGCATCTGTTTCAGGTGATTCAGGGCGCCCACTACGAACCGTGGCGCGGTCGGGAGAGCAGCCAGTTTGCCTATCAGCGAATCGACACAATCGCCGACCATTTGCACTTTGTCGGGCTCGGAAATGTTCGCAATGGCATCGGGAGCAAGGAAGAAGACCAAGCCGGCGGCGGACACGCGCATTGTGGAACGATGATCTACCTGGGCGATGGTTTCCCGCCCCAGTACCGAAACCAACTTTTCACCAACAACATTCACGGACGGCGGATCAACAACGATCTGCTAAAACGATCAGGATCGGGATACACTGCATCGCATGGTCCAGACCTCATGCGAAGAATGGACCCGTGGTTCATGGGAGTGACCTTGGCGTATGGACCGGGTGGCGAAGTGTATGTCAGCGATTGGTCCGACACGGGCGAATGCCACAGCACTCGCAACACTCGAAAATCAACGGGTCGAATCTATCGAATGACCTACTTGAAGAATCGCGTGGCACGAGTGGATGTTGGGAAGAAAACCAGCCTCGAACTCGCCGCATTGCAGTCGCACGACAACGACTGGTTCGTTCGACACGCTCGGCGGATCCTACAGGAACGATCGCAAACTTCAGAGGATCTGTCGGACGTCAACAAACAATTGCGAGAGATTCTTCGCAATGGCCCTACCACGGCGAAACGGCTGCGTGGTTTGTGGGCTTTGCAAGTGACCGGCGCCTTGTCAGCGGACGATCAGATTTCGCTACTGGCCGATCCCGATGAATCCGTGCGTGGTTGGGCCATCCGCCTGCTTTGCGAAGCGGGTGACCCCAACGAAGCAGCGATGACGAAGTTGCTCGCGATGGCCCGTGGAGATCATTCGGCCAAAGTTCGATTGGAGCTAGCTTCAGCGCTGCAGCGATTCTCTCTGCAGAATCGTTGGGCGATTGCTGAAGCGTTGGCTGCTCACGGTGAAGACGCCCGCGATCAGAATTTGCCGCTGATGACTTGGTATGGAATCGAACCCTTGATCGCGGACGACTTGGCGAGGTATGCAGCGTTTGCCTATCAGGCCGCCATTCCCCAAGTCCGAGAAAACATCGCGCGTCGAATCGCATCGTCGCCAACCGAATCCGAAGGCATCGAGCTACTTTGTGCGGCAATGACCAATGACTCTGCTCAGATGCATGCGGATATTTTGCGAGGCCTCTTGCTGGGGATCGAAGGCAGGACCTTCAAGGAACCGCCAAAATCTTGGTCCGCCGCTTTTCGAATGTTGGAACGAGCCAAGGATCCGGAAGTTCATTCGCTCGCAATTGAATTGGCAATGGCATTTCAGGATCCCGCCGCCATTGAATCGTTACAACAGACTGCGACCAACGCGAAGATCGATGCTGGGCAACGCCGCACAGCAATGCGTGCTTTGTCAGACCGCAAGATCAAGGGATTTGACCGGCACTTGATCACCTTGCTGGCCGATCCTGCAGTCCGCGAGCAGGCTCTGCGCGGGCTTGCTCGGTATAAAAACGAACAGACCGCCGCAGAAATTCTGGCAAACTTCTCGCTGCTCAATGATTCCGAAAAACGAGTTGGCATGCAGACACTCGCAACGCGGGTGGCTTGGGCGCATGAATTGCTGACTGCTGTCGAAGAGAATCAAATCCCGCAACAAGAGATCAATGCCTTGGTTGCCCGGCAACTTGGCTCGTTGGATGACGCGGATCTGCAATCCCGACTCAAGGACGTTTGGGGAGGAATCCGCGAGACGCCGAAAGCGCGGGCCAAGCAGATCGCCGAATTGAAGAAAACACTCACCCCCGAGAACCTCTCCCGCGGCAATGAGGCGTCTGGCAAGGCGTTGTTCACCAAACACTGTTCGGCTTGCCATCGCTTCTTTGGTGAAGGAGGCAAGATCGGACCAGACCTGACTGGCGCCCAACGCACGAACCTGGACTACCTGCTTGAAAACGTCGTGGACCCAAGTGCGTCGGTGGCCAACGCTTTTCGAATGGAACTGATTCGGACGGTCGATGGGCGTGTGATCACGGGATTGGTCGAGTCGCAAAACGAGCGTTTGGTCACGATCGTCAACGCGACCGATCGGCACGTGATCTCGAAGCAGGACATTGAACAACAGAAGCAATCCGAAGAGTCCGTCATGCCAACGGGGCTTCTAGACAGTCTGGGTGAGCGAGAGATTCGAGACCTGTTCATGTATCTACAACGATAGAATCCGCAAGATCCATTCAAACACAAACCAAAATCACTCTCAAAACACCGCGGCGTTTCGACTAGAATGGAGATTGGCGTAGCCCAGCTTCTCTTCTCTCGGACGCCCTCTCATGGAACTTATCGCTCAAGACATTTCGGTCCATGCTTTCACACCTAGCGACGGCTCTGAGTCGGCGGCAATCAAGGTCGTGCATCGAACCTCCCTACAGCAAGCTGTCAACCAAGATACGCCTTCGCAAGTCCATAACATGCGTAAGGCGATCGCGCAACTGATCGACGCAATGAATCCGAATCCGGATCACATTCCACCACCGAGCTTGCTTCTGTTCGACAAAGTCAACATCGAGTTACCACAAAGCACTCACAACGGCGAAATCACCAAGATCGCCTGGGACTTCAAACGAGAGGAATGGAAGTTCTACGTCGAGTCAACGAAAACGGTCGTGTCGAATTGGTACGTTGCGCCCGACCTGAAGTTAAGAGAAGATGAAGTTTAGCCTGCGCAAGCTGTCGAGCCTGTTGGCAGCGAACCCGTTGGGCTAGTGTTTGGCGCAGCAACAACTTGCTAGGATGCAGCTTTCGCCAGCGCTCAAGCCGTGCCCAGGGAGCCACCTGTGTGGTCGTCGCGACTCTTTTGGAAACTGTTTCTTGTCTACGTCGGTTTGAACCTGGCGCTGACGATCGGGTTCCTCGTGATCGGAATGTCGACGCAGCGTCGGGAAATTGATCAGCAGGTCAGGCAACGCTTGCTTGACTCGGCTGTTTTGCTCGGCAGTCACGTCCAAGACGATATGCAAACCGTGTTGTCCCCACAGACGGACGCCGCTGAGCGTGAAAGTAGCCGTAGTGCTCTGCAAACACTTGTAAAGAAACTTTCCAGCCGTACAGAAACTCGCATGACGCTGGTCGACGCCGAGGGGAATGTGTTGGCAGATTCAGACCGCGATCCCAGAACGATGTTGAATCACGCCAACCGTGCCGAGTTGGTGCAAGCTGCCGAGACAGGAGAGGGCACTGCGATCCGCCAAAGTCCAACCCTGGGGATCGAGATGTACTACTTGGCACTTCCTGTCGAAACCAAACATGGCCGCGCGTTCGTTCGCCTCGCAGTTCGGATGGACACGATCAACCAGCGTTTAGAGATCGTTCGGCGTTACCTTTGGCTGCTGGCGATCGTATTCGCAGCCATCGCTTCCGCGGTTACTTATGCGGTGGTTGGAAAGATCATTCACCCGCTTGCCCAGCTAACAGAACGCGCTCAGGCGATCGCAAGTGGAAAAGATGAAGCACCGGTACCTGTGGTCAATCGTGATGAAGTTGGCTTGCTGTCGGAGTCCTTCAATCGAATGCAATCGCAGCTTGCCAAACGATTTGAGCAATTGCGTGAGAACAACCAGCAGATGTCAACGGTCCTGGGCAGCATGGACGAAGGCATCATCGCGATTGATGCCTCCGAAAACATTCTGCTGGCCAACGATGCCAGCATGCGACTGCTGGACTTCTCGTTGGATGGTCATCGCGGTCGCCCGCTCCTGGAAGTGGTGCGCAGTCGGCCTCTGCACGAAATCGCGCGCAACTGCTTGGAAAGCGGATCATCCGTGCAAACGGAATTTGAAGCCTCTGGTCAAGTGCGTCGTGATCTCGCGGTTCGAGCGGCTCTATTGCCAGGAGAGCCTGCGGCGGGGGCAGTGATCGTGCTACACGACATCAGTGAACTTCGCCGCCTCGAGAATCTACGCCAGGAGTTCGTTGCGAATGTCTCACACGAGTTGAAGACCCCGTTGGCATCGATCAAAGCGTACGCGGAAACACTGCGTTTGGGCGCGCTCGAAGACAAGGACAATAACATGCGATTTGTCGTCCAGATCGAAGAACAAGCAGAGCGTTTGCATCAGCTGATCTTGGACATGTTGCAAATTGCCCGAGTGGAGTCAGGTGATGCCGCGTTTGAAATCACGCAGGTTCCAATCGGCCAGATTGTTGAATCTTGCATCGCCCAGCACACCAATTCGGCTCAGAAGAAGCAGATCAGATTGGAGGTACAACCGCCCGACCAACTCCTTTGCGCTCTCGCTGATGAAGATGGCGCCCGTGCCATTCTGGATAATCTGATTAGCAATGCGATCAAGTACACTCCCGAGAATGGCAACGTCACGATCGCTTGGCGGGCCGAAGATGAATTTGTCTGCATCGAAGTCCAGGATTCAGGAATCGGAATCGCGCCCAAGGATCAGTCACGGGTCTTCGAGCGTTTCTTCCGAGTCGACAAGGCCCGGTCGCGCGAACTGGGTGGAACCGGACTTGGTTTGTCGATCGTCAAGCATCTCTCGCAGGCCTTTGGTGGATCGGTGGTGCTGCAAAGCAAGGTCGGACAGGGCTGCACATTCCGAGTCCGCCTGCCGGTGCCCGAGAGCGTCTAAAGTCAAAAGCGGCGATCTTCATGAGGCTACCGCCGAATCGCGATCGCCAGGCTATACTGAGAGAATGCCTCCTACATCCCACCTATTGAACCGACGCCAGGCACTTCGTACCTGCGGCGTCGGCTTCGGCTCTCTTGCTTTAACGGACTTGCTTTCGCGTGAAGCGAGCGCAGGTGAAGTCCCGCTTCACTTCCCGGCCAAAGCCAAGCACGTCATCCATCTGTTCATGAACGGTGGCCCCAGCCACGTCGACACTTTCGACCCCAAGGAAGCCTTGGATCGATTGGACGGAAAAACAGCGCCAACGAAAAACCTGCGGACCGAACGTCCGACCGGCCATGTGATGAAGTCGCCCTTCAAGTTCCAGCAATACGGTGAGAGCGGACTTCCGGTCAGCGAGCTGTTTTCAAACACAGCCCAGCACATGGATGACATTTGCGTTGTTCGTTCCATGCACGCGGACGTGCCCAATCACGAACCGTCACTGATGCTGATGAACACCGGCGAGTCTCGGTTGGTTCGCCCCAGCATGGGATCATGGGTTTCTTATGGCCTTGGTTCGGCGAATCAGAACTTGCCGTCGTTCGTGACGATGTGCCCTGGCGGATATCCAATCAAGGAGTCGCAAAATTGGCAAAACGCGTTTTTGCCGGGGAAGTATCAAGCCACGTACATCGACAGCAGCGGTGAACGCATTGACCAGTTGATCGATAACATTCGCAGCACCGGCGTCTCGTCCAACAGCCAGCGTCAGCAATTGGATTTGCTTCAGCAGTTGAATCAAAAGCATGCAGCGTCGCGGCAGCACGACCAGCGTTTGGAATCTCGGATCGAGTCCTTCGAACTGGCATATCGGATGCAAAGCGAGGCTGCCGACGCGTTCGATATTTCGCGCGAACCGATTGCCACGCGTGAGATGTATGGTGAGGGGTCGTTCGCGAGGCAAGCCTTGATCTCTCGACGATTGGTAGAGCGCGGCGTCCGGTTGGTGCAACTGTACACCGGAGCCGGGCAACCGTGGGACAATCACGATGACCTACCAACTCAACATCGCAAGATCGCATCCAGAGTCGACCAACCGATCGGCGCTCTGTTGAGTGATTTGAAACGACTGGGTTTGCTGGATGAAACGTTGGTGCTGTGGGGCGGTGAGTTCGGTCGCACACCGGTGGTGGAGATGCCAAAGAAGGGTACCAACCAAGGCAAGATGAACGGTCGCGACCACAACCACTATGGATTCACCTGCTGGCTAGCCGGCGGTGGTGTGAAGGGCGGTCAAGCGGTCGGTGCGACCGACGAGCTTGGATTCCAAGCGGTGGAGAACCGTGTCCACGTCCATGACCTGCACGCAACGATGTTGAAGCTGCTGGGATATGACCACACGAAGCTGACGTACCGTTACGCGGGACGCGACTTTCGTTTAACAGATGTCCATGGGCATGTGGTGGACGAAGTGATCGCGTGACTCGCAACGGGTGGCAAGCCAGCAGCAATCAAGAACTGTGGCGTGTCAGTTCAAACGCGGCATGCGGCCATCGAGCTCAAAGAACTTCAAAACGTCTTCACGATGTTCCCGACCAAACGCCAGGATCAAGAGTTGCTCCATCAAGCGATTTGCGTTTTGCATGATGTAAGCGTCACCGCCGCCGGCCAATGCGATTTGATAGAACTCAGGAAGCGAGTTTTGAGCGCGGCAGGTGATCGTGCTGACTTGGCCGCCCTTGCGATGGAAGATGCGAGCCATGTGCACGCAGTCACGCAGGTCACGCGAATGAGGCGGCGCATCGCCGAAAATCAGCATTGCCTTCTTGGTCTTTTCGCCAAAGTACAGCCGATTCATAGCCCAGCCCATGCCAGCCTGCACAGCTTCGGGTGCGTCCCCACCACCGCCGTGCTCGACACCTCGAATGAACTTCGTCAGATCCTTGACTTCCGCGGTTAGCGGCGTGCCCCGGACCAGGTACAAATCGCCGACGTCACGATAGGTGATCAGCGAGAATCGAGCACGCGGAATCTTGCGAAGAATCATTGTCCCCAAGACACTGATTCGCCGCTTCACTTCCGAGATCTCCGATCCCATGCTGCCTGTGCTGTCGAAGACAATGACGATATCCATGCCATGCTTTTGAGCGTACTGAATATCTTTTCCGAATTCGATCGAGACTCCCTCCACCGCCGCAAACTGTTCCGCAGAGACCTGGTCGAACTCCTTACTGGCAAACTCTTCGGTCGTGAACTCACTGGAAACTTCAAAATCCAATTCTTTGGCGATCACGTCCAGCGGATTCGAAATCTCACCCAACTCGACTTCTGCGACCTCCGTCACATTGACCACTTCGGACCGCGATGGCGGTGGAGGAAGATCGGCGGGAAGCTCGAACGAGGGAGTTTCCAAGTGGACTTCTGATTCAGGGAGTGCTTGCGCGATCTCCAAGACAAGAGGCTCTTGACTGACGTCGTTGAGCGCCAAGAGGCCAAGGACTAGCAACAGAATCAGATGGACAATCAAACTCACCAGTGCCGCCGGCGCCGCTCGCAAGAAGTCTTCCAATTGGTCGTTGGGAGGAGACTGCATTGATAGCCCCAGGGTCAAGAGAAGAGGTCGCGACTTCAAAATCCTATCGAGTCACGCACTCCATTGTTGAGGATCTGGACCAGAAATGCGAGTTCATTGCTGCAAAATTCCAAAAGAAAAGGCCTCGCTTGAGCACAAGCGAGGCCTTCGTTGATTCAGATCATCTGGCACCAGCTTACTGGTTCAGCTGCTCTTCGATCGTTTCTCTCGATGCCCGGGTACCAAGTGCACCCCAAAGACCAAACGGGCTTTGAGAACCTGGAACTGCACCGCCAACACCATTTCGCCAGACATTTTCGTGGCGTTGGTCGCCGGCTTCTACCGAATCGGTCATGAAGACGACCGCTCCGTCGCCCATCAAAACATGAGCGCCTCCTTGATGACGGCTTCCCGCTGGCGCCGTCCCTGGTGCTCCAACACCACCGTTGCCTCCGCCGCCCAAACAAAGCTCACTATTCGGCGGCAGAATCGTGTTGAAGTCATTCCAAACCGTTCCAGCGTCAGCCCAACGGTATCCGCGGCCCTGAGCAACGGCGGCTGTGGTTGGCGCGGTACCACCATCAGCTCCGTTGGACCAGAATCTCGGGCGCATCGGACTGATTTGCATTCCATCTTCACAGAACTTGGCATTCGCTCGCACGGCAGCGGTGCCATTGCGAATGGAGGCCAACGTGCGGTTGTCACGATCACCCAAGTCGGTGGGAATTTCACCAGCAGCAATCGTGTTTGACAAACCGTCCAAAATGTCACGAAACTTCGCATCCTGGCGAGGCACGAAGAGTCCGCGGCAAGCAGATCGCGCACGAATCGCTACCCAATTCGCTGCCGGCTTCACTTCAACACCCATCATGATTTGAATGGGGCCGTTGTTCATGAAGTCAACGGAGTCGCCCAAGCATGCAGCGTAGTTGGTGCGGCCAAATGCTGGACGACCTGTGCCTGGATCGCTCGGGCAACGAAGTGTCGGAACTTCGGTCAACCAGGGAATGTACTGGCCGGTCCAAGGTGCCGGTCCCATGGCAGGATAGGGCGGATTCTGAACGCCTTGGTCCAAACGCTCTTGGTTCGGGTAGGCAATGCTCTCCCAGAGCCCCTGCTGTTCCATGAAAGGAAGCAGACCAACCAAGAACGACAACGAGTACCGGTTGTTCATGTTCTGGGGGGCGTTGTTGTCGACCCACGTACCACCTTGATGCCGAGGCAACTGCTTGTAGGCAGAGTGATAGTTGTGGATCGACAAACCGATTTGCTTGAAGTTGTTGCTACAACTCATGCGGCGGGCTGCCTCACGGGCGGCTTGAACCGCTGGAAGCAACAGTCCAACGAGGACTCCAATGATCGCGATGACGACCAAGAGTTCCACCAGCGTAAAGCCGCTGCGTGGAGTACGAGAATTTCTCATCAGGTCTCTCCAAAGAAAAGAATAACAATCGACGAAACCAAGCGGCATCGACAGGGTTAAATCCTTATCGAAATGCCTCAAAACGCGTCAGAACACAGCAAATGAGCCCTGCATTCCAAACGCGATCTGTTTTTTATAGCGCGCAACGAAGGTTCACGGCGCGCTCAATGATTCAACAGGACGGAAACTCCACCTACTCGGTGGTTTCCATGTCCTCTTCTTCTTGCGCCATCATTTCTTCTGTTACCACAGGGGCTTCCTCAACAACTGTGTTACCAGTCGGACCACACCCGATGGAGTAGAACATTGGAACAGCAAGAATTGACAGCAAGATTAGTTTCTTCATGGACGCGCTCGATCGAAGTATGACGAAAGTATTGATTGGGCCAGCATTTAGCGGGGGACTAACAGCCACTACCTTCCTAGTATGAGGAAGATACGGCATTCCGCAAGCGAAACGCAACATTCGAGCCGAGAATCCGATGATATTCCCGCGAGATTCAAGCATCTGGCGGGGAATTGAGATCCTTTCTCATCCCAGCTTCACACCGGACGCGTTTCGTATCGCCCGCAGCAAGCCAGTTCGCGAGGGATCGACGCCTTGCAAAATGGGCACTCTTAACCGTTTTGCTTTCCTGACTGACGGTCAAGCAACCATTCTCTTGCCAGTGTGAACTGGTTCGGCGCCACCATCAACCGAATGCTTTTGGAGTCAGCCAAACTCGTTACTGGAACATGAACGAAGCAGCGCACGCCGGTCGCTCGCAAGATTGCCGTGGCATCGTTAGCGTCTGCTTCGGTGCGACACATTGCCAATGTTGCAAATCCAAATTTGCCAGACTCACTGGCTTTCTCGAGCGGCGGAAGTAGCGCGATCCCGCTCTCATCCAGCCGCCGCCCATCGGGTTCGCCAATCGAATCTGTTTCAGCTGCAGCAACGAACGACGCCTCAACTGGATCCATGTGTGCATCCCGCAGACCACTGGCGGGAAGCCGCCACGCTGGCATCGCCGTCAGCAGGTTCTGCCAAACGTCATGGGGGCCGATTCTTTCGTCGCGCAACAACGACAACTGTTCCTCGAATCGAAACGCGGGGTCAAGGGAAAGCGTGATGGATCCTTCTTGCAGGCGATCTGTGATTCGTTCAGCCAGCTCGCGCAAACCGTTCCGTTGAAACTCCAGCTTGACCAGTCTTCTGTTTCGCTCGCTTGTCTGTGACTCGACCACCGCGATTTCGGAATCGATTTTTCGTAACCGTGCGCAGATTTCATCGTCAACCGGGGAAGCCGTGCACTCGGAGTAAACCCGCAGGGTGTCCTCATCCAACTCTGCCAGAAACTGACGGTAAACGTCGATCGCCCGTTGGTAGTGTTCGCTGTCGATGCTTTCGACACGGTCCACTTCCTTCTGCAAGCAGTCTCGCTCGGCCTGCAGGCCGCGCCATGCTTGGTCGCTGTTTGCTAACTTATCTTCGAGCTGGCGACAAAACGTTTCTTGCGTATCGATCCCAAACTGGGATCTAGCTTGCTCACGTGTCTGATCCAGTTGTTTCAAAAGAGAATGATAACGTCGGCTCTTTTCTTCGATCAGTTCTCTTAAGAAAACCGGCGTTTGCGACAGATAATCAAAGCTTGTTTTCGCGTTCTTGAAATCAATCAGCTGCGCGACCCAAGCATCCCAATGACGCTCGAGTCGATTGCCCGCATACTCCGGCGTCCCAAATTTCTGATCTCGAAGGTAGCAAAAGAGACTGCACGCTTCATAATCGGGCAGCTTCACGTTTGCGTCTGACTGCATCTTTTCTAGTTGAGCCAGCCCGTGCTCGATCTCGCGATCGATTTGATCGATCTCTTCTACACATTGGATCAGCTGCGGATTGCTTGCCAACTCTCGTTTAAAATTGCCGGTTTTGGATGCCAAGTCCAGACGAGCGCGATCGAACTGCGTTTGAACTTGCACCACTTCGGCACGGAGCTCGTCACATTGCTGCGAGACGTGTTCTAGTTGGGAATGCAGGCCACGCGACGTGTCGTTTTGCTGCAAGAACAGATCGCGAATCCGACCACGAACTTCGCGCCAAGATCGATTGATCGTTCGTCTGGTCAAGTCGGGCAGGTAGTGCTTCGCCAAGTCGATGAAGGCATCGGTACGTTGCCTGACAAGAGCCTGCAGGACCTGCGGCGCGTCCGCGTTTTCGACTTGCAGGTCCGTGATCGCTCGCGAAGTCGCCTCGACCTCTTCGTTCAAACGCAGCATCCACTGTTGAACTTCAACCGACATCCCTGCATTTCACCTTCGCTTCCTTGGACAAGAATCAATACACACCGATAGGCTGCAAGATTCTAGTGGAAGGGGGCACTTCTTGTCTTGCAGACACTCCCTGCTGATGTCTGCGGACAAGCGGATCGGGCGACCTGCCGGTACTGATTCCATTTTGCTACACTGCCGCTGAACAGCAATCTGTCTCGCGAAGGAACGATCCAGGGGTCCATGAACCAAGCTTCCTTACCCGCAGAAGGAAATCGATTTGGAACTTTCGGCGGTGTATTCACGCCCTGTGTTCTGACGATCCTAGGTGTGATCATGTTCCTGAGGTTCGGCCTAGTGGTCGGCCAGGCGGGCATGGTGGCTGCTTTGATCATTGTAGCAGGCAGTAAGGTGATCACCGTCCTGACCACGCTCTCGCTATCTGCGATTGCGACCAACACAAAAGTGGAAGGGGGCGGGGCATACTTTTTGATCAGCCGCAGCCTCGGGCCTGAATTTGGCGGCGCAATCGGCGTTCTGTTTTTTGCTGCCCAGGCACTTTCGGTTGCCATGTACGTGATCGGATTCACCGAAGCGTTGTCCAGCTACATGCCCGCTGGGAGTTCAACGTTGTTGATCGCAACCCTCACGAACATCGGAGTGTTCGCCTGCGTCGCGATTGGTGCGGGTTGGACATTGAAGTTGCAGTTCTTGATTTTAGCGACCGTCATTGCCTCGTTGATTTCGTTCTACTGGGGAGCCTTCGCCAGCTTCGATGCAGCCCTACTGGCAGACAACCTCACCCCCAGCTACAGCGACGGGGAATCCTTTTGGACCATGTTCGCACTGTTCTTTCCTGCTGTGACGGGAATCATGGCGGGGGCAAACATGTCGGGCGACTTGAAGGATCCGGCGCGTTCCATTCCGCGCGGGACCTTGGCTGCGGTAGCCGTGACCGCGTTGGTTTATGGATCAATGGCGGTTCTGTTGGCTGGATCGCGGCAGCGTGGCGGCTTGGTTGGCGACGCAATGATCATCTCGGACATCGCGGTGATGCCGTTGTTGATCGGCGCTGGTGTGTTTGCAGCAACGCTGTCTTCGGCGTTGGGAAGCATGATGGGAGCGCCGCGAATTCTTCAGTCGCTGGCGCGAGACCGCCTGTTCACGCGACTGGAACCGCTCAGTGTTACCTCGGGAAAGAAGGCGGAACCGCGGCGTGCGATCTTCGTGACGTTCGTGATTTCGCAATGCGGGATCATGCTGGCGGATCTGAACACGATCGCGCCGCTGATCACGATGGCGTTCTTGGTCACCTATGGACTGCTGAACTTGGCGACCTTCTACGAAGCGATCACCAAGAACCCCAGCTATCGCCCCCAATTCAAATGGTGTCACTGGTCGACGTCGTTGGCCGGCGCGATCGGCTGCGGTTTGGTAATGCTGTTGATCGATTGGGCATGGGCGCTGGTGGCTGTCGCCTTGGTTGGCTCGCTGCATTGGCATCTGTCGCGTGTGGGCTTGGCAGCCAATTGGGGCAACCTGCAAAGCGGACTGCTGTTTGAGCGAACACGAAACAACCTGATGAAGTTGGAAGACGAACTCTATCACCCCAAGAACTGGCGACCGTTTGTACTCGCGCTCAGTGGCACCGGGTTCTCGCGGCCACACCTGGTTGTCTTTGGCACTTGGTTGACGGCCGACATGGGTGTGTTGACGCTTGGGCAGGTCATTCCGGGTGAACTCGATGACCGGCACCAACGCCGAATCTCTCAGGAGAAGATTCTTCACGCGATGATCAGCGAACGCAAACTGAGCGCGTTTCCGGCTGTCGTCGTTGCGGCGGATTACGTCGCCGGTGTGGAAGCATTGGTGCAGTGCCAAGGACTTGGCCGCCTACGCCCCAATACAATCTTGCTAGGGTACCCACTGACCGTTGAAAGGATGCGGATCTTTGGTGGTCTGCTCCGAAACCTGGAGGCACTTGGCCGCAGTGCGATTGTACTTCGTCGAACCGACGAACCAGAAGACGATTGGGCTGCCCCCAAAGGCACGATTGACGTTTGGTGGCGTGGTCGCGCCAACGGAGAACTGATGGTGCTGCTGGCCCATTTGATGCTCCACAACGAGCAGTGGCGAGATCAGAAACTGCGGTTACTTCGCGTCGTTGACAATCAGGCGGGGATCGATGAGGTTCGCTCTCACTTAGAGCAACTGTTGCGTGACGCACGCATCAAAGGCGTCACCAAGGTGGTCGTTTCAACCGACCCCACTTCCGCGATTCAAACGACAAGCCGGGAAGCTGCGTTCGTGTTCCTGGGCATGCAGACTCCCAAGGCAGGCGAAGAAGACGACTTCTACCATCGATCGGAGTCGCTTGTCGGATCTCTCCCCCGAGTCGCCTTCATCCAAAGCGCCGGCGGCGTCGAGCTTGAATCGTAGGTCGCTGGCAGGGCGAAACGAAAAAAGGCCGCGGCAGATGCCGCGGCCTTTCGATTTGCTCTAGAAAACCAATGGATCATGTACCGGGGTTGGCTTCTTTGACGGCTCGCGACATGACTTCAATCGCAGCATCGGTGTAGATTTCGTACTTGTTGTAGAAATGGTTCATGGCAGCTTCGTCATAGAAGAAGAACATTCGATTGTGAACGGGATCTTTCAGTCCCCACTCTCGCTTGCCAGGAACAATTTTTCGTTCCTCAAAGAACCGGACCACATCGATTTCGTTCAAGACAGGCGTGTAAGGAACAGGGTCGGCTAGGAACGAATCCATCTTCTCTTGGTTGCTGAACAAGTAGAGCTTGCCCAAATGCACGACACCAAACTTTGGATTTCCTTCCACCCAACGATCTTCGTTGATCACGGTCACGGGACAGAAACCTTGCATGGCAAGCTCAGGGTCCTTGTCGCTAGGAGCAGGCTTGGAGTCATTACTGGTTGCATCCAAAGCTGGAACTTGAAACGACTCTGTACCTGGCGACTCAAGATCAGCTACCGCCGCAGCCGCATCATTGACTGCAGCAACGCTCTCAGCAGCAGCATCGATCTGCTCAGGCATTTGTAGCGTCAAGCCGTTTGCGTTGAGATTCGCTCCGGTTAGCTTGGCGTCCACTTTGTTGCTGCCAGGCATCGTGAAGGAAGCCGTACCAGCGGAGGCGTCGGGCTGCGAAGCGGCAACCTGAGCCTGAGGCGTTGGGGCGGCAACCTGAGCTTGCGGTGCCTTGGTAACTGCATAGGACGGCGCATCCTGTTTGACTTCAGCCTTCGCTACTTGTGCTTGGCTTTCAGATTTGGCCGGGAGCGAAGGGACCGTGTTCGTCAGCATCGCAATGTACTTGTTTGGGTCTTGCGGGCTAACGGAGTGAGAGAGTGTTCGTCCTTCGGTGGTGATGATGATGTCCGTTGGGAACTTCGTCACCTTGAAGGTCTGCGTCAACTTGGGACTGGAGTTCGCGTGAATCTTGACGGGAACGAAACTCTCGTGGACGGTGTTTCCAACCACTGGGTTTTGGAACGAGCCTTTCTCCAGCCGCTCGCACCAGGTGCAGTTGTCACTATAGAAGTGCAACAGGAGCAGCTTGCCCTCCGCTTGGGCTTGAGTGTGTGCCGTTCGCAAGTTCTCTTGCCAGTTGATTTCGGCGTGAGCCGAGGCAGCGGTCATGCTGACCGCCAACGCTGAAATGATCGTGATTGCTGCCGTGCGCATCAAACCTGTATCCTGTCGTCGGATTGGGTAGTTTCCATGGGAAGGGCGAAAATACTTCTCGCGCTGTTTCGATATCGTCCATGCCGGTCATGCGGCTTAATCCGAATCTACAAATTGGGCGGACTTTAACGCCATGGCGGTTTTGGGCGGGGAAACACCAACGGGTGGGAAGCAAATCGGAGATCGGACTTGACATGGCGGTGGAATGGTCTATATTTCAGCCGAAGTCATGAAGGTACGGGATTTGATCCTTTTTACCTCTCCCTGGGCCTCTTGATCGGTCCATCTCAACGGTGATTTCGCACAAACACTCGCAGCGGTCGCTGCCCACGTGCGTCCACTCAGTTCCACCAAAATGGTTTGGGGAGAACGAAAATTTGAGATCGGCGGTCAAGTTTTTGCGTCAAACAACACATCCGTAGGAAATAACTTTCCGACAAACGGCCCGGGTTGGACTCGCTGGTTTTTTGCTTCACTCCTTACGCTCAACCGCGACAATAGGTGAACCGGACCGACTGTGATTTGCCCCCGCATGGGCCTACACCTTCCTTTCAATTGACAAACGGAAGATCACGTGAAAGCGGAGCCGCTTGGAATGGCTCAACACAAAACGATTTCGCGAGGAACATTCCGCGCCCCCGTGCACTTGCACGCCCACTCCATCCCGCAGGAAGTCGGGATCACACCTTTCATTTTTGTAATGACCTGAGACCAGCTTTTACCGCAGCTGACCACTCTCGTTTTTTTCTTCCCACGGACATGGTGCGGTAATTCTTCAATCTCGCTGACAACCTGATTGTGCAACCATCCGACGACATCGAAGCCGCCCGTTTTTTCGGCTTCAATCTCTCTGCTCGGTGGCTTGTCGCACCATCACAACGATCAGCCCTCTGGATTAACAATGGCGAAAAAGAAACGGACGAATCGAGGTCGAGGCTCAAACTCGAACGGTGCTGCAACCCAAAATGGTGGCGGACAGGGCGGCGGCCAAGGAGGCGGAGGCGGTAAACGCACTCGTCGCAGACGGCGCGGCGGAGGCGGAGGCGGTGGCGGTGGCCAGGGCGGTCAAAACAATTACGACCGCGAGCCAGCCGATGTGCCTAGTGATGCCCCACTGGAAGAGGGCGAAGGGATCCTCGAACTTCATCCCAACGGCTACGGATTCCTCCGAAGCACCGACAACAACTATTCACGAGAACGGAGCGATCCGTTTGTTCCTGGCACCATGATCGAACGATTCGGTCTTCGCCAAGGCGTCTTCCTGAAGGCCATGGTCCAAGAGGCCAAACGGCAACAAGGCCCACGCGTTCGCGAGATCCTGGACGTCGATGGGGTCAAGCCAGAAGACTATCCAGAAGTCAAAAGCTTCGAAAGCTTGACTCCGATCAACCCCGAACAGTGGTTGAACCTGGAAGTCGGCCAAAAACCCCTGACCAACCGAGTCATCGACTTGCTCGCACCGATGGGCAAAGGTCAGCGTGCGTTGATCGTCGCGCCTCCTCGTAGTGGCAAAACGGTCATGCTGCAGCACATTGCTGCTGGCATGGCTAAAAACCATCCCGACGTGAAGCTGATCGTGTTGCTGATCGACGAGCGTCCCGAAGAAGTCACCGACATGCGACGCAATGTCGAAGGTGGTGAAGTGGTCGCCAGCAGTTTGGACATGGACGTCGAAAGCCACGTTCGTCTGAGCCAACTGGTGATCGATCGAGCTCGTCGCCTCGCGGAAATGGGGCAAGACGTCTTTTTGATGCTCGATTCCATCACTCGACTCGCCCGCGCTTTCAATAAGTGGGTGGGACGGTCCGGACGTGGCGGCGCAACGATGTCGGGCGGTTTGGACATCAAAGCAATGGACATCCCCAAGAAGTTGTTTGCGACTGCTCGCGCCTTCCAGGAAGGCGGATCGCTGACGGTGGTTGGCACAGCTTTGGTAGATACCAACAGCCGGATGGACGAAGCAATTTTCCAAGAGTTCAAAGGTACCGGTAACATGGAACTGGTCCTCGATCGTCGCTTAGCTGACCGAAGAGTCTGGCCTTCGATTGACATCTCGCAAAGCGGCACACGTCGCGAAGAACTGTTGCTGAATGAGGAAACGCTAGAGGCTGTCACGATGTTGCGTCGAACGCTCAGCAGCA
>JBGCGI010000140.1:0-2742 GCA_045110715.1 Rubripirellula sp.
TTGGCGTCGCAATTCCTCACGACGTGAAATCCTACTACTTTGGTGCGTCCAGCAATGGTCACATCGAGCGGATCAATGTCAGCAGTGCGTTCTACTATGTACTGGGCAAGGACGACTTGAACCCGATCGCCGGTCGGGAGATCGACATCAGCGCCTACTTGGCCGCCTTGGAGCTGTCCTATGACCGTGACTGGGTCAGATTCAGGACCTCCTACTTTTACAACTCTGGCGATAGCGATCCCAACGATGACACGGGAACAGGATTTGATGCAATTATGCCAAATCCCAACTTCGCTGGACAAGAGTTCAGCTATTGGGGGCGTCAAGGCATCCGCCTGTTCGGCGTTGAGCTGACGAATCGCGAGAGTTTGGGTGCCAGCCTACGAAACACGAAGTTTCAGGGGCAGACGAACTTCGTTAACCCGGGCCTCCACCTGTTCAACCTTGGACTGGACGCAGACATCACCCCCCGGTTAAAGACAATCAATAACGTGAACTTCCTGTGGTTTGATGAAACCGAAGTTCTCGAAACCTACCTGTTTGTCAACGAGGTCGATAGTTTCATCGGCGCGGACCTAAGTACTGGTTTGGAGTACCGTCCGTTGCTGAACAACAACATCCTGTTCTTAGGTGGATTGGCCACCTTGATCTCAGGTGACGCGTTCGAGGATTTGTTCGTGAACGTGGAAGGGAAGACGCGTGACCATGTCGCCGGATTCCTTGAAGTTGTTTTGGAATACTAGCGGCTCCGCGGCGACCCTCCCAGACAATGGGAGGTGACAAAAGAAGCTGTCTGCAAAACCATGAACGGATTCATGAAACGAACTCTGCAACTTGTTGTCATCGCACTGTGCTTCGTTCAAACAGCTCAGCTTGGCGCGCAGTCGCCACGCGAAAAGATCTCCAAGCTGACGGATCTGTTGAAATCCGCCCAGTTGGATGGCAATGGTGAGGTTGTTCCCGCCGGTCAGGCGAAAAAGACCGAACGTCCGGTCAAGCAAGCCAGTAGCGAAGAACCGATCACGTTCAGCTTCTCCGATCAAACGACACCGAAAGCAGCCAGCAAACCGTCTGTCCGTGTTGCCACCGCAGATGCTGCTCATAGCGCTCACGGGGCCGAGACCGTCGTCAACCTGCCTCCCGGCGTGACCGTGCCAGGCGAAAAGATTCCGTTGCCACGCACCTATCACGGTCGCACCTACGAAGGCCAAGGCCCAACAGGTGCCAAGGAACCAGGCATCGGACGCCGCGGCGACGACCCTTGGGATCTGGCCCGAAGACTAGGAGTTGCCGACAACCCTTCTTATCCAATCCCAGAGGATTTGCGACACCAAGACTTGATCCGTCAAACCGAGGCGGATGTTTTCGCAAAGAGCGAAGGCTGCATTCACTGTCACACCGACGTGGGGCACATGCACCCGATCAATAGCGTGCAGATCGGTTGCACGGACTGTCACGGCGGCGATGCCACCAAGTTCGACATCAAGGGTGGCCACGTCTGGCCACGATACGCACCGGCTTGGAAAGACAGCGCCAATCCGGTCCGAAGCTACACGCTTCTGAACCACGAAGCACCTGAATTCATTCGCTTCATGAACCCGGGCGATCTGCGTGTTGCACACATCGCTTGTGGTCAATGCCACGCCAACGAAGTGCTGCAACTTCGCAAGAGCATGATGACTCACGGCTGCATGCTGTGGGGTGCCGCCCTTTACAATAACGGTGGCTCGGACGAGAAAGCATCTCGTTACGGCGAGTCGTACAGCATGAACGGCGCTCCGCAGATCATGCAGACCGTTCCCCAACCAACCCCCGAAGAAATTGCGAAGAAGGGCGTGCTGCCGTTCTTGCAACCGATGATTCCCTACCAGGTCTCGCAGCCGGGCAACTTGCTGCGGATCTTTGAACGTGGTGGTCGCTTCCGCGCAGAAGTCGGCATCCCAGAGATTCTGGAAGAGCCCGGACGTCCTCGCGAGCGATTGAGCAACCGTGGTTTGGGTACCGAAAACCGAACCGACCCTGTCTTCATTGGCTTGGCAAAAACCCGTTTGCTTGACCCAACCTTGAACTTCCTGGGTACCAACGATCATCCAGGCGATTACCGCAGCAGCGGTTGCAGCGCCTGTCACGTGCTGTACGCGAACGACCGCAGTCCAACTGCCAGCGGATTTCTGGCCAAGTACGGCAACAAGGGAACCGCAGCAGCCGAACGCGATGAGTGGGTGAAATTCATCGACCCAACGATTCGCAAGGACCAGCCCGGGCACCCCATCCAACACAAGTTTGAACTGCGGATGCCGACCAGCCAATGCATGGTGTGCCACATCCACCCAGGTACCAACGTGCTCAACAGCTATTTGGGCTACATGTGGTGGGATAACGAAACCGACGGCGAACTGATGTATCCGGAAGAGCAGAAAGAGCTGACTGCCGAAGACTACATCCGCGCGACCGAATCAAATCCAAACGAAGCCGCCGCCCGCGGGCATTGGGGAGACCCCGAATTTTTGGCGGACATCACCGACCTGAATCCGCACCTGCGGCATACGCAGTTCGCTGACTTTCACGGTCACGGCTGGGTCTATCGCGCCGTGTTCAAGAAGGATCGCCACGGCAATCTGCTGGACTGGAAGGGCGATCAGATTGGAAAACCCTCCAACGAAAAACTGCAAGAGTCGGTCAAGCCAACGACACCCCAGGAGAAGCTCGAAGGCAAGTGCAGGCCAGACGCGCCCGTCCACA
>JBGCGI010000141.1:0-16738 GCA_045110715.1 Rubripirellula sp.
TGGTCGTTGTATCATTGTCGAATGGTTCTGTTGTCCAACCGCTGACGGACTCAAAGCTGTCCTCAAAGATCTCGCCGCCAATATTTTCATCGTCGTCATGAATCGTGACCACTTGTGTGGTGATCGCAGCCAACGTCGCGCCACCGGTCGGATTCGACAGCGTCAATGAAAAGCTCTCATCGGCTTCGGGTAGCGAATCGTCGTTGATGTTCAATGAAACTTGCTGCCCCGTCACGCCGTCTGCAAATGTCAGCGTTCCGGAAATCGGCGTGTAGTCACTTGAATCAGCGCTACCGCTGGACGTTTCATAGTCCACCGTTACGGTGCCATCGGTTCCGCCACCGCGGAAGACCACGAAATTCAAAACGCCCGTGTCTTCGTCGATGGTTAACGCGTCCAAAGTCAGGCCGATTTCGCCTGGGTTCGTCGCGGGCCCAGCTTCGTACTGGAAGTACCCATTTCCATGCAACACGTCCCGCTGATGGAAGCCAGGTGTGATCCCGAGGCCGGAAATCCAAGTACCAGTCGACCACACCGTTGGTGCTTCGGATTGATAGACGCTGCCGTCGACCGCGATTTGGTCGACTCGTACGTTTCGGTCAATGCCATTGGGGGCGTCAAAGAAGTCGTTGGTGAAGGCAACTCGGATTTGATCAGCCGAAACCGTCGAGTCGGCTTGATGGATGTATTGGTCCACGCCGGTACCGATGCCGCTCCAACTTTGGACTTCCACGCCATCGATCAGCAATGAGATGTTCTCATCTCCTTCAAAACCCTGCGCCGTGATCGAAATCAATGATCCGGCCGCCGGATCGTTATCGGAGTACTGAAAGTATCCGTTGGTATGCAGGAACTCATTCTCCACAAAACCTGCGACAACGCCGCCGGGCTTCCAGGTTCCCGTCGAGAACACCGATGGGTCTTCGGTTTGATAAACCACTCCGTCAATCGTGATCTGATCGACGCGCAAGTTGCGATCGATACTGTTGTCAGGATCAAAGAAGTCGTTGGTGAACGCGATGCGAACGTCGTTCACATCAACACCATCGACGTCGTAGTTGTAGGTCTCGAATTGACCCGCGTAGGCGTTTCCACCAACGGTGAATGTTTGCACGACCGAGCCGTCGACAATCAAATCCATCTGCTCTTCACCGGTTAGACCGGCTGCGCGGATCGAAATGCCCAGCGTGCCTTCAAAGCGATCTCGAAGCTGCGTGCCCAATGCCAAGGAAGCCTCGATGGTGCCCGTCACTCTCTCGAGGTCCCAGTCGCCGCCGGCAAGCATTCCACCCGTCTTGTCGATCGAAGCAGCGACATCTGCTCCGCTCAGTCGTGAGAGTTGCGATACAAACTGCTTGCCGATTTCTCCTTCACCGGTGTTGCAGGAATAGATCAAAATGTCCGCATCGGTGGTCAAGGCGGACTGCCAAGATCGAATCGCTTCCTGAGCAGCAACCAACGCTTGCTGGTCAATCACGTGGTCGCCCAATTTGATTTGACCAACTTCCCCGTGGGCGATCACGTGCATGCTTCGCACGTTGCTGCGTCCCTTCAGGGCTTCGGTCATCTGATCAAGACCCGAACGGTTGGCATCCAAGAGGACCAACTCGTATGGCTGATCGAGTTCGTTGACGATCTGGTCCAAGTTTGGGACCGACGGGTCAACGAATACCAAGTCTGAATTGTTCGTGGTCGCAGCCGGCATGGAGACGGCCGCGGCGGGCTCCAAACTTGGCTGGCTGGCGGCAACATCGCCAGCCAACATCAATCGCTGCTCCAAAGCGGTCAGCGACCATCGAGACTGCTGTTTTTGTGGGCGGGACTTTTTGCGGAGGGAAGAAATCAAAGGTGCACCGTCAAGGAAGTGATCAAAAACCAGGGATAGCCGTGGAACTGTTCAGGCGTTCTAGCTGACACAATTGTAATAAGATGCGCAGATTGCGTGATGAGGGAGGATTTTCCGGTTAATCCAGCAGTTCGTCACCTCTGACGGGGGTTTTTCGATACCCGAACGCCGATTCTATCAAGGCGGGTCATCGGGTCGGGATTCTCCGCGCAGGCATGGATTGCAAGCACTGAGATCGTCCTGTCGGATGACTTTTCCTCTGGCTATCTCGCTGGAAAGTTTGCTACAGCTTGAACCAGAATTATCTTCCCCCAACCCTGTTCTGCTGCCAGCTTTGATGCCCAGCCGTCTGACGCGTTACGTTCTCTTTGAGATCCTCAAGATCTTCTTTGTGTCGCTGATTGCGCTGACGCTGTTGATCCTGATGATCGGGGTTGGGCGAGAGCTTCTGCGCCGTGGATTGGGTGCGGTGGCAATCGTGCAGCTGCTGCCTTACGTGCTGCCGATCTCACTTCAGTTTGCGTTTCCTGCAACTGCTCTCTTTTCAGTCTGCTGTGTTTACGGCCGGATGGCAGCGGACGGCGAGGTGGCCACTGTCAAAGCCTCTGGAATTTCTCCGTTGAAGCTTTTGCAGCCTGCGATGATTTTTGCAGCGATCTTGAGTCCGGCTGCAGTGGTGGTTTCTGATCTTGCGGTTTCCTGGGGGCGTCCAGGCGTGAACCGTGTTGTCTTAATGTCGATCGAGAAGGTCGCCTATCGAGTCTTGGAAAGAGAGCACCATTTCCGTTCGGAAGATGGATCCTTTTCTATTCACGTGCGTGATGTGCAGGGAAAAACGCTGATTCGTCCCGAGGTCACCGTTCACAACGGAAGCGGCAACGGGCCAATGAAATTGACCGCGCGGCAGGGTCAGCTAACGTTGGACCCGAAAACCGAGACGCTGCTTTTGAAGGTCATTGATTATCAGGTCAAAGCGGGCCACGCGTTTCAAGGGACAGTTCCAGGCGAGAAAGTGTTCCCCATCCCCATGTCGACTGCATTGAGTAGTAAGGACGTCAGCAATCAAAGCCCCAGCGAATTGCCTTTGCGATTGATCAGCACTGAGCGAATTCGACAGGACAGCCGAACACACGCCAAGGTAGGTCAGATGGCGGCGCACACAGGATTTGCGATCCTGACGTCGCGCATGGAGAAGATCGCTGGCAACTCAGGGCAAACCATCGAATACGAACTCAAGCAGGGCAAGCGTCGTCTCGTGCGATTGCGAACGGAACCTTGGCGACGCTGGGCGTGGGGATTCAGCTGCTTCTTCTTTGTGATGGCAGGTGCTCCCTTGGCCATGATCGCAAAAACTAGCGACTATTGGACGACGTTTGGGCTTTGTTTTCTGCCGACGCTGATCGTCTACTACCCGCTATTCATCTTTGGGCTCGAGCAGGCCAAGGACGGCACAGTGCCTCCCTACGGCGTTTGGCTGGGCAACGGAATTCTGGCAATGATCGGAATGATGCTCATCTCGCGCGTTCGCCGGTATTAACGGTACAGACCGCGCAATTGATTCCTTTGGCGGCCCGCGCAAACCCGGCGGCTTTCTGGACTTTGAATTCTCGCCGCCATGACTAGACTGGTCGGTCGATCAAGCGATTTCGGTTCGCCTTCGCCTCATCTTGTCCGCCTTTCGCAACGCCTACTTCTCGACCAGAGTCTTTGATGGTTTCCAGCAATTGCCAGTCAGCAATCGATTCGATTACGAATCGCAGTTTTACGGTCGGTATCATCGGACTCGGCTATGTCGGTCTTCCGCTGATCGATGCATTTACCAATTCGGGTTTCTCTTGCCTTGGCTTTGATGTTGACGCCAAGAAGGTTGATTCGCTGAAGCAGGGCAAGAGCTATATCAAGCACATCGATAGCTCCAAGATTGCTGGGTGGCTCGAGAAAGACCTGTTCGAGGCGACCGCGGATATGGCTCGACTGAGCGAACCCGACGCGTTGTTGATCTGTGTGCCCACGCCGCTGAATGACGCTCGTGATCCAGATCTGGCCTACGTCGTGGGAACATGTGAGAAGATTGCTGAGGTGCTTCGCAAGGACCAGTTGGTTGTCTTGGAGAGCACGACTTATCCAACCACGACCCGCGATGTGATGATCCCGATTCTCGAAAAGAGTGGCTTGAAAGCCGGGACGGATTTTTTCGTCGCTTACAGTCCCGAGCGGGAAGATCCAGGCAACCCCGACTTCTCTGCTGCCGGCATTCCGAAAGTCGTTGGCGCGATCAACGAGGAAAGCCTGAAAGTCGCTAGCGCGATGTACGAGTCAGCCGTTGCTGGCGTCGTGCCGGTCAGCAATTGCGAAGTCGCGGAAGCTGCCAAAGTGCTTGAGAACATTTATCGAGCCGTGAACATCGCTTTGGTCAACGAGTTAAAAACCCTGTTTGACTCGATGGGTATCGACGTTTGGGAAGTCGTTGACGCTGCGAAAACCAAGCCCTTTGGTTTCCAAGCGTTCTACCCTGGTCCAGGCTTGGGGGGACACTGCATCCCGATCGATCCCTTCTATCTTTCGTGGCTTGCTCGCAAGCAGGGATTGAATGCGCGATTCATCGAATTGGCTGGCGAAGTCAATCGTTCGATGCCGGAGTACGTGGTCTCGCGAACAGCCGAGTTCTTGAATGAGTTTCGCAAGCCAGTTCGCGGTAGCAAGATTTGCTTGGCGGGTGTCGCGTACAAGAAAGACGTGGATGATCCACGCGAGAGTCCATCGTTCGATCTGATGGAACTGCTGCTCGAGCGTGGCGCCGAGTTGACCTACAGCGATCCACACGTGCCAACGCTACCAAGCATGCGGCACTTCGATTTACCAGCGATGGACAGTCAAGAACTGACGCCGGAATACTTGCAAGCCCAGGACGCCGTGTTGATAGCCACGGACCATACCGGCTTCGACTACGATCTGATTGTTAAGCACGCACCGTTAGTGATCGACACGCGAAATGCGACATCGAAGGTGACGGAAAATCGCGAGAAGATCCGCAAGACCTAGATCGCAACAGGTTGTTGCCTCGCAATTCTACTGACAGCTGACCAACGGTTTCTACAGTTGGTCCAGGTAGCTTGCCAAGGCTTTGGCGCCGCCGGGGCAGGCATTGGGAGCTTGCCGGAACAGGGGAACGAGCGACTGCAGTAGCTCTTTGACTTTCTCCGAGTAGCCTTCTTCGTCGGGCAGCTTAGAAGTCAGGTAGATCATGTTGTTGACGCTGACGCTGTTGCCCGATGGGACAGCGCTGTCGACCGGATCCTTGACCCGAGCGATCAGTGTGTCGTGATCGTTCGATGTGAAGAAAAAGCCGCCACGTTTCTCATCCCAAAACAGTTCCAGCTGCTTGTCGGTGATTTCTTTGGCGAGATCCAACCAGCGAGATTCGCCGGTTGCCTGGTGAAGCGCGATCAGCCCTTTTGCGAAAAACGCGTAGTCGTCGATGTATCCGTTCAGCTTCGCTTCCTCTTTGGCATAGCTTCTCAGTAGGCGTCCCTCGTCGTCCTTGAGTTCCTTCAGCAGAAACTCGGTCGCCGAAACAGCCGCGTCGAGATACTCCTGCCGCTCCAGTACTCGCCCGGCTTCCGCGAGCCCTGCGATCATCAGGCCGTTCCAGGCCGTCAGGATTTTGACGTCAGTGATCGGACGCTCGCGTTTCGAACGGATCTCAAACATCTCGCTGCGGATCTCGGAAACGGATTCGATCAACTTCGAAAACGTCATGTCGCGGCTCGAAGCAGCCTCGGTCAATGACATCCGCGGATCGGGTGCATAAAAGTGCTCTTCAAAATTTGGTGACTGATCAAACCGAAAGACGGAGGCGGCAAGCTCATACTGTTCCTTCGATTCAAGCTCTGCTAGTTCGTCTTTCGTCCAGCGATAGAACTTGCCTTCTTCGCCTTCGCTGTCAGCGTCCAGTGCGCTGTAAAACGCACCACCGGGAGCCAGCAACTCGCGTAGCACGAAATCGCAGATCCCTTCCACTACAAATCGATACTCTTCACGTTCGGTTTGCTCGTAAGCGAGCGCGTAGACCGTGGCCAATTGGCCGTTGTCGTACAGCATTTTCTCGAAGTGTGGGATTTGCCATTTCTGATCCACGCTGTAGCGATGAAAACCACCACCAAGGTGATCCCACATTGCACCGCTGATCATCCCGTCAAGCGTTTTGGACAACATGCGTTGTGCGGACTTACGCTGCGCTTCGGGCACCGATTCACGGTCGATCCGATCCAACAGGAACATCAAGTTGGACGGTTCTGGGAACTTCGGTACATCCGACGACTCCGTCGAGTAGCCGAAACCACCGTGCACAGGATCGTACTCATCCAGTAAGGCGCGAGCGACTGTCTCTACCAGCGCGACCTCAAGCGTCGTCGGCAATCCTGAGTCCGCTCCATGTGCCTGGCTGGCTCGAATCGCCTTGGTCACCGCTCCGGCCTGTTTCTCTACCTTCTCTCGCGCAGTCTTCCAGGCATGGTCGATCTGCTTGATGATGCTCAGGAAGCCTGTCGCATTTCCGCGGTCACCAGTCCGCGCAGGGAAGTAAGTTCCAGCCCAAAAAGGCTGAGCATCGGGCAGCAGGAAGGCCGACATCGGCCAGCCGCCGTTCCCCGAGATCAGCTGAACGGAGGTCATGTAGATCTGGTCAACGTCGGGACGTTCCTCGCGATCTACCTTCACGCAGACGAAGTTCTCGTTCATGAACGCTGCGATTTCTTCATCGGTGAACGATTCACGCTCCATAACATGACACCAGTGGCAGGCCGCGTATCCGATCGACAGGAAGATCATCTTGTCTTCGCGTTTCGCCTTCGCGAACGCCTCGTCGCCCCACGGATACCAGTCGACGGGATTGTGCGCGTGCTGTAGCAGGTACGGGCTGGATTCAGCCGCGAGCCGATTGGTCGGCTCGGTGCCGTGCTCTTCATGTTTTTCCGCAGCCGCCTCGGCATTGGTCCCCTCGGACTCGGTCTCCTGAGCATCAAGCGGCGGACATAACCAAATCGAAACCATGAGCACCGCAGAAAAAAAAGTCAGGAATCGCAAAGCAGAAGCAGGCATGACGAGGGTTCAATCCAAGAAATCAACGAACAGCAATCAACGTCCGATCATCATACCGCTTTGTCCAACGCGAAGTGGATAGGCCACCTAGGCGGACTATCCGGCCAGCTAAGGTCGATGCCGACTGCGACGCTTGATTCGATGGTGATTCTCTTCCTTGGTCAGGAATCCCCACCGTAGTCCCTCATCTTGCTCGTACTGCTTGCCCAACAGCAACGCGATCGACGCCTTGGCCATCTCGTATCCCAGATAAAACGCATGCCCTGGATCTACGTTGCTGGACTCTTCTCGCTGCATCAGCTCTGCAAAAACCGCGAACGGGTCCTCCCCCTGCAGATGAATGCCTGCGGAAAGCAAATGGAGCTGTTCGTCCTGGGCGAAGATGCGATAGTTGTTGTCCTTCAGGGAGGCAGCCAGCGATTCGATGGCATCCGATGAGAACGGGCGCAACTTGGTATCTCTTAGCATCACCAGTTGGTCGGACAATCGCTTCGGTGGGACTTGCTGTTGAGCGCTGTAGTACGTCAATCGACGCGCCAAATCGCACTCGCGAACCGAAGTCCGCGCCCAATTGATCACCTCGGTGGTTAAAACGCTGGTGATTCGCAACTCTTGGCAGATGCCGAGCAACAGAAAGTTGATGCCAGCGGAATCAACATCGGTTAGCTCGGTCAGATTCCCGATACCCATCATCATTTTGAACTCAGGATACTCTTCGCGCACTTTGGCGTAGCGAATCAGACTTGAAGTGAATCCACTGGTGCCGAGTGGTTCAAGAATCGGATCCAACCGCATGGAAACGGAGTGCTTGTCCAGAAAGCTGATGTTTTTTTTGAAACTTTTTTCATCGTCCAACGAGTCGGGAATCACAACCACCTCAGCGCCCCAGTCAACTGCTGCTTCGCAGTTCGATGAGTTCACCGACAGCACCAACGAGGCGCCGTGCGCGGTTGCATCGGCAGCTTCGTTGGGATCGAAGGTGTCAACCGAAACGGTCATGCCGTGGTCAACAAGCGCGGCAATGTAATCGCCAATTTTGGAGCAACGCTGCGCTGGGTCACAGCCAAAGTCAATCACGTTCGCGCCATCGGCAACCATTCGTTTGGCTCGCCGCAACACTTCGTCGATTGACAGTCGAGGTGCGTGATTGATTTCGGCAATGATGTCAATGTCGTAGGCGTTCAGGTCGACCTCTGCCAACCCCTCGCCAAACAGTTCAGGCATGGCTCGGCAGTCTTTCGGGCCACAAATCACGGGAAGTTGAAGTGATTCGGCTAACTCAGCGACACCAATCTCGCAGTACCCCGGCAACACAACATGTGTCGCTTCTGCTGGCACCTCCAAGTGTCTTCGTAACCAACGCGGCGTCATCAAGGCTGCCACCGTGATTGGCATCACGCCGATCGAATACTGAAACCCATGTTGCTTTGCCAGTTTGGAAACGGCTTCCACGACCGCAACCTCAGCCAATCGCCCAGTGACGAAATGGTAGTGGTGATCGCGTTGTGGTTTCAGTTGCGTCGTCATGCTTCAGGTGTCAAGGAACTCGATCGACTGAGTCGGTGTTTGAAATTGAAACGAGGGGGGAACAGCAAACGACGTCTTGTATCAAGCAAGACAAACTCAGTTCAACACGACCCATGATCATAGCACGATGCAAAAGTTTTTTGCGCCAGTGTGCCATGTCGCTCTTGACGCAGGCATCGAACACTCTAAAACTCTCTTTCTACGAGAGATCCGTTGATTGAACAAGGAAGCAATTGCTTGTTCGTCGTGGCCGGGATCTCTCGTTTTTTTATGCGCTCACATGTCTTGCTTGGTTAGTTCTTGGAAGAAGGCATCCACGGCCGTCAGGTGCTCGGGTTCCGTCGTCGACGAATTTGACACGCTGATTCGAGCCAACTCGTTGATCACGCGGAGCGCATCCAACGAAGTGACGTTGCCCTCGCCCGTTACGTCGTAGAAGTTTCCGGGTGGTGTGGTCAGTGCGGTTCCACGAGCAAGCTGATTGATGATCAACAACGCGTCTCGGGCTGTCACCATTCCGTCGTTGTTGACATCGTTTTGTTCGTTCGGGTTGTTGAATGGAAAGGCATTGTCGGCGACCGTGATGGCGCCTGAACCGGACTCGTAACCTGCGGATTCGACGGTCAGGGAGACGACCGACACCGCTTCGGCGACGAGATCCTCCAGTCCGCGGATCTCGAACTCCGCAGAGGACTGGCCGGCCGGGATCATCACGGAAACGGGAGCACTGATCCGGGTAGGATCGTCGCTGGTCAGCAAAAACACCGAATCGACGTCCATGTTGCTCCGTGTCAACGTGCCTGTGGCAATCTGGCTCTCAACGATCGAATCGGTGCTCAGACCCACCGAGATCGTCTCATGATCGGAGGTTTCAATGGAAATGGATGCGGTCACATTATCGAATGCATTGTCGGAAGATTCGGCATCGACCGAAAAGATCAGGTTGGATGCCTGGCTGCCATCGAGCAACTGATCATCCACGCCAGTCACCACGATCAACTGCGGAAGGTTCCAGTTGTCGACCGTGAAAGCGACCTGGGTAACATCAAGCGTCGCCTCGGTTGGGTCGTCAGCTTGCACAAGGACGGTCACGCCCGAACTTGGCTGGCGACTGAGGGCTACTGTCACGACGTCGACGGTTCCCCTCTCGGTGACGCGGGTCACGTCACCAGACTCACCGACGATCAAGCTTGCAGGCGCGAATGCATCGTCGTCCAATGTGGTGACAACAACGGTTTGATCTGCAGCACCGTCAAACTCGTCGCTGCTGTCTGCCTCGATGACGGAGATCGTCAAAGTCGACAGGATGTCGCCATCGTCATCGCTGTCGTCAACTCCGGTCAACGTGACCGCTTGTTTGACGTGCCAGTCAAACGGGGTGAAAGTGAGCCTGATCGGAGCAGCGGAAACTTCCGTCGCGTCGCCCGCGATCTCAAGGATCACGTCTGCGTTGGGTGCCGTCGAAAGACTCACCTCGATCGTATCCGTCGTTCCCGTCTCCGAAACGATCGTTGCGTTCTCGGTCTCTGCCACAACGATTGCTGGTGTGGTCAGCGTGTAACCGAGATCAACAAAGATCGCTTTTTCGATTGTCGCCAAGGTGCGCGGCGCAGGAACGCCTCCCAGTCCTGCAGATCGCATCAACGCCAAGTCAAATTGTGGGTTTTCGTCGTCCAGGTGACTGCCGCTGCTGCCTTCGCTAAACACCGTTGGTGAAAACAGGCCGATTGGCTGCCCAGCATTGGCGGCAATGGCATTTGGGCCGCTAAAGAACAGCCCGTTTGACGGACTGGCGCCTCCAACCTTGGCCGCATCCCAGCGTGGTCCATTGAGCGCGAAGCTGGTCCCATCGATGATCAGCTGTCCCTGCGAATTGGTCAAAAAGCGATCGAATCGCGCCCAGACTCCTGGTTCGCCCACAGGGGTTCCGAAGGCGTCTTCACCACTCACGTCGACATCGGAGGCAAAGCCGAACGTATGAGCAATCTCGTGAAAGATCGTGCCGAAGAAATCTTCTTGATCTGCTGAAGCGCCGGCTGGATCCGCGCCCAGGTACCAGTCGATCGCCCAATTGACCGACACACCGCCGTCTGTCGCGTTGCCGTTGAGGTCAACGCCGTCGATGACCTTGCGACGCACGACCTCCGCAATTCCAAACCCGGCCTCATCCAAGCCAACTTCTGCGCCTTCGGAGAACGCCGATGCGATGGTATCGGAATTGATGTTCTCTTCCGATTCGACGCTCAACTGGATCGTCGCTGTGTGATCGAACCACTGGCCAAACTGATCTGCGGCCGATTCCAACGCATCGCGCCGAGCCTGACCGTTCGTTGCGTCCTCGAATCCGATTCCTGATCCAATCGGGCCCGCATAGGTGAACTGAAAGTCGACCGCCAGCAATTCACGCTTCTCCAAACGCTCGAAGCGACGCAATGGGAGTTTGCGGGAGCGTATCATGGGCATGCTTGATGTGATGAGTAGCGTTGAGGGGCCGTGGCCGAATCTATCGAGGCGTCACAGGCGAGTCAGACGTCGGGATCAAAGTAGCGAACGGGAATTCCCAGCTCGCCAGCTAATTCAATTTCCTTCTGAGTGCTTGACCCGACTCGGCCTACGATCAGAACTTCGTCTGCCATCGCGACCTTGTCATGGTGCAACTTATCCAAATCTTCCTTGTGCTGATCGAGATCGATCTGGCGTCCGTGAACCTCGGCTGCTCGATGGCCGAACACGCCCACTGACAAGACGATGTTGCCTCGCAGCG
This sequence comes from Rubripirellula sp., assembly GCA_045110715.1. Classification (GTDB taxonomy): domain Bacteria; phylum Planctomycetota; class Planctomycetia; order Pirellulales; family Pirellulaceae; genus Rubripirellula. The sequence continues at coordinate 11,238 of JBGCGI010000141.1, forward strand.
TTTCCTGTAAGTTGGCCTCCACGTAGTTCTCGTAGGCCGCCGTGGAACCACACAGGCACACAATCTTTCGCTTCGTCATTTTGTGTTGTCCAACTCGTGAACTCGTCGTCCGATCTCGCGATACAGCTCTGCAGGAAGTGGCCCGGACTTTGCCGCCGAGACGTTCTCGTCCAGATGTGCCTCGTTGCAGGTCCCGACAATCGTGGTGTGACAATTGGGATGCGATAGCGTGTACCGCAGAATCATCTCGGCACGCGACATGCCGACAGGCAAGAGTTCATTCAACTTGGCGTGTTCCCAAACTTCGTTCAGCGCCGGACGTTGGATTTCTGCATCGGGACCGCCTTGCGCCACTCCACCGCGAATGATGATTCCAGCGCCGTTTGCCGCTGCCCGCTCGATCGACTCCGTGTGTTCCGGTGCCAAACAGGAATAGGGAATCTGAAACGTGTCGAACACGTCCAGCTTGATCAGCTCCGAAAGGTTGGGAAGCTTGCTGGAGACGCCGATGAACCGAATCATGCCTGCGTCACGAAGCTCGATCAATTGGTCGATCAAACCAGACCGCTGCAATGTCTCGGCGTCGCCTCCGTGGAATTGCAGCAAGTCGACATGATCGGTTTGCAATCGATCCAGGCTCACCTCAAGATTTCTGGCAACCACATCGCGGTCCCAGTGATGATCGATCTCCAGGTGGTCTTTGTGTTGCGTGTAGACGCAGCCGCACTTGGTCGCCAGCGTGAACTCTTTTCGCCGAGAACTGATGAACCGCCCGATCCGTTCTTCGCTGATTCCGTAATCCGGAGCGGTATCGATGAAGTTGATGCCGACGTCCAGAACGCGATTTAGGAAGCGATCCGCGTCAGCATCTTCCACGACGCGGATGCCCCACGTTCTTGGCCCCCGCAGCCCCATGCTCCCATAACCAAGTTGTGTGACGCGGAGACCTGTGCGGCCGAGTGTGTTTGTTGGAAGCATGCCTGACAATATAGCGATCACAGGCTCCGCTGAGGATCACTTGGGAAGTCGCTTCAGCTTTTCTAGCGGGACGTAAAACTTCAGATACCGGCCACCGTCGCTAAACGGCTCCCCCTTGGGGCTGGGGACCAGGATGGTTGCCCGGCGCGTGATCCGATTGACCCGGCCTGTCAGAGCGTGGCCATCGTGGGGGAACTGAACGAGATCGCCAACACGAATGTTGAACTTCATCAAAGCGCGTTCGCGCTGCGTGATCAAGTCGTGCCGGTAATCGGTATGCGCGAAGTAACGTTTTGCGATCGATTGAAACCGGGATTCACTGCAGTTCCCATCATTCCAAATCAGCATTTCGACCAGATGAACCAGTTCATGCTCGGCAACTCGTTGCATCGCTTCCAAGCGATCCCGACACTGCCGTCCGGTTACCTCAACCGATCGATTGGTATCCTCGAAGGTCTGAAACAGCAGCGTCGACGACAAGACGAGCTCGAATTCTCGGCTGCCTTCGTGATTGCCTTGGGGGTAGTGCGTGACCAACTTTCCTGCGATCCGAGTCATCCGGGAGGAAAGGCCGAAGCTCAGTTTCTCTGCTTCCGCCGCAGGCAGTATCTTCCCATCGAAGAAACGCTCGTCGTACATCCGAATCATGCGCACCAAGTCGTCGCGACCCACCCGGTCGAAGTTTGGGCGTGTGATCGAGCGACTCAACTGCATCGTCAGTGTGTGAATCTCACGCTGCCACTTGTCAATCTGATCCCGCGGGAAAGTACGCGATGTGACTTCCTCGGCCAGCCTGCTTAGCACGGCTGGGTCACGTGGCTCCAACACTCGCTTGTTCTTGGCGAGCCGATGAGGCACCGCTCCGGTCTTTGCGGTCCGTCGCATGCGTGGTTGGTTTGGCATCAGAATCCGTTTGATTTCACGTTGGCTTGACGACGAACACACGTTGCTCGATGGCAGTCCGGCCCGATTTGGCAAAGGGACGCGGCATCGGTTGAGCCTGTCCGTTCTGGTCAATCGTTCGACATCTCAGTTTGTATTTGCCAGGTGGCAATCCCGGCAACAGGGTCGCCCAATGAGCTTTGCTCAATCGCATCGGCCAGCTCGATGGTTTTCCATCCTCGTCAAAGCCATGCGTGGGAGTTGGGATTCGATTTTCTGGCAAGTCGCCTCCCCACTCATCAGGCACGCCTAAGATATCAGCATCACGCCATTCGCCGCGAGTGAGATTTGGATCTTCCGCTTCCGGGCGTTGATCGAAGGGATAGATCAGCGTCTGTACTTTGGACAGCCCCGCAATCCCAGCCTGTGCGTAGCCAGTGATTGGGATCGGCTGATCCGCAGCTAGTTCATCAGGCACGAAGATCGTTGCGGCAAACGTTTTCAAGGGGCTGTCGATGTCGTTGTTCTTCTCGGCGTATGTGTCGTTGGCATGAAAAAGGTTGCTTAACACGAGCCGATTGATCCATTTGACCGATTTGAACCCGTAGGCCTCCGGAACGACGATCCTGACCGGTCCACCTCGTTCGCTACTGAGCCAGTCGCCGTTCAGCTTGTAACACAGGATGACTGGCGGCAAACCAGTCGGATCCTCCAGCACGCGCCCGATGGGAAGGGAGCTGCGGAAAATCTGCTTCGGATCGTCGTTGTGATAGCCGCTGTAGAATACGCGTCTTAAATCCGCTGTTGGATTGGTCATCCAAACCACATCACGCAGGGGGACTCCCTCCCAGATTCCCATCCCCAATGGGCAGCCGATATTCAGGCAGGTCATCACCTTGGGGAACCGGACTGCTTTCGTTTTGGCCAGTTGCTGCAGACCATCCCAGTCGAGTGCCGTACCGGATTCTTTTGTCAGCGGGGTCTGGATGTTCGCAGGATGCTCCGGATCCGAGATCACTTCCAGCCGCCAAGTTTCCTTCGTCATTCCCGCATCATGCTTCTGCTGATCGGTCAGACGATGTGGTTTCGGTTTCCCACGCGAGACGTCTTGAAAGTCTTCGTCACGCGTCAGGTAGGACTCCAAGTCATCCAACGCAGACTCGAGCGATAAACGTTTTGGGGTCTCATCGCCGTTGGACGTCGTCGTCAACGCAGCCGTACTTAGGGCTGCCAAGCGGAGAAAGTATCGACGAGTCAGCGAGTTGTGCTTTTGCCGAAAGGTTGACTCGATCATCGTGAATCCAGAACAGGGAATCAGGAAACGGTCAACATAACGCAAATCGCACGCAGAGACAAAAACTGTAAGAAACTTGCCGGCAACGCGGTGGGAGAGTGAGCTACTCTCGGTAACCTAGCACCACCAGCAGGCAAGGGCCTCCTGCGATGACGGTCATCCCTGCTCCTCGCGCGGCTTCGATCGCAGTTTCACTTTCGGCGCCAGGTTGCATCCACACGTGCTTGACGCCCGCTTCGATGGCTTGAGCCACGATCTTCTCGGTGACGGCAGGTGGCGTGATGATAGACAAGCTCTCGATCGCTGGCGCACTGGCCAGATCTGGATACGCTTGTTGCTCTTCGACCATCGTCTCGGTGGGATGAATCGGGATCGCTGTGCGGTCATTCTGCAAGTAGGATCGCAGCACTTTGTTGCCATACTTTTCGCGGTTGGAGGATGCACCGGCAACACCAAAGGTCGTTGCAGCGAGGAACTGTTCGATGTCAGGCATGGATGCAAAGTCCTGCTTCTTGGATCTCGAATGGCACGATCGATTCATCACAAGCACTGCCACGGTGCTTGGCGACGTGCAAAGCACGCCCCATCTTGTTTCCCTCGCGAGTCTTACCCATCAGAATGATCGTGTTCGCATTCGACAGCGTGTCACCGCTCTCGATCGGACGGGTGATCAAATCGTCCAGCATCACTTCGTGACTGGTATAAAGCAGCAGGCAGGCGAGATCGTCGTGGCGATAGGCATGTTTTTCAATCTGTTCCCGATGTTCACGGAAGCAAACGCGAAATAGATCGCGGGCCACCCAATCGTGTTCTTTGTGCAAAATTTGATGGTAGATGTACTCGAACATTTCCAGCTGGATTGATTCTGCTGCCTTGGTCGCAGGCTCGACCCCGTCGATCACGCAGCGGCGCACTCCGTGGACAAAGTTCCCGTAGAAGAACGCGATTGCTTGGTCCAGCTTCTTGGCTTGCTCGTATTTCCACTCACGCCACTGTTCGGAATCCATGTCCGCCGAAGTCACACGCTTTCCGCTGCGTCGGAAAATGTGCATGTAGTCTCGCCGAGTCAGTTGACGATTCCAAATGTTGTCGAGCAACACTTGCTGGCCAGGTGGCTGATCGGAAAGCTGCCAGTCGAACAACCGTTTGGCATAGTCCGCATGGTTTTGTGAGTCGCCTCGCGAAGTCAAATCGAACAGGATTCCGGCTTCACCCTCCTGCGCACGCCCCTGATTGGCGAACGAAATTCCCAGCTGAGTCTTGCCGATTCCCGTCGCGCCCATCACCACAGTCAGTGTTCCCGGCAGCAAACCACCACCAAGAAGTTGATCGAGCTCCGCGTTTCCAGATTGAATTCGTGACATGCGTTTGGATGGATGAAAGGAGAGAGTCGCTGAAGCCTAGCCATCAGCCCGCAAACAGTGGCGATTTGCCATGCTGATGCCACTGACGATGGCTCCTACGATCCCAACAAATCCCTGGTCGGTTCCACAGAGGAACAAGTTGGGCAGGTGAGTGGTGCCATCGAGTTGTTTGTCTGGCGCGCCGTAGACGGCTCCGTTGTCATGCCATGTGAAACGACGAATCGTTTTGGGTGTGAAAACATCAGTGTCAACAACGTACCGCCGGAAGTCTGGCATGAAGCGAACGGATGCCTCGACGGAATTGTCGTACTGAGCGACTTTGGCTGCCTGATACTTCTCGTCGGGTAGATCGCACCAACGATCATGATTCGCCAGTGTTGTGATCCGAACGACTCCGTCGGGCAAGTCACCCTCGTCGGGATCGTAAATGTAGTTGTTGGGTGAGCAAATCACGCCGGTGCGAGTATCGCACAGCGCGCCCTCGGGCATCTCCCAATGGAATCGATGGCTATCGTTGTAAAACACAATCGTGCGATCGAATCCGAAATCGACAGGTTTGCGATCAAGAATGGAAATCGATTCGATGAAGGACAGCTTGCCTGCTTTGGCAACATCCACTTCGGTGATGTCGTCGCACATTCGAAGTGTTTCGACGTTGCCAGCGGAGGACAGGATTCGCTTTCCCGTTAACTCGGTGCCATCGTCCAAGACAACACCACAGGCGCGACCGTTCTCGGTGTGGATTTGTGAGACACCGCTGCGAAGTTTCAGCTCCCCTCCAAGTCCACGAAAACGCCGCACCAAGTTCTTAAGAATCACGCGTACGCCTTTGAACGGACGCCCGAAGCCCTCGAGGTAGCAAGCACGGAACATGATGCAGAACTGACCAAAGTCCATGTCGTTCTCACGTGCGTTGCCATACCACATCAGCGGGCAAATCAGCATTTCGATCAACAGGGGATCGTGAATGTGCTCGGCCATCA
>JBGCGI010000142.1:0-10923 GCA_045110715.1 Rubripirellula sp.
GATTGAGCTGTATGATTTGCAGACAGATCCGGACGAGATCATGAACCTCGCCGAACTCTCCGAGCAACAGCAGACTCGCACCGAACTTTCCGAGAAACCGGACAAATGGCGTGAGAAAACCGACGACCAATGGCTCGTCCGGCACCAACTTCCGATGCCAGGCGAACCCGATTCCGTCAGCAGTCGGCAGGCCAGCGTCGACGACCCACGCGGCTACCAATCGATCTTCAACGGGATAGATTTAGACGGCTGGCAATTGAGACGCCAGGAACGTGGTGGGTACAAAGTGGAAGACGGTGCATTGGTTTGCCCCGCTGACGGCGGCGGCTATGTGTTCACCGAGCAAGAATACGATGACTTCAGCTTTGTCTTCGAGTTCCGCATGGAGGCCGGTGCGAACAATGGCATCGCAGTTCGTTCGCCACTGGTTGATGAGAAGCCCGCGTATCACGGCAACGAAATTCAACTCTTGGACAATCGCGGGTACCCCAAAAAACTAAAACCCACTCAGTACCACGGGTCGCTATACGATGTCGCAGCCGCCCGGCGTGGAGCCCTGCACGAGGCTGGTCACTGGAATCGGCAGGAGATCCGGTGCGTGGGCAGTCGCTACACGGTGCTCGTGAACGACGTTCCGATTCTGGATGTGGACGTTGACGCGATTCAAGATCCGAGCGTGAAGACAAAGCATCCGGGTCTTTCACGAAAGTCCGGCCACCTTGGATTGCTAGGCCACGGAAGCCGAGTCGAATTCCGCAACCTCCGCGTCAAAGAACTGTAAATCAGCCCCGGCTGTTGGCGGCACGCGGTTCCGGTTGATCAGAACTCAACTGGGAGGCAGAAGAATCGAGCAGCAGTTGAATCGGAAAGTCGAATCCATCACCGCATCACGGTGCGGAGTGCTGCGTAGACACACAGTCCTGCGTCGTGGTGCACAAAATGCTTGACTGTGTCGCTGAGGTTGACGTTTCCCGTTTTGGATCCAACCGCATCAATTCGAACTGTATGAACATTGATGTTTTCGTGATTCGATTGAGCGAATCGAAACAAACGGCTACGCCAAAGCCTCGCGTAGTCTCTCATCAATTGCCGGTGCTGATATTTCTCCATTCGGCTTTGTAGGTACTTGGGGAACAGCCAGTAAGAAAAGCTCATCAGCAGGCCGACGAACAATAGAATGACCAGCGCAATGATCCAAAGACCGATCGCTTCCTCGTTGATCAACATGAACGCGAGGCCACAAATCGGTATTGCACCGACGACGGTCCCAGCCGTCATCCAAGCAATCATTGGCATCTGACTGTAACGCAATTTTCCTCGATCGACTCCGGCAAGAACTTTTGTGCTCGTCGGCTGGAGGTCCTGAAGCAACTCAACGATCTGGGTGTAGATTCGATCGCGGGAGATCTCCTCGTTATCCCAAGCATAGGACTCGAGCTGGAAAACCATTTTCAGCACCAGCGAAATCCAAATTTCGTCGCCGTTGGGGTCCAGTGTTTCGTTGATAGGAAAGGCCGCTTGAACGGCTGTCGAATCACGCCCCAGTTCCGAAAGCAATTCGTTGACCTGCGCAATGGCAGTTGGTTCATCAGGCTGGCACGTCAGACACAAGGCTTTCAACAACTTCGCGCGGACCGGATCGCTGTGCGTTTGGCTGGCTTGCCTGACTTGCTGGATCTCCGACAAGAACTCGAGCTCAAATTCAGTGCCCTGCTCCATGCCGGCCGAATGCGACTCGATCTCCTTCAAGGTTCCATTGACCCACGAATGAGGAGCAACCCAAATCACCGTGCGCAACAACCGCAAGTAAAATGTACGCTTCGTGATCGGTTGCGTCTGGGCAATTTGCTTCTCGCACTTCAAAAGCAATCCTGAGAATTGATCGAAAGGCATCTCGTTGACCATCCGCAACCACAACGCTTCCGTCAGCATGTAGAACAGCGGCGTGCGCAGCTTCTGCGACACAAACTCAACGATCTTAGCAGCCATGGAATCAGGCACTTCGGTCCGCAAGTATTCTGTCGCCAGCGAGATCAGTCCAGGATCGTCTGGGAAAACAACCAAGCCTTCGATCAGTTCCCCCAAGTATTTTGCAGTCGCCCGTTCGTTTGTGGCGTCGATCAAAATGGCCGACAAGTAAAAGTCCTGTGCAGTTCGGCGAGTTTTGGCCTGAACTTTCTTAAGAGCGGCTGACGGATCGATCAGCGCCAATTCGCGTACACTCAGCTCTGCTTTTGGAGCTGACGGTCGCGCACGCTGCCTGTTCGATGCCGGCACGGCCTGGTCTTTCGCCGGACCCTCGCTAGGAGGCGCCCAGGCATCGGCCGCTTCAGCACGTTGCGATTGTTTCTGCCCGTACCTTAGCTGCCTCTCCAGTCGCTCATAGGCGTCGCGGACAAGCTGAAACTCTTGGGGGTGAGTCTCTGGCTTGTATTTCCGAATGGCCTTGCCATAAGCGCGCTTTAAGTCTCGCCGATCGTAAGGTTCGGAGAGCTCAAAGAAGCCAACGGGATCATGCGGCAATCGACTCAGGTCGCTCAACGCTCCATTCCTTCGAAGGATGGCACGACTTTGAATGGATTCTCTGCTTCCTCTGCTTTCCAATCATCCGGGACTGAGGCTGGATCATCCGCCGCAGGTGGCTGCGAAGGAGTTGCTTCGATGAAGGGATCGACTTGTGATGGCGAGACTTTCTCGGCTTGATTCCTTTTCTGTATCGCTTCGAGGGCTTTCATTCCACGCTGCACATCTTCTGTTGAGTAAAGATCTTCAATCTTCAGCAGCTGCTCTTGAGACGTCGTAGGCGTTTGCCTGGCTTTGCGATCCTCGCGACTGATGTAACGCAACGTTGGACTCACAACAAAGACGCAAACGACTGCTACGAGAACATAATGCTGCCTTGCGTCTGCCCACAACCGACTCAATAGCGAACGACGCTTCGCCCAAAGCCTTTGATTGGACTTATCGAGAAACAGGTTGAACCAATCACGTTCCAGCTGATAGATCGCCGGATGACGCTCAACAAATGCGCGGACCATTCTGCAGCCCGCTTTGACTCTGCCTTCTGCAATGATCGATTCGATGTACAGCTCCTTCAGCGAACCGGCCTGAGAAGCCGGACAGACCAGACATTGCAACAATGAGTACGTAAATTTTGGGTCGGACGTTTCCTGCTCAACCTGCAACAACTCATCACGCACTGTTGCAACCGCAGCCAAGCGTTTGGCCTTCGCCGAAAACTCTGGCAATCGCTCGTGCTGTAAAAAGCGGATGTATTCATCCAACTTCTTTTTTGGAATCTGATAGAACTCGGCTTGAAGCTTCTCTAAGCAGCGATGCGCCCGCTGCTCCCGTCGCAGGTCGGCTTGCTCGTCTACGTCGGGCGCCGCTGCTCCCATGGCAGCGGCAAGTGACGAGGCGCCGCTTCGCCGAACGGGTGAAGCCTCGTCTCCGATCCACAATTCACGACGTCTGCGCACAATTTTCGCAGACTCCCACATCGGATTCAGCTCAAGCATTTCACGAATGTAGGCTTTGGCGATAGCCGAGCCCGCAGATGGTTCCGGCTTCATGACCGCTCACCATCGGGATCTAAACCCAAGGCAGACAAACACATCAACAAGTGCTGTTTGGCAGCGGCAAACTCAGCTCTTTCCGCTCGATTCAAGGCCGCTTCAAATCCATCCAAAGCACTGTCAAGCTGCTGTCGTTGCATGGGGTGCAGTTCCCCCAGCATCCGTTCTGCAAATCGAGCCAACTGTTGGTTTGCCAAGTCTTCTCGCGGATAGAACTTCATTTCGTTGATTCGCTGCTTCGCCGCTTCGACCGCTTTCGGCGAGAGTCCCTGCACGTGGCTGGTCAACATCGTGCGATACTTTTTCCCACCTGGTGCGTAAGCTTCCACTTCCAACACGCCACTCATGTCATAGGTGAAGCGAATGTAGAACGGGCTACCGGCAGGTCCCGGCGGCAGAGGGCTGACCTCCAACTCGCCCAGCAAGACATTGTCTGAAACCTTGCGAGCGTCGCCTTGATAGACCTTCACTGTCACGGCCGGTTGGTTTGCCACGACCGTGCTGAAAACTTCCTCTTTGCTGATTGGGATCGTACTGTTGCGATGCAGTACCGGTGAAAAATATCCGTCACGCATTTGCCCACCCAATTCACGCACGACTTCGACGCCCATCGTGAACGGGCAAACGTCGGTCATGATCATGTCGTCAACAGCGGCATCTTGCTCGATCAACGCCGCTTGAATAGATGCCCCTAACGCAACGACTTCGTCTGGACTGTGTCGTATCACTGCCGGCTTGCCGAAATACTCCTCGATGAAGGACTGCAACAGCGTCATGCGCGTCGCCCCTCCAACCAAAATGATCTCGTCGATTGCCCGCGGTTCGATTTCAGCATCTCGCAAGGCTCGCGCGATTGGTGCAGCAACTCGTTGCATCAACGGATCACATAGTCTGGCAAAAACCTTGCGATCGATTCGAAACTTCTTCGGTCGCTCACCGAATGAACCATCTGCATCCGGTACACGAATCGAGGCCTCAAGTTCGCTCGCGAGTTTGCGTTTGGCGGTTTCACACTCGCTACGCAGGCGGGCTACGCGGAGCGGGTCGTTCAGTTCGGCCAACTCCAATCGCGAATTCTCTGCGGACAAGACTTCTGAAACGATCCGATCAGTGAAGTCTTCTCCACCAAGCAAACTCTCACCGGCACTCGCCCGAATTTCCAGCGTTCCTTCGAAGACTTCCATGACCGTCACATCAAAGGTTCCTCCACCCAAATCGATCACGACAATGTTCTTCTCCTCGTCGCGATCGTGAAAGCCGTACATCAGCGCGGCTGCAGTTGGTTCGTTGATCATCCGTCGCACATTCAATCCAGCCATCTCGCCGGCCAACCGCGTCGCCTGACGTGCATGGTCATTGAAATAAGCAGGCACCGTGATCACCGCGTCGGTGACTTCACGACCGATCGCTTCTGACGCATCGATGCGCAAGGAACGCAACACCAGACTACTGAGTTCGTGGGGCGTGAATTCCTTGCTACCAAGTTTGAAGCGACGATCCTGCCCCATGTAGCGTTTGAAACACCACGTGCATGATTCGGGGTCCGTGACACGCAATTCCTTGGCCGCTTGCCCGACCAGCACCTCACCATTGGGCAAGACGCCAACGACCGAAGGCGTCATCGTACTATCGTGCGCATTGCGAATCAGCTCTGGCTGGCCATCGCGAAAAACGCTGACGAGAGAATGGGTCGTACCGAGGTCGATACCAATGCAAACTTCGGCATTTTCAGCCGGATTGGACGAGGGTTCTGACATCGATCCTGGAAGATACTTTGTGGTGAAGTGAATTTAGTGTCGTGCAAATCAGCTACCATTCTAGCATTCTGACCGGAAGTCGTCCGCAATCATCGCGGAGGACGGCTGAGTCGTCAAAAACTTAGCACGGTCGCAACGGCGAAACTGAAGGAGACGCGTTGCAACTGAGGTCGATTGGGCGGTTTGAAAACAGACCCCAAGTCGATCTGCATCCGCCATGTCAAAGAATTTGAAACAGGAATCATCGATGACTCTGCTCTACTACAATCCTGTGTTCCTTGAGCACGAAACGGGTTCCCATCCAGAAAACAAAGGCCGCCTGCAAGCGGTTCTTCAACGGCTTGAAACGAATCAGGTCGACGCGCGGTGCACGAAACCAAGTTGGAAGCCAGCAAGCCTCCAGCAACTTGGGCATGTACACTCCACCGACACCATCGAATCTGTCCGTAGCTTTGCTGAGCAGGGTGGCGGGCGCATCGAGGCTGATACCGTCGTCAGCGCAAAGTCCTATGATGCAGCTCGGATCGCAGCCGGTGCCGCCAGTGATGCAGTTCGGCGAGTCGTCGCCGGTGAAGACAAAACAGCCTTTTGCATGGTCCGGCCACCAGGCCACCACGCGTTGCACAGCCAGCCGATGGGATTCTGTTTGTTCAACAATGTGGCAGTCGGTGCCCGCGTTGCGATCGAAGAACTTGGCTTGGATCGCGTGATGATCGTCGACTGGGATGTTCATCACGGCAACGGAACGCAAGGCACTTTTTGGGACGATCCCAACGTCGCGTTCCTTTCGATGCACCGCTTCCCGTTCTATCCTGGCAGCGGTGATGCAGACGAAACCGGGGTCGGCGCAGGCAAAGACCTCACGGTGAACCTGCCAATTCGATTCGGCACATCGCGTAAAATGCAACTGGATCGTTTTCGTGACGGTGTCGAAAAGTTGGCCGATCGCTTCCGGCCTCAATTGATTTTGATCAGCGCCGGCTTCGACAGCCACATCAACGACCCGATTGGATCCCTTGAGCTGGAAAGCGAAGACTTTGAAACATTCACCGACATCGTGATGGATGTCGCAAACAACCACTCCGACGGCCGCTTGGTCAGCCTACTCGAAGGCGGATACAACCCCAACGCTCTCGCCGAGAGCGTAGAGATTCATTTGACTCGCTTACTTGCGGAAGACAAACCGGGAAACAACCAATGACTCATTCGCGTCACGCAAAATCTCAGCGCTCGAGCGCTTGGCGACCATTCATTCTCTGCTGCGCGACACTGCTCGTCCTGCCAACAAACACGGGATTCGCGCAGGAAGCGGGAAAGCTGCACCTGAAGTCGGACGGCGAAACCGTTGTGACCTACAACGCAGACTATGTACCGTCACCCGACAAAGATGCGCCGTACTATGGCCGGAGCGGCTTCATTCATCCGTTTCGCACACCGAGCGGGCGAGTGGTGACTGATGGATTTCCCGCCGATCACATGCATCAGCATGGACTGATGTTTGCCTGGACCAAGGCAAAGTTTGATGGGCACGCGGTCGATTTCTGGAACCAAAAGAGCCAACTCGGTCACGTTGAACACATCGAAACGGTCCAAGCCAGCGACGATCGCATCATCGTGCGTCTCCAGCATGGCGACGACGTCTCTGAACCGGCCGTCGTGGTGCTTCAGGAGACCTGGGAAATCGTTCATGTGCCCGCAATGAAAATCGATCCGTCGCTCGCCGAACACGTTCACATTTTTGACCTGACGTCGACTCAGACGAACGTGACCGAAAAACCATTGCTGCTTCCCGAGTATCACTACGGCGGAATGTGCGTTCGCGGCCCTGAGGCGTGGGCAAAAAAAGCTGGGACGATGCTGACGAGCGAGGGCAAAGGCCGGATTGACGGAAATCACACCCGTCCAAACTGGGCTGCAATCACCGGCAAGCGAGAGGGAGAATTGTGCGGCATTGCCGCGATGAGTCATCCGAGCAACTTCCGTTCACCTCAGCCAGTTCGGTTGCATCCCAGCCTGGCCTACTTCTGCTTCGCGCCGATGGTATTGGGCGATTTCACGATCGAACCGAAATCCCCCTATGTCTCCCGCTTTCGCTTCGTTGCCTACGATGGGGCTGCGGATGCGAGTCAGCTCGATTTGATCTGGGACGCGTTTCAGTTGGCGCAAAAAGAAGCCCCCAACTGAAACAGCCTTCGCAAAGACCCTTGCCCCATTCCAGTTGGCGGCAGGAGTGAATGACTCTTGTGCCCAGAAGCCAATCACAACGAAGAAACGATAACGAGGAAACAGGTTCAGCAACTAGATCGATCCCGTTCGGCTTTCCGCAAAATCGATCAGAAATTTTTGAAACCAGACAGATCGACAACAGGACCAAAATGATCGCACGCCACTAGCCTACCCAGTCTTCCCCTTCACGCTTTTCACAACCGATTCGAGCTCACCCTGCCCCAATCGCGTGCGAATCGAATCACCAACAGCAACGTTTTCCGCGTCCTGAATCGCTTGGTCATTGGCATCAAAAGTCACGCTAAAACCGCGGGCCAACACATCCAATGGCGACAGCGCCGTGAGCGATGCCGCCAGCGTCGCAATGCTTGCCTGACCAAGCTTCATTTTTGCCCGAACAGCGCGTCTCGCCCGTGCATCCAGTTCATCAAGGGCTCGAGCACGCTGATGAACGACTTCGTGAGGCTTGCGTAGAATGGAACGCGATTCGAGCCCCTCCACATGTAGTTTTCGCGAGCGAATCATCGACCAGACGGAGCGATTCAGGCGTTGTTTTAGCTCCAAAACGCGACGATCCATCATCAGCCCGTCGGGGATGACCTTGGTCGCTCCATCAGTCGGCGTCAGTGCTCGGACGTCAGCGGCCAAGTCGCAGAGCGTCACGTCAACCTCGTGTCCAACTGCAGAAACGGTCGGAATCTCGGAAGCTGCGATTGCTCGGACCACCAATTCCTCATTGAAACACCAGAGATCTTCCAAGCTACCACCGCCTCGGGAAACAACCAGCACGTCCAAAGGCATCTGCTGGGCGGCTGCAATCCCGTCAGCGATGGCCCGGGCTGCCCCCTGCCCCTGCACTTGCACTGGAATCACAACGATCTCGACTCCCCGCCATCGGTTGGCGGCCGCCTCCAAAAAATCGCGAACGGCCGCGCCATTGGGACTGGTCACCAATCCGATCCGACGAGGATGGGATGGCAGTGAGCGTTTCCGGTCTGCAGAAAACAATCCTTCCGCGTTCAGCTTCGCCTGCAGCTTTTGAAAGGCAAGCTGAAGTGCACCTTGGCCCTGTGGTTGGACCTTACGCACAACCAACTGATAGGTTCCGCGAGCGCCATAGACCTCGACATCGCCAAAGCACAGGACCGCTTCCCCGTCCTGCAACTGATGCTGCATTCGCATCGCGGTGCTGCGCCAGATCACGCCGCGAATCTGCGCGTGGTCGTCTTTGATCGTGAAGTACTGGTGCCCGCTTCGGGGCCGCGACAGATCCGAAATCTCTCCCGAAATCCAGATCGCCGGGAACGTTCCCTCCAGAATCGCTTTGATGTGCCCGGTGAGTTCGCCGACCGAAATCGCTAGAGGTTCAGCTTGGTTCACGTGGTCTGCTCGCGAGATCGATTTTCTTGGAGGCGGACGAGCTTCCAACGATCCAGTCAATCTATCGCTCAACTCAACTGCTGGGAACCGATTGAGTTTTGATTCACGCGTCCTTGCCGGACTATAAATGCGGCGGTGGCACCGTTAGGCTTTATCCATTCGCTGCGCATCGATGCCTTCGCTGCGCATCCATGTTGTCTCTTGAAATGGTCATTTGATGGTCGATCTCTATAGCTACGTACGTGACATTCCTGATTACCCCAAACCGGGAATCTTGTTTCGCGACATCACTCCAATGTTGGCCGACCCAGGGGCGCTCAAGGCTGCCGCCGAAGCACTCGCGGCACCCTACTTGGGCCAAAAGATCGATATTGTTGCGGCGGCCGAAGCACGCGGATTCATTTTTGCAGCGCCCATGGCGATGCAGTTGGGGGCAGGCTTTGTTCCGATCCGCAAGCCAGGCAAACTACCGTTCGAAATGCATTCCTTCGCCTACGAATTGGAGTATGGCACCGATGAACTGCAAATTCATGTTGACGGCGTGAAGCCAGGCCAGCGGGTCCTGATCGTCGACGACTTGCTGGCCACCGGTGGCACGATGGAAGCCTGTTGCCGGCTGTTAGAAAAATGCGACGCAGAAATCGTTGGCTGCTCGTTCTTGATTCACTTGGTTCAACTTGGGGGAGAGCAAAGGCTGAGCCCCTACGACGTGAAATCCGTGCTGCGTTATGACCAAGATGATCACGAAGCCGAACTAAGCCTCTAAGCCCGATTTTCAGATGAACCTTCACTGCGATTTTGGCAACACGGGACTGCGAGTCCCGAAAGTTGTTTTCGGTGCGACAGCGCTGGGAAACATGTTCGTTGCGATGTCAGACACCGCCAAAGCGGACTTGATACGCGAATGGTTTCGATGCATGCCCAAGCCTGTCGCTATTGACAGCGCGGGCAAGTACGGGGCAGGCATGTCATTGGAAGTCATTCGGCGAGAGCTACTTGCTTTGGAGATCGATCCCGCCGATGTGATCATCAGCAACAAGCTTGCTTGGCGAAGAACGCCCCTGACGACGCCAGAACCCACCTTTGAACTCGGCATTTGGAAAGACATTCATCACGACGCCGTGCAGGACATCAGCTACGAAGGCATCCTTCGCTGCCACGAAGACGGTTGCAAAATGCTCGGCGAGTATCCGCCGCAGCTGGTCAGCGTGCATGACCCCGACGAGTATCTGGATGCTGCCACGGATCTCGACGACCGCAAGCAGAGACTGACCGACATCGTTGGGGCCTACAAAGCCCTGGAAGAACTTCGGGATGCAGGCCAGGTCGCAGCCGTCGGGCTAGGAGCAAAGAATTGGCAGACCATCCGTGAACTGGATGACCACTGCCAATTGGACTGGGTGATGATGGCGAACAGCTTTACGATCATGAATCACCCACCGGAACTGGTGCAGCTGATCCAATCATTGGCTTCCCGGAAGGTCGCCGTGATCAATTCAGCTGTGATGCAAGGCGGCTTTCTTGTCGGCAGTGATTTCTACAACTATCGCCCGATTGATCCGAGCGATCCAGTCGACGCAAGTCGTCTTCTGTGGCGCCAACGCTTCACGGAACTGTGCGCCGAACATGACCAAAAGCCATTCAACGTCGCCGTCGCATTCGGCGTCTCGCATCCAGGAATCACATCCGTTGCCCTCAGCACAAGTCGCCCCGAGCGGGTCGAGGCGATGGTAACAGCGGCAACCGAAAAGATGCCTGCCGAGATTTGGGAAGCCATGGTCAAGGAGAAGCTCATTGATCACGATTACGCAAGCGCAAACCTGCTTATGACTTAGCAGCCTTGAAGGATGCCAGGAAACCTGCAAGTTCCCGTGCAAGTTTTGAAATCAGCTTGCCCGTTGCCTCAGGCATCTCGTGCAACAATCGATCAACCTTGAGCTATTCGTCTTCAGGCTCATCATTGTTCGAAGCTGTTTCTTTCACGG
>JBGCGI010000143.1:0-7737 GCA_045110715.1 Rubripirellula sp.
GTTATCGCCGACTGGCAAAACGGAAGGAGCGTTGTTCGTGATCGTCAGGGTTGCGTCCACGATGTCGTCGACTCCCGAAAGACCTCCCAAGAACGCTGCGACGTCCACATTCGCAATGGATGCTCCTCCGGTCGTATCGCCTTCGACCGAAGTATCAGCAGGCGGTGTTCCCACCGGCGCCGTTGTATCGATCACCGAAACTGTTTCCAGCACCGTGCCAATGTTGCCAGCGTCATCCACTGCCGTGAAGGTAACGACCGTGTCACCGATGGGGAAAATCGGCGGCGCATCGTGCGTCACAGGGACCGTCGGGTCAAGATTGTCAAAAGCGATCGGGTTGCTCAGGAACGCTGCGATCGCTGGATTGCTAGGGTCTGCGCCGCCCTTGGTGTCTCCTTCGACGGTAACACCGGTGGTGCCAAAGATGGTTGGTGAGGTGGTGTCGACCAGCAGATTGAATACGTTGGACACGACATTGTTGTTGCCAGCGAGATCCGTTGCGACATTCGCAGGAACGCGAACACTGACGTTGCCGTCTGCGTTCGCGTCAATGCGAGCGGTGAACAGTCCATTTCCATTGTCCACGAGTCCTAAAACGGATCCGTTGGTGACATTCAAGTCAGCCAACACGAAGTTGTTAAACGTTTCTCCGAAGTCAATGTCGACAAGGAATGGATCCAAATTGGACGGCCCGGCAGGACCTGTGATAACAGGTCCAAGTGATCCTGTGTCGATCACAATGTTGAACTGACTCGCAGCAGGATTGTCATTGCCAACTCCATCGGTCACCGAACCAGCAGGAACATTCACGGTCACGGGGCCATCCGCAATCGCATCGATCGTGACCAAGAATTGACCGTTGCCAAGATTGGTGAAGCTGGTCACGCTTCCATTGCCAACAACGATGTCAGTCGCCTGGAAAGTCGACACGGGCTCGCCAAAGTCAATGTTGACACTGAACGGGTCGCCATTGTGAGGGCTTGCAGGCCCTGTGATCAAAGGCGTTGGCCCAGTTCGATCGCTATCGATTGTGAAACGCGTGGCGCCAAGTGTTTGCTTGTTGCCGGCATCCAATGCGGCCCCAATCGCAATGTCCAAGGTGAGCGTTGAATCACCGGTCGGTACCAGGAAGAACGAGAACACTCCGTTGCCTTGATCAACAAAACCCATCACCGATGAATTCGAGACCAGCAGGTCCGTTTCGTCGAACGAGCTGACAGTCGCACCAAAGTCAACGCTGATCGGAATGAACTGCAAGTTGTTCGGGCTTGCAGCCGGCGTGGTAATGATCGGCGTCAAAAACTCGTCATCCAGAATCGTCGTCGTGGCGGTTTGAGTCTCCAACTCCGTTCCGAAGCTAACCGTGTCGATCTCAACCACGATCGTCTCGTTCGCTTCTAACTGCGTGTCCGATCGAGTGATGACTTGAACTTCACCGCTTTCCTCGCCCGCTGGAATCACGATCCGCGGCGCACTTCGCTGATAATCATTGGTAACCCCAATGGTTGCGGTTCCGCCGAAGATCAACTCGACCGTGACATCCCGGTCAAACAGGTTGGAGAGTTTGGCCGTGAAGGTGGCGACATCCCCACCCTCCGCCAAAAACTGTTTGTCAACACTGAGCGAGACCGTTGGTATTGGCAACGCGACCGATAGCAGGTACTCACCGAGTCCAGAAGCGGCACTGACTTGGATCTCGTAGGTGCCATCGACTTGGGCGATGAAGGTGACTTCTGCGTTCTTACCATCGGGGTTGGAGTTGCTGGCCATCGCAATCATCTGGCCATTGAGTAACACCTGCAAATCGACGTCCAGATCATTCAATGGCACTGATGTCGCGCCATCGAACGGGGTCGCGGTGCCGATCGTGACCGCTTGCCCTTCCACCAAGTCCACGGTGTAAACATCGAGTGCATCGGTGGTGGCATCTAGGAAGCCAAGTGCCGTGTCGGTCGTCGACAAATCTCGCGTGTTCGGAATGTTCTCGTTTGGCTCGGTGTCGAACACAACCGAATCGGTCACCACCACGGCGTAATCGCCGGTGGTCGCGGCAGACGTCACACGGATGCTGTAAACACCGTCGCTGGGGACGATGAAGTCAATGATGCCCAAGTCGTAGTTCGTGACGAAGGGACCGCCGGGATTGTTGACGCCAGTGGCGACAACGCTTCCATCCGGTGCAAGCAATTCCAGCAGTTCGCTGGAGAAGTCAACGCTGGCTTGGCCTGCGATTACAACATCGACCGATTCACCAACTCGACCGGTCAGATCAAGTTCGTACACATCAACATCGCCAGCAGTTGCCGATCCGAAAACTGCGTAGCGACTCGACGGAATCGCTAACAAAACATCATTGGTCAGAAGGATCTCTGAGTCATCAATGGCAAGCTCGTTACCGACGTCCGAATCGCCCACCAAGGATTCCAACGCAGTGTTCTGCAGGAAATCGAGGTTGTAGTTCGTAGCCATCGTCGATCGAACCAACACGGTGAACGTTCCGTCGCCTGGAATCAACGTCGGTGGCAAGACGGCAGGCTCACCCGGTGCGGGGCTGGTCGCGATCGCGCCGGCAACACCAAGGATTTGCAAGGTTGCGATTGCTCCTGGCTCTACCGAAAGTTGGCCCGATACTGTTTCGCCACCTTCTAAATCAACCGTGAACATGTCGTTGTCGGCGGCGCCTGTCAGGATCCCGGTGTTATTCAAACTGCCAACAATCAGACTTCCCAGCGGTGCGATTCGATCAAGCGGATTCAGGACGCTTGCTGCGTCGCTGTCGACTTGCACCAGGTAGTCCTCGACTTCACCGTCAGCTGCGTTTCCTGTCACATTGGTCGAGCCTGTGCTGACTCGGAACCGAGCGAACGTATTGCCTTCGATAACGTTTGTACCGACGTCTTGTGGGATCGCGAACGTCAGCGGAACAGGTCCGTTGGTCGTCCCCAAGTCCCGATCCGTGAAGACTTGCTCATCGGGATCATCCCAATCGCCATCCTGATTCCAGTCAATCCATCCGTTGAGCAAGTTGGAGACCGGGTCGGCGTTCTGAAGATGAACCGTCAAAGAGGAATTGGCGGTAGTCAAACCTGATGCCGTTAAAATGCCAGTGATGATGACACCGTCTTCATCGTCTCCGGCGTTGTCATCACCAAGAGCCATCGGATCAGGAGTTCCGTCAAACTCACCGTCACGCGCTGGTCCCAATTGTGGACCGGTGGCAGTGTGTCTTGCTCCGCTGTCGGCAGCAAGTGTTGGATAAGGAGCCGGCGCATCGCCATAATCGTAGGACGTCGACACGACCTGAACTTCGTAGTCTTCGACCTCACCATCAAAGGTCGCGCCTCCAGGAGTCAGGCTACCGCCGGTGTTGACACGGAAGCGAGCGTAGGTCGTTCCCGCAAGCACGTTGGCACCTGTGTCCTGAGGAAGGTCCAATGTGACCGTCACGGAGCCGTTGGCCGTTCCCAGGTCCGCGTTGTTCGCGACTTGCTCGCCGGCATCGTCCCAATCGCCATCTTGATTCCAGTCGATCCAAGCGTTCAACAAGTTCGACGCAGCGTCAGCGTTTTGCAGATCAACCGTGATGTCAAACGTCGTTGCTGCCAACGCATCGACGACAAACGTACCGAAGGTGACGCCGTCTTCGTCATCCGCTAGCGCGCTGTCGTCGCCTGTGGCATTGGCGTCCGGCAATCCATCGGCTTCCAAATCTCGTGATCCCAAACGCGGCCCGATGCCTGCGTGAACGGCGCCATTGTCAGCCACGGTGGTGGGGTAGTTCGCCGCGAATCCACTTTGGGCAGCAGTCGGGGCGTCACCAAGATCACCAATCAAACTTTCGATCAGGATCTGATGGTCCTCGACTTCCCCGTCGGTTGCTTGTCCGTCGGGCCCCAGACCGCCGCCTTCACTCAATCGAAAGCGAGCATACGAAACACCGGGCACAACGTTTCCGCCCATATCCTGAGGAATCACAAACGTGACTGCCTGAGTCCCATTGACGAGCCCAAGATCAAAGCTGGTCAGAATCTGCTCATTCGGGTCGAGCCAGTCGCCATCACGATTCCAATCGATCCAGGCGTCCAATAAGTTGGCCACTGCGCTGGCATTTTGAAGGTCGACGGATACCGTTCCGCTTTCATCGGCAAAGGTGGTTGCGATCACCGAACCACTGAAGCTGATTCCGTCTTCGTCGTCTTGATTGTCAAGATCATCGCCAAGGCCAGTGCTTGGAAGTCCGTCGAGCTCACTGTCGCGAACGGCGCCCAGTGTTGCACCGGACGCATCGTGAACGGCTCCATTGTCGGCCAGCGTCGTTGGATAGTCAGACAAAAACGTTCCGCCACCCGCAATCGCTGCGGTGGGCGCGTCACCAAAATCTCCAACAGAAGTCAGGATCTCAACCTGATAATCCTCCACTTCGCCGTCGATCGCTGGCCCTTGCACTCCCAGACCACCAACGGTGCTGAGACGGAATCGCGCGTACGATGTTCCATCGACCACGTTTCCTGAACTGTTCGGAGGAATGTTGAAAGTGATGTTCTGAACAGCATCGACGGTACCAAGGTCTGCATCTGTCAGAATCTGTTCGCCTGGATCCAGCCAGTCTCCATCACGATTCCAGTCGATCCAACCATTCAAAATGTTCGTCGCACCAGCGTTTCGCAAATCGACGGTGATCGTGCCCTGTCGGGTGAACAACGATGACGCGGTGTAAGAGGCTGCCAACACGATTCCGTCTTCGTCGGCGCCGTCACCGTCGGCGTTCGCCGAAGGCGTTCCGTCGGCTTCGATGTCAAAGCCACTTCCCAAGGTCGGGCCGCCTGGCACGTTCGCATGCCGGGCTCCATCGTCGGCAACGGTGGTCGGATAGTCACTGACGAATGTTCCACCGCCAGCTTGAGCCGCAGTTGGTGCGTCGCCCAGATCGCCTACCAAACTCACGATCTGAAAAGCGACATCTTCCACTTCGCCGTTATCAACCGCTCCGGTCACACCGACTCCCGTCGCATTGCTCAACCGGAACCTCGCGTAGGAGACTCCTTCCTCCACGTTTGCACCAACGTCTTGCGGAATGGTGTAGTTCAATACCTGAATACCGTTGGTTGTCCCCAGGTCAAAGTCGGTAAAGATTTGTTCGTCCGCGTCATTCCAATCACCGTCGCGGTTCCAGTCGATCCAAGCATTGACGAAATTGTTGACCGGATCCGCGTTTTGCAGATCCACGGTCACAGTGCCCACTGCGGACGCCAATGTTGTGGCAATCGCATCCGACAGTAAAACGCCATCTTCGTCGTCCGTTCCAGTGGTATCGTCGGAGTCTGCATCGACCGATGGAACGCCATCTATTTCGAGGTCGGCGATGCTGCCGAAACTGGCGCCAACGTTATTGTGTCGAGCCCCGTCGTCGGCGATGGTGACGGGGTAGTCCGAGACAAACGTGCCTGCACCAGCAAGCAACGCGGTCGGTGCATCGCCAAAGTCCGCTGAAGTGGCACCAACGAAAATCTGTGTGTCTTCCACTTCTCCGTCGCTTGCAACGCCGGTGAAACTCAATCCAGCGTCGGTGCTGACGCGGAAACGCGCATACGTGGTACCCGTACGTACGTTGTCACCAGTGTCCTGTGGGATGATGTAATTCAATGTGTTCGTGCCGACGACGACTGGTTCGTCGGTTAGAATTTGCTCGCCTGGATCGCTCCAATCACCGTCCGCATTCCAGTCCACCCAAGCGCTGACCAAACCGGACGCACCGGACGCACTACTCACGTCCAGCGATAGAGAGGTGGGAGTGTCGGCGAAGTACGACGCGAATAGAGGTGACAGAACGAGCGCTGCAGTACCATCCTCATCATCAACGATGGCAACATCGTCTCCCAATGCATCGACGGCAGGTTGCCCGTCGAGTTCGATATCGAGGATACTTCCCAAGATCGGGCCAGTTGGGGCGAAGGCGTGTCGTGCACCATCATCTGCAACCAAGGTTGGATAGTCACTGACGAAGGTTCCACCGCCGGCTTGCGCGGCAGTCGGTGCATCGCCTAAATCGCCGACCAAGGTCTCGATCGTGACCAAGTGGTCTTCGACTTCGCCGTCACTGGCTGGACCGGTCACGCCCAGCCCAGTTGCTGTACTCAGGCGGAAACGCGCATAGGAAGTCCCGTCTTCGACATTCGGACCAATGTCTTGAGGAATGGTGTAGTTTAGAAACTGAACTCCATTGATCGTTCCCAGATCGGCATCCGTTAGGATCTGTTCATCGGCATCATCCCAATCGCCGTCGCGATTCCAATCGATCCAAGCATTCAAGAAGTTGTTGGTTGGATCAGCGTTCTGCAGATCAATCCGAACAGTTCCAATGTTACTCGCCAACGTTGTGGAAGTGATCGTCCCCAGGAAAACGCCATCTTCATCGTCCAATCCGTCGGAGTCGTCTCCTTCCGCAGTGGCCGAAGAGATGTCTGGAGTGGATTCGATATCGCGGTTCGGCCCTAGAGTAGCACCCGCGTTGGCGTGTCGCGCACCATCTTGTACCAACGTCGTTGGATAGTCGGAAACGAATGGGGCGCCGGCCACTGCTGCAGTTGGGGCGTCCCCGTAGTCCAACCCCGTGATCCCGATCATCACCGGCAAGTCTTCGACTTCACCGTCGGCTGCTAAGCCGGTCACTGCCAAATTGCCCGCCGTGCTGACTCGGAACCTTGCGAACGACAATCCTTCGGAAAGGTTCGTTCCGTTGTCTTGCGGAATGAGGAACTGAAGGTTCTGGACGCCGTTGGTGTGGTCCAAGTCAAGGTTCGTAAAAATTTGCTCGCCCGGATCGTTCCAATCTCCGTCGCGATTGAAGTCAATCCAAGCGTCTAGTTTGTTCGATAGCGGGTCAGCGTTCTGGAGATTGACATTCACGGAACCCATTGCCGGCGCGGACTGTGATGCAGTCACGGTCCCTGCAAAGGTCACACCGTCTTCATCGTCTGATCCGACCATGTCGTCTCCGCTAGCAGCGGCACTTGTCAGGCCAACCGTTTCGACATCGCGACCGGTGCCCAGCGATGGGCCTGACGCGATGTGTCGGGCTCCGTCATCGGCAAGCCTTGTTGGGTAATCACTGACGAACGTTCCACCACCAGCCAAAGCAGCCGTCGGAGCGTCTCCGAAATCAATGTTGTCCGCCTCAATCACCACAGCGTAGTCTTCGACTTCACCATCCGAAGCCAGACCGAGCGGACTGATGATGCCCGCCGCGTTGGTGGAAAAACGGAACCGTGCTACAGACGGTCCAATCACAGCTGTCGCAGGCACGATGTAGAAAAGCGTGTCCGTGCCAGCGGGAAGAGCAACTTGAAAACGCTCTTCGATATCGAAGCTGTTGTTCGCATTGAAATCGATCCAGAATGCAAGATGACCACCGGTACTCAATTCCACGTCTAGCGACGCAATGTTTCCGGGAGTGATCAGCGAAGTGAACGTCACTCCGTCATCCGCATCCGTGTCGGAATTGCCTGTGCCTGGATCGCCATCGAGTTCTAGGTCGATTCCGGAACCCAAAGATACCCCGCTGACGAAACGATGTGCCGGCCCCATGTCCTGAGTAAGAGTTCCGAAGGACACAGGGGCATCTCCCAAGTCATAGCCGCCCAGCCAACGATTTCCGAAATCAGCGCCCGGTGTCGTTGTACCTGTAACCAACGTGACATCTCGTCCCGAGCTGATCGAGTCGAAAGGAGTCGTCAACCC